>SKJG01000099.1 GCA_007116035.1 Thioalkalivibrio sp.
ACGACCATCGCGGTCATCAGCTTGGTCACCGAGGCGATCGGGGCGGGGCTGTCCGCGAACTTCTCGTACAGGAGCGCATTGGACGACAGCGGCGCGATCGCGGCGTGTACCGAGGCCAGTTGCAGGTTGGCAGCGTTCGGCGCCGGCGTCACCGGCCCCGCACTCGCGGACACTGTAAGCGCCATGATGCCGGTCACGAGGCCGGCCAGCCACAGGGTCTTTTTCATTGTTGGATCCCGATTCTGCAGTTGCCTGGTGGTGGATGAGGGCGTCGTCCCGGTCGGACCGTGGGCGGCGGGTCAAGACGGGGAGGATAGCGGAAGCCGGCGGGTCGGCGCACCCCCCGGCCGCCGCCAATTGCGGCCCGCTATGCTGTAGGCTTCCCGTATGGCGTTACCACACTCGCCGCGGGAGCCGGCAAAAGGCGGAGCGATGACCGAGATCCACAAGGTGGCTGGGTGGAGGAATGTCCCGGGCAGCCAGATGACCGGCCTGCTGATCTGGAGCCTGGCGGCTCTTGCCGGGATGATTGCCCTGGTCATCGCCTGGCAGTTCGTGGAACCGGCGCCTCCCACGGAGGTGCGTTTCGCCACCGGAGCACCCGGAGGCGCCTACGAGCAGGTCGGAAGCCGTTATCGCGACTGGTTTGCCGAAAAGGGCATGCGCCTGGAGCCGGTGGTCACCGCGGGTTCGATGGAAAACTGGGATCTTCTGCTCGCGGGGGAGGTCGATGCCGCGCTGGTGCAGGGGGGTACCGCTCCCCCAGCGGGCGGGCTGCAACTGGAGGCGGTGGTCAGCATCGCCTTCGAGCCTCTGTTCCTGTTCTACCGGCAGGACCGCATCGGCGCAGAGAGTGGTGACGGAGCAGCGGATCGCCTCGAGGCCCTGGTGGGCATGCGGATCGCCATCGGTGCCGAGGGCAGCGGCACCCGGAGTCTGGTGAAAGCGCTGCTGGCCGAGATCGGGCTGGACGAGCGGCTGACCGAGACAGGGACGGAATTGCTGTCTCTGGGCGGTGCCGCGGCCGTGGAGGCCCTGCGGGCCGGAACCATCGACGCCGCTGCCTTCGTCATGGCGCCGCAGGCGCCCCTGGTGCGGCAGATGCTGGCCACCGACGGCCTCGGGTTGGTCGAGTTCTCGCAGGCGCGCAGTTTTGCCCGCAGGCTGCCGTATCTGTCGTCCGTCACCCTCTATGAGGGTGTCGCCGACCCGGGCCTCAACCTTCCTCCCGCCGACCTGCGCATGGTGGCGCCCGCGACCTACATCGTCGTGCGCAGGGACACCCATCGCAGCGTGGTTCAGTTGCTGATCGAGGCGGCGCAGCGGGACCGGACCATCCACCTCGTCGGTACCGGGAACGAGTTTCCGTCCCTCGACTACACGGATATCCCCGTCGGCGAGGATGCCCGGTATTTCTTCGAGCGCGGCCCCAATTTCCTGCACCGCCACCTGCCGTTCTGGGCGGCGTCGCTGCTGGATCGTCTCGCCATCCTGATCATTCCGCTGCTGACGGTGATCATCCCGTTGTTCCGCATAGCGCCGGCGGCGCTGCAATGGAGCGTCCGGCGCCGGATCTTCCGCTGGTACCGCCAGATCAGGGTCATCGACGAGGAGATCGTCCAGCGCGGCGTGCCTCGGGCAAGGCTGGAGAGCGATCTGGCGCTGCTCGAGCGCCTGGACCAGGATGTCTCGGCAACCGAGGTCCCTCTGTCCTACATGGAAGAGTTCTACAACCTGCGCCTGCACATCGCCTACATGCGGCAACGGGTCAAGGACGCGCTGGCCGAGGCCGAATGACCGCCCGTGCCGCCCGTGCGGCCGGAGCGAGGCACAGAGTCGGGGTGACACAGGGTTCCGTGGAGGCTTCCGGGAATCAATGACGCCGGCGGGGACGTCAGAATGGGATCGGTTCCTGCCCCGGCGTCTCGATCCCGCGGTGCAGTAGCAGGGTGCCGCTCTGGCGCAGGAGGTCGGTGCGAGCCTGGCGATAACGGATCTTGGCAACGAGGCGGCTGAGCTGACTTTCCAGCAGGTCGCGTTGGGCCTGCGCGACCTCGAGGCCGGTTCCCGCTCCGACCCGGAAACGGATCTCCGCGACCCGCAGCAGTTCTTCCTGGAGCGTCAACGTCTCGGTGCGGGCCTGGATCTGGGCGCGGGCCTGGTCCGCGTCGAACCAGGCTGCGCGGATGTCCTGCATTGCGAGTTGCTCCAGATTGTGCAGGACCTCGCGTGTCTGCGCGCGGGTCAGGCGGGCGCGGCTCAACCCCGCCTGGGCCGCGCGGTTGCCCAGGGGTAGCTCGAAGCGCAGTCCGGCAGCCAGGTCGTAACCATCGCCCTGGCTGCCCCGCACCGCCGCGCCGAAGCTGTCGGCAAACCCTGACCCGCCCAGGGTGAGAAAGAAATCCAGCTGGGGCAACAACCCGTTGCGCGTCTGTACGACCTCGAGCTCGTTGCGCTGCAGCCGCAGGCGGGTCTCGTTCAGGTCGCTGCGGTAATCGCGTCCCAGCTCGATATAGAGGGCGACCAGTTCCAGTTCGTAGGCCTCCGGCGCCGCGGGGCTGGTCGCTCTGAAGCCCTGGTCCCAGTCGCTGCCGGGAGCGCGGATCAGGCGCGAGAGCCGGTCCTCGCTGCGGGCCAGCGCGCTGCGCGCATCGATCAGGCCCTGGCGGCGCAGTGCGACCTCGGCGCTGGCCCCAATCGCCTCGGTCTCCGGTCGATCTCCGGCGCGAATCCGGCCCCGCGTCTCCTCCAGCTGCTGCTCCGCGACCCGCAGGGCATCCTCGAGGATCGCGATTTCTTCCGCGGCCAGCACCAGTTCCCAGTAGGCTGATTCGACGTCGGCGACCAGGGTCTCGACGAAGCCCCGCAGTTCGTACTCGGAGGCCGTGACATCCAGGCCGGCCTGACGCAGGCGCACGAGATTGGACTCGATGCGACCGCCGCGCAGCAGGGCCTGGGTCAGGCTGAGGCCGCCGCGGCCGGTGAACTGCTCGCTCGCACGCGAACTCTCGGCCCGGTTGCCGCGCACCGACAGCGTGACTTCGGTGCCCGTGGGCAGGTTCTGGCGCAGGCCTGCCTCGACACGCTCGCGTTCGGAGCGGAAGGTCTCCTCGACCTGGATCTCCTGGAACTGCCGCACGCTACGGTCCCGTGCCACCTCCAGTTCGGCGAACGCCACCGGGTCGAAACGGGCCCGCTCCTGGGCCTCGAAGGTGCCCTGGATGGCCGGCCGCAGGCGTTCGGCACGCAGCCCGCGGTTGTTCTCCAGCGCCATCGCGACGGCATCCTCGAGCGAGAGCGGTACGCTGCCGGTCGCCGGGTTGGCGTCGGCGTGCGTCGTCTCCGGTGGTATCGACAGACGCAGCGGCTCGGCCGGGACGGTTCCCGACAGCAGCCAGAGCCCGATCAGCAGCGCGGCAGTGCCGACCTGCCGGAAAGGCAGGCTCCGTGCGGACGGGCTGCGGAGCCATCGACGCAGCACACCCTGGGTCAGCCGTTTCCCGTTCCTGCAACCCGCGCGGCGGACAATGGCAGTCTCCTCGGTCCCGCGCCGGCTTCCGAATTCTTGGGCGCATCGGTGGCACCCGCCGACGGAACGGCATGCGACGGCCCCGTGCCCGTTCCGCCCTGCAGGTGCTCGGGGAGGGGAGGCGTGGCTCGGCATCGCGGGTTCAGGCATGACTGCTCCTTGCGTGGGTCGCCGGCGTACGCTCCGGATGGAAGATCAGGTACAGCGAGGGGATCAGGACCAGGGTAATCAGCGTCGATGACAGCAGCCCGCCGATCACGACGCGCGCCATCGGTGCCTGGGCCTCGCCGCCGTCGCCCACCCCCAGGGCCAGCGGCAGCAGCGCCAGGATCGTGGTCAGCGTGGTCATCAGGATCGGGCGCAGGCGCTGGCGCGCGGCGAGCAGTACCGCTTCCCGTACCGCCATCCCCTCGCCGCGGTGCAGGCGCGCCATGCGGTCGACCAGCAGGATCGCGTTGTTCACCACGATGCCCACCAGCAGCATCACCCCGATCAGCGATTGCACGTTCAGCGTGGTGTCGGTCACCAGCAGCGCGAGCACCACGCCGATCGCCGCGAGCGGCACCGAGAACATCACGATCAACGGGTCGCGCAGCGATTCATAGAGACTGGCCATGACCATGTAGACCAGCAACACCGCGAGTACGGTGCCGAGCATCAGCTCGGAGAAGGCCGCCTCCTGTTCCTCGACGTCGCCGCTGACCAGGAAGTCGATCTCGTCGGGCAGGGGAATGCTTCCGAGACGGTCGCGGACATCGGCGGCGACGTCACCCAGCGGCCGCCCGGCGATGTTCGCGAACAGGGTGGTGATCCGTCCCTGTTCGCGCCGCCGGATGCTGTCCGGCCCGATGGTCGGTTCGAATTCCACCAGGCTTCGCAGCGCGATGCGCTCGCCGGTGCCGCCGACCACCGTGAGGTTCAGGAGTTCGTCCAACCGGCGCTGCTCCGCATCCTGGATCTGCACCCAGATGCGCGACTCGGTCCCGCCGGCACGGAACTGCCCGGCACCGGAGCCGCCCAATGCGGTCTCGATCGTCTGGGCGATGCTGCGCACATCGACGCCAAGATCGGCGGCGCGGGCGCGGTCGATGCGGGTCGAAAACTCCGGCTGGCCACCGTCGCCGCCCAGCCGGACGTCGGTCACGCCGGGGATCTCCTCCAGCACCCGCCCGAACTCGGCCGCGACCGCGTTCATGGTCAGCCGGTCGAAGCCGCGGACATCGATGGACAGGCGCTCGGCGTCGTCTCCGCCCCCGAACCCGCGGAAGAAAATGCCACTGCTGGCGCGTACCCGCACGGTGACGCCCGGCGGCTGACCGATGGCCCGGCGCAGGTCGGCGGCGATCTCCTCGCTGGAGCGGTCGCGGGATTCCCGGGGACCCACGCTGATGCGCATGTTCGCGGCTGCAGGCGAACCGGCCCGGAAGGCCGAGGCGCCGATGCTGGTCACCATGTTGGTGATCTCGGGCACGGTTGCGTGCGCCTGTGCCTCCATCTCCCGCATCACCGCGTCCAGGATCTCGAGCCGGGTGCCCGGCTCCATGGCGATATTGACCCGTACGTCGCCCTCGTCCGTGGGCGGCAGGAACTCGGTGCCGACGCCGCGGAAGCCCAGCAACGCCAGCAGCAACAGGGCGAGGCTCGCGGCCACCACCCACCAGGGGTGCGCGGATACCGGTTCCAGAAGCCGCAGATAGCGCCGCTCCAGGCGCAGGCGGGACGGCGCCCGGGGCCGGCCCGAGTGCAGCGCGGGCCGCGCCATCAGCATCGGGACCAAGGTCAGCGCGGCGATCAGCGACACGGCCAGGGCAAACGCGACTACCGCGGCCAGTGGCTTGAACAACTGGCCGGCCAGTTCCTGGGCGAAGAACAGCGGCAGGAAAATGGCCAGCGTCGTCAGGGTACTGGCGACGATCGCCGAAGAGACCTGACCGGTGCCGGTGACCGCGGCCTCGGTGACGCCCAGTTCCGGGCGCTCCTCGCGATTGCGCGCAATGCTCTCGATCACCACGATCGCGTTGTCGACCATCAGGCCCACGCCGAGCGCGATACCGCCCAGGGTCATCAGATTCAGGGTCAGGCCGCCAAAATACACCAGGCCAAAGGTGGCGATCACCGAGATCGGGATCGCGGCGGCGGCGACCAGGGTAAAACGCAGGTTGCGGAGAAAGGCCAGGAGCACCAGCACCGCCAGTGCGCTGCCGTAGAGGATCGCTCGCCCCAGGTTCTCGATGGAGCGGGAGATGTAGACCGACTCGTCGCTGGCAACCTGGATCGCCACCTGCGGGAAGTCGCGGTTCAGGCGCCGGATCTCCGCGCGCACCGCGCCCGCGACCTCGACGGTATTGGCGTCGGCCAGCTTGCGGATGGCCAGCACCACGCCTTCCTCGTCGTTGACCCGGTAACGGCGGGTCACGCGCTGGTGGGTGTCAAGGATCTCGGCGATCTGGTAGAGGCGGATCGCGCCACCGTCGCCGCGGTGCACCACGGTCTGGGCGATCTGATCGAGATCCTCGAACTGGGCCGGGGTACGCAGCCGGAACTCGCGCCGGCCCTCGATGATCGGCCCGCCCGGGGTGACCACGCTGGCATCGCGCAGGGCAGTGCGCACGGTATCGAGACCGATGCCGAGGGCCTGGAGCCGCTCCGGCAGGACCTCGATCCGGATCTCCCGCTCCAGGCCGCCGCGGATGTCGATCCCTGCTACGCCGGGAATGCGTTCCAGGCGGGGGCCGATGCGGCTGTCGATCAGGCTGCGCAGCTGCACCGGGTCCAGCGTGCTGCCCACGCCCAGCAGCATGATCGGCGAGGCCTGCGTGTCGAACCGACGGACCAGGGGGCGGTCGGCGTCCTCGGGCAGCTGGTCGGCGATGCGTGCCAGTCGATCCCGCAGGTCGTCCACGGCCTCGCCGAGTTCGGTGCCCCAGGCAAAGCGCACCCGCACGTTGCTGTTGCCCTCGGCCGACGTGGAATCGATCCGTTGTGCCCCGGTGATCGCGGCCGCAGTCTGCTCGATGGGCCGGGTCACCAGTTGTTCCACCTCCTCGGGACCGGCGTTGGTGTAGGAAGTCGTGACCGTCAGCACCGGCCAGGTGATATCCGGCAGCAGGTCCACCGGGAGGCGGTTCAGCGCCGAGAGCCCGAGCAGGATCACGATCAGGGTGACCATACCCGTCATCACGGGGCGGTGGACGGTCAGCCGGGCGGGATTCATCGTGCTGGCTGCGCCGGATCGGGCTGGGACTCCGCCTCACTCGACCGACCGGCCCCGGAAGCGGGCAGCCGCACCGGGTTGCCGTCGGATAGCAGGTGCTGGCCGAGCGTTACGACGGTCCGTGGCAGCTCGGGTTCAAGGATCTCCACCCAGTCGCCGTCGCGAATTCCCGGCGTCACCCGGTGCCGTCTCGCGATCGGCGGGTCCACCTCGGTGTCGATACTGAAGACCACGAAGCCCGTGGCCCGCTGCAACAGGGCGTCGCGGGGCACCGACTGCATCTGGTCACGGCGTTCCAGGTCGATCGCGATCTCAACGAACATGCCGGGGCGCAGCCGGGAGTCGGCATTCGGCACCTCGATTTCCACGCGGGCCTGACGCGAGGCCTCGCGGAACTCCGGGGCAATCCGGGCCACGGTGCCGTGGAAGAAGTCCTCCGGCCACGCGGCGCTGCGCAGGCGCACCGTCTGTCCCGTACGCAGCCGGCCGTAATCCGCTTCGGTGACGAGGGCGACCGCGCGCAGGGGATCCAGCGCCACCAACGCGAGCACCGCGGTGTTCACGCTGATCACGGTACCAGGGTCCGCCATGCGTTCCGCCACGTGACGCGTGCCATGGCCCTGCCAGTCGGCCTCGATGCGGGCATACGACACCCGGATCTCGGCACTGCGCAGCGCGGCGGTGCGTTGGCGCAGCTGCGACTGGGCAAGATCGACGCGGGTCTGCTGCAGGACTGCCTGGCTTTCGGCGGCCTCCAGTTCGGCGGCCGAGGCAATGCCCTGGCTGCGCAGTTCGCGTGTTCGTGCGAGCGCCCGGCGGGCTGCGTTCAGACTTTCCCGGGCCTCGGCCAGGCTCGATTGGGCGACAGCGAGCTCCGCCTGCGACTGCAGCAGTTCCTGTTGGAATTCCTCCGCATCCAGTTTCAGCAGCAGGTCGCCGGGTTCCACGGCATCCCCGATGTCCACCGCAATTTCCGCGATGCGGCCTCCGACCCGGGGTGTGATCTCGAGCCGGCTGGACGCTTCCAGGGAACCGGATACGTAGAGCCGCCGGACCAGGTCCCTGGCTTCTGTTTCCGCCGTCTCAACGGGCACTGGACGTACGCTCGCCGCCGGAGTGGCGCCGGTCGCCGGTGCGTCCCGATCCAGCCACAGGACGACGCCCGCGGCGATCAGGGCGCCCAGGGTCAGCAGGCCGAGCAGTACGCGGGTCATCGGTTTCGTCGGGTTCCTTGTTTTCGTGCCGGGGCGCCAGTCTGTCACGGAGGGCCCATGCAAAGCCTGCACCATGGACCCGAACCCGCCGTGAAAGTGCAGACCCTGTGGAGTGCGGGAGAATGGCTAACTTTCATGGCCCTGCGCCACCCCTGACGATGACAAGCCGAAACCTGTAGGTCAGGTTAGCCCAAAGGGCGTAACCCGACGGGTCTCGTACCCACCCATGGTCGCAAAACAGCGTCGTTTCCGGCACGTCGGGTTACGCTACGCTAACCCGACCTACAAGACTTTCACGGTAAGATTCAGCGCAGGTGGTGAAGCCGGCGCGAGGCGGAGCTGATGAACGAGAACGGACGTACTTCCTGGCAGGACCTCGGCGGCCTGGTCCGCTGGCTCGCACTCGTGCTGGTCGTGGCCGTGATCGGGGGCATGGTCACGCGCGGTTCGGTCGGGGACTGGTATCCGCAGCTGACTCAGCCCGTGTTCGCGCCGCCGAATGCCGTGTTCGGCCCGGTGTGGACGATTCTCTACGTGATGATGGCCTACGCCGCCTGGCGCGTCTGGCGGGTGTACGGATTCAGGGGCGCGCCCTGGGCGCTCGGCGCGTTCCTCGTCCAGCTGGCCCTGAATCTGCTCTGGTCCATCCTTTTCTTCGGTTTGCAGCAGATCGGGTGGGCCCTGTTCGAGATCGTCGTGCTGTGGATCGCCATCCTGGTCACGATCGTGCTGTTCTGGCGCCTGGATCGTATCGCGGGTGCGCTGCTGCTCCCCTACCTGGCCTGGGTTGGTTTCGCGGGGTTTCTGAACCACGCCTTCTGGGTGCTGAACTGACGTGCGTGGTTCGACAGCGTTCGGGAGCCGGAGCGGGCGGGCGGGGTCCGGGCCGTCGGCGGCCATGGATGGCCGCCGTCGAGCGCCCAGGGACGGCTTGAGCGTGTCCGGACGCGGCGCACCGCTGCCGGCGCCGCCTCCGACGCTGTCTCGGCTTCAGCCCACACCTCACCCAAAATCGCACCCCACTCAGGCCTCCGGTCGGAT
>SKJG01000070.1 GCA_007116035.1 Thioalkalivibrio sp.
GGAACCATAGAAATCGAAGTCGATCGGATCGGCGGCCACCATGGTCGGGGCGATGAACGATCCGGCAATCGCTGCGGCGAGAATCTTTCTGGAAAGCATGGCTTTTCTCCGGTGAAGTTGGTGAGGTGCCAGCCGCGCAGTCGCGGCGAGTCGCGCACCTGGCTGCACTGCCTCTGGCGGGGGCGCGGGGCGGGCCCGGGGTCATCGTCCCCTTGTTGTGGATGCGCTATTGTATCAGATTCGAGACACTTCTCCAACGAGACCTGATATGGCGGAGAAAAAAGATTCTAATCAGATAGATACAAAACCTCTTTGTGTTTCTTTTTAACAACACACTGCGTCACGGAAGCAGGGTTCACCGCCGCTCGACGATCCCCGTCCGAACCACCTCCCGGCCAGCGTTGCGACAACAGGAAATCTTCGGGCCCGCGCCCGGCCATTCCCCTTGGCAGGCTGACCCCTGACGTGCACTCTGTGAGCTACGATGGATGGCACGCGCCTTTACGCCTCCCGGATGAAGACCACCGGCACAAAGCGATTTGCGCTGAAAGTACTTTTGCACAAAAATAAACGTCTCTTGGTTCCCGGAGGCTCGTTGGCGATGTCGACACAGCTTGTGGAAGAATCCCAGGCCATGGCGGAACATGACCCCGTCCGTTCGGTCATCCGGCAGCTGCGGGTGATCATCCGCGCGCTGCAGGGGCATTCACGCAGCGTCGAACGCGGCTGCGGCATCAGCGCCGCGCAGCTGTGGGCACTGTGGGAGCTGCAACGCTCCCCCGGGCTGAACGTCAGCGATCTGTCGCGGCAGCTGTCGGTGCACCCATCGACAGCATCCAACCTGCTCGACAAGCTGGAGCAGGGCGGACTGGTCGAGCGTCGGCGCCGCGAGCGCGACCAACGCGTGGTCCGGCTATTCATCACCGACGCCGGCCAGGAACTGCTGAAGCGAGCGCCGGCAGCGCCGCAGGGTGAACTGAACCGGGCGCTGAAGAGCATGGATCCAGCACTGCTCACGACGCTGGACCAGAGCCTCGAGGCGCTGGTCAAGGCGATGGCCTCGACGGAACCGAGAGCCGGCCTCCAGCCCTACGAGGGACACCCATGACCGACGGTCAGCCAACCACAGCACAGACCCGGGAGGCAATCGCACGATGACGACCGAACGGATGCTCAACCCGGCGCTCGTCTGGGCACTGCTGGTCCTGTTCTGGCTCGTTCCCGGCAGCAGCCTTGCCGAACCGGCCTTCGACTCGCCCCCGGAGCGCGACAGCGCCGGCTTTTTCACCCTCGACTGGAGCGGGGCCGACCGATTCGAACTGGAACAGGCGACAGGGCCCGACCACGCTGACGCGCGCATCATCTACCGGGGCAGCGACACCAGCACGACGATCAGCGGCCTGTCGGACAACGCTTACCGGTTCCGCATTCGCGCCGAAGGGGCGGAGACCTGGAGTGACGAGGCCGTTGTGGTCGTGGAACACCATGCACTGAGCCGCGCCTTCCTGTTCTTCGCGCTGGGGGCCGGGGTCTTCGTCGTCCTGTTGCTGGCGATCGCCCGCGGTCGGAAACTTGCATGACGACGCACCAATTCACCTCATTCAAAGCCCAGGCAGGAGGCACCATGGCGGAAACGATGCATGCACAACCAGAAGTCAGCGTGCAGGACGTGAAGGTCGACATGGGCCGCCTGCGCCAGGACGTGCTCGACCTGGGCCAGGTCGGACGCGATGCCGAATTCGGTCTGAACCGGCGCGCCTTCACCGAGGGCGACCGCCAGGGCCGGGACTGGTTCCGACAGCGGCTGGCGGTCGCGGGCCTGGAACTCTTTCAGGACGGGGCGGCGAATCTCCACGGCCGCCTGGACTACGACGGCATGCGGCCGGCCGTGGTCATGGGCTCGCATCTGGATACCGTGCCCGGCGGCGGACCACTGGACGGCGCACTGGGCGTGCTCGTCGGCCTCGAGGTACTGCGTACCGTGAAGGACGCCGGGATCGAACTGCGCTACCCACTGGAGGTGATCGACTTCAGCGACGAGGAGGGCCGCTTCGGCGGCATGTTCGGCTCCCAGGCGCTGGCCGGGCATCTGACGCCGGAGCGCATCCAGGGCGCCCGTGACCTCGAGGGCATCACCCTGGTCGACGCGATGGCGGCCTGGGGCCTCGACGCCAACGAGGCACTGGCCGCGCGCCGCGACCCATCCACCATCCACGCCTTTCTCGAACTGCACATCGAGCAGGGCCCGGTTCTCGACCGCAAGCGAATCAGCATCGGCGTGGTGGAGGCCATCACCGGCCTGTTCAAGTGGGAGGTGCGTCTTAAGGGGCAGCCCAACCATGCCGGCACGACGCCGATGGACATGCGCATCGACGCCTTTCAGGGCCTCGCCGAGTTCGGTGGCGAGGTGAACCGGATCCTCGAGGAGCACGGGGGTCCGAACAGCCGCGCCACTATCGGCCGGGTGGAACTGAAGCCCGGCGCGGCCAACACCATACCCGGGGAAGCCATCTTCTCCGTCGAAGTCAGGGATACCGACGAGCGCGTGCTGAAGGCGCTGTCCGACGCCTGCCGGCGCACCCTGTCGAGCATCGCGCGCCGGCGCGATCTGATGTTCGAATTCGACGTGCTCTCCGAGATCAAACCGACCCGGTGCGACCCGGGCCTTCTGGACCTCATCGCGTCGGAGGCTGAAACCATGAGCCTGGAATACCTGCGCATGCCCAGCGGGGCCGCCCACGACACGCAAAGCATGAGCGCCGTGGCGCGCACCGGAATGATCTTCGTTCCCAGCATCGAGGGCCGCAGCCACTCCGCCGGCGAGTGGACCAACTGGGAAGACATCGAGGTCGGGGCGAACCTGATGCTGCGTAGCGTGTTGGCGCTGGCCGCCAAACACTGAAAGGAGCCCTCCGCATGAACGACAAGATCACCCCGCTGACCGATTTCGACGCGCTGGACCCGCTCCGCGAACAGTACCAGGGCAGCCTCATTACCACGCGACAGCTGCGTCAGGAGCTGGCCAAGCATCACGTCGCGCTGCTGTGCATCGACCTGCAGTACCTCGATGCCGCACGCGGCCACGGCGTGTTCGCCGACGCCGTCGCCTCGGGCGTGCCGCTGAAGGCCCAGGAGTACTACTTTCAGTATCTGGAAAACGTCGTGCTGCCGAACGTGCGCAAGCTGCAGGACGCCTTCCGCGCGCAGGGGCTGGAGGTGATCCACTCCCGGATCCAGTCGCTGACCCGCGACGGGCGCGACCGCAGCCCGGGGCACAAGCGCCTGAATCTCCATGCGCCGCCGGAATCCAAAGAGGCGGAGTTCGTCGAGCTGGTGGCCCCCGTCGGCGACGAGATCGTGCTGAACAAGACCGCCAGCGGCGTGTTCAACTCGACCAACCTCCAGTACATCCTGCGCAACCTGGACATCACCTCGCTGTTCATCGTCGGCGTGTATTCCAATGAGTGCGTCTCCACCGCCGTGCGCGACGCCTGCGATCTCGGTTTCTACGTAACCCTGATCGAGGACGGCTGCACGACGGTGACGCCGGAACTGCAGGAGGCCACGATCACGACCATCAAGGACCGCTACGCGCGGGTGATGACCACCGAGGAGGCCATCACCGAGATTGCCCGGGTGCGGGAGGCGTCGTGATCATCGCGGAGGACGTGGCCATCCTGCCCGAGGGCATCGCCTGGGGCCTGCTGATCGCGTTCAGCATCCTCTGGGTGTTCCTGGGCTGGTTCCTGGGCCGCAAGAACAAGACCGCCGAGGACCACATGCTCGCCGGCCGGAACGTCGGGCTGGCGCTGGCGACGGCCACTGCGATGGCCACCTGGGTCACCGCGAACACCACCATGACCGCGCCGCAGCTCGCGCTGCAGCTGGGCGTCTGGGGCATGTTCGGCTATTCGCTGGGAGCATTGGGCCTGATCCTGTTCGCGCCGCTGGCGCGGCGCATCCGCGAGCTGATGCCACACGGCTTCACCTCGGGCGACTTCATCCGCCTGCGCTTCGGCAAGTTCACCTGGCGCGTGTTCCTGGTCGTCTCCCTGATCTACGCCTTCGGCTGGCTGGTCAGCCTGGCGATGGCCGGCGGCGTGCTGATCAACGCCCTGTCCGGGATCGATTACCGGGTCGGCATGACCATCATCCTTGCCGTCTGCGTGCTGTATACCCTGCTCGGCGGCCTGCGCGCGGTCATCGGGACGGACTTCGTGCAGACGATCATCATCATTCTCGGCGTCGCCTTCATCGCCTGGCTGACCATCGACAAGGTCGGCTTCGAGGCCATTCACTTCAACCTGATGGAAGAGCGCCCGGAGCTGCTGAATCTGCTCTTCCCCGCCGCGATCATGTTCCTGTTCAACAACCTTTTGTTCGGGGTCGGGGAGATCTTCCACTCCAACGTCTGGTGGTCGCGCGCCTTCGCCTTCGGCCGCAGCGTCGGATTCCGCGCCTATCTGCTCGCCGGTCTGCTGTGGCTGCCGATCCCGATCGTCGCGGGCTTCGTCGCGCTGGCGACGCCGGCGCTGGGGATCAACGTACCGGTCGCGGACATGGTCGGGCCACTGGTCGCGGCCGAGGTCCTCGGCCTGACCGGAGCGATCGTGGTGTTCATCGTCGTGTTTGCGGCACTGGCATCGAGCCTCGACTCCCTGCTCGCCGCAACGTCGGACCTGGTCACACGCGACATCTACCGCGGACATATCCGCAAGAGCGCGTCGCAGCACGAGCAGTTCCGTGCCACCAAGGTCATCGTGGTCCTGCTGGGCCTGCTGACCTGGGCCGCGGCCAGCTACCGGGGCGAACTGCCGATCATCGGCTCGCTCGCCGCGGTGCTCTACTTCACCGGTGCCTTCGTCGCCAGCGCGATCTGGCCGGTGGTCGCCGGTCTGTACTGGCGCCGAGCCAACCCGACCGGCGCGGCGCTGAGCATGATCGCCGGCACCACGCTCGGCTTGGTCAGCTATTTCGTGATCGGCTTCTACGTTGCCGCGCTGGTCGGAGCTGCGGTCTCGCTGGCCGTTCTGGTGCTGTTCACCTGGGTCGCACCCCGGGACTTCGACTGGCGCAGCCTGGCCGAAGCCGAACCCCGCGACACCGCAGGCGCTAGGGGAGGTATACGATGACGATATCCGCCGGGGCACTGGGCACGATCGTGGTCATCGCCACGAGCATCGCGACCATTGCCCCCATCCTGTTGATCACGCTGTTCATCCGTGACTGGAAAAGGGGCCGCTTGTGGTGACATCCCAGCAGAAGCAGTTGCGGCGTCCGCTGCAACCGAAGGACGGCACCGCGGGCATCGAACGGCCGAAGGGCCTGGTCGATGCCCTGCCGGAGAACCCGGAACCGCTGCTCGCACTGGCGGCGGGACACGTCGTGTCGGCCCGGCAATTCGACCGTGACACGCTGATCCAGCTGTTCCGGCTCGCGGCGCAATTCGAATCCACGCCGGCGCTGATGCACCTGCCGCTCACAGGCAAGATCCTGATCAGCGCCTTCTACGAGCCCTCGACGCGCACGCGCCTGTCGTTCGAGAGCGCGTGGCACCGCCTGGGCGGCGCGATCATGTCGATCACCGATGCGAAGAGCACCGGCATGGCCAAGGGCGAATCGCTGGCCGACATCGCCGAGATGTTCAACAATTACGGCGACGTGATCGTTCTGCGCAGCTCCGAGGGGCACGCCGTCTACGACATGCTCGACGGCCTGCGCATCCCGATCGTCAATGCCGGCAACGGGATCGACGAACACCCGACCCAGGCGATGGCAGATCTCTACACGTTGGCCAAGTGGCGGCCGGAACTGTTCCAGGGCGAAGTTGCGCCGGAGCAGCGGATCCGGATCGGGATCATCGGCGTGCCCTCGCGGATGCGTACCGTACGCAGCCTGCTACTGCTGCTTGGGTGCTTCCCCGAGGCCATCCGGGAGGTGGTGCTGATATCCAATGAGAAAGAGAATTTCGACGCGGGGCAGCGCGAGGAATTGGAACGCGCCGGACTGAGCCTCCGGGTGGCCACCCAACTGGATCCGGAGCTGCCGGATCTCGACGTGGTGTACATCAACGCGATCGCCTGGGTCGGCGACAGCTTCGAGTCGCTCGGCGCCGGCCTGCATCTGACCCGGAATTCACCGCTGAAGGAGGGCGCGGTGATCCTGCACCCGCTTGCGCGTGGCGGCGAACTGGCCACCGACCTCGACGACACCCCGCACAACTGGTATTTCGCGCAGGCCCGGGGCGCGGTGTTCATCCGGATGGCCCTGCTGACCTCGATCGTGCGCCGGATCAGCGCGGTCATGGACACCCCCGAACAGTGACGGACCTCCTTGCCTGCGCCGATGCCCGGAGGGACGGCATCGACCCGGTAGCGGGTCGCCGTGAATACCTCCCTGTAGGCTTGACGGCAGCTTCCCTGCTGCCGACACCCGCTACCGGGTCGATCCCGTCCCTCCCCCGGTACCCCGTTCGCCGTGAACGCTTAGAAGGGCGCTGCGCCGACATCGCGCGAAGGCGTCCGACACCCCATTGAGAGTACGAAAGGAGACATGCCATGTGTGGCATTGCAGGAATCTTTCACGCCAACCCGGACCGCCCGGTCGACCCCGAAACGCTGGTGGCGATGGCTGCCATCCAGTACCACCGGGGCCCCGACGGCTTCGGCTACCTGACCCAGGACGACCGCGGCATCGGGTTTTCGCATGCCCGGCTCTCGATCATCGACCTGGACGAAGACCGGGGGCGGCAACCGTTCTGCATGACCGAGGGCAAGATCATGACCGCGGTCAACGGCGAGCTCTACGACTACAAGCGCATCCGCACCGACCTGACCCTGCGCGGCGTGAAATTCCGCACCAAGAGCGACTCCGAGATGGTGATGCATCTCTACGAGCGGGTCGGACTCGAGGACGCGATTCCGCACTTTCGCGGCGAGTTCGCGATCTCGCTCTACGACCGCGAACACGACCGGCTGGTGCTGATCCGCGACCGTTTCGGGGTCAAACCGCTCTATTTCACCGAGACCAACGGTGCCTTTGTTTTCGGATCCGAGCTGAAGGTCCTGTTCGCGCATCCCGACGTCCCGCGCCAGTTCTCGGACACCGGGTTGTTCCACCAGCTGATGCAGACGATGGTGCCGGGCACCACCGCCTTCGAGGGCATCCACCAGGTCAAGCCGGGCCACGTGGTCATCGTCGAACGCGCCCACGGCAAGTTTAAGATCCGCCAGGAGAAGTACTGGGACATGGACTTCCCGCTGGCGTCGGAGCGCGCCGAACACAGCGAGGAGGACGAGGAATACTGGATCGAGGGCGTGCGCGAACAACTGATGGAGGCCGTGCAGCTGCGCCTGGAGGCCGATGTCCCGGTGGCCTGCTATCTGTCCGGCGGCATCGATTCCTGCATCACGCTGGGCCTGGCTGCTGCGACCCAGCAAAGCCCGGTGAAGGCCTTCACCATCGGCTTCGATGACGTCGACTACGACGAGACCGCGATCGCGCGGGAAATGGCGGAAAGCGTCGGCGCGGACCAGGACATCATGACCCTGCAGGCCGACCACCTCTACGACAACCTGGTCGAGACGCTCTGGCATGCCGAGCGCACGATCTACAATACGCTGGGCGTCGCCAAGCTGCTGATGAGCCGCCACGTGAACGAGGCCGGCTACAAGGTGGTGGTGACCGGCGAGGGCTCGGACGAACTCTTCGGCGGCTACCCGGCTTTCCGGCGCGACCTATTCCTGCATGGACTGGACACCATGGACGCTGCCGAGCGCGCGGTATGGCAGCAGATGCTTTCCGAGAGCAACAAGCTGTTCAGCGGGGCGATGCTGGCCGAGAACGAACTGGATGACCCCGCGCTCACCGGTCTGATCGGCTTCACTCCCTCCTGCCTGCAGCCCTGGCTGGCTGCAGCGGAACACGTGCCGGGTCTACTGACACCGGAACGCCGGGCGGCACTCGAGGGCTACGCGCCCGGGGCCGCGATCGCGGAGGCGCTGGACGGCGATATGCTGGAGGGCCGGCATCCGCTGGACAAAGCCCAGTACGTCTGGATCAAGACCATGCTCGAGGGCCAGATCCTGACCTGGGGCGGCGACCGCGTCGACATGGCGAACTCGATGGAGGCGCGCCCGCCGTTCCTGGACCACCACCTGGCCGAGTTCGCCGCGCAGCTGCCGCCCTCGATGCGCATCAAGGGCCGCGTCGAGAAATACGTGCTGCGCGAGGCGATGAAGGGCCTGCTGCCCAAGGTGCTCTACGAGCGCGAGAAGTTCGCATTCATGGCCCCGCCGGCGCACACCGACCCGAAGAAATGGGCGGCGATGAAGGTCCTTGCCGACCAGTACCTCTCCGAGGAAGCGATCCGCGAGGCCGGCCTGCTGGATCCCGAGGGCGTGCGGCGCCTGTTCGAACTGCACGAGGCCGAGGACACCTCGGTCTCCACCCAGGTGCAGCTCGACGCAGTGATCAACCACATGATCGGCGTGCAGGTGCTGCACGCGCACTTCGTCGCCGCCGACATCCCACGCATCGCCCGGCGCAAGGCCGAGGCGCTGGGCTGGCGGCCTTAGCACCTCGCGCCCCGGCGCCGTGCCGTGTGTCTGGAGCGGGCGTGCCGTCGCGGGGACGCCGTGAATACGTCCCTGTAGGCTTGACGGCAGCATCCCTGCTGCCGACACCCCGCGCCGGCACGCCCGCTCCAGACCTGACAGTTCCAGGGTGGCCCCAGCGTGGCCCGGCTCTCAGCTCCAGAGGCCCCTTGCCGCTGCGTAGAAGGCAGGATCGCTGCTCGTCGCGCCCTGGAGCGTGCAGACAGCAGCCGCAAACCCGAGCGCGCGCTCCAGCGTGACGGGCCAGGACCAACCCTCCAGCACGCCCAGCATCACCACGCTGGCGAAGGCGTCACCCGCCCCGACCGGATCCTGGAGATCCACCAGGCGCGGCGCAGCCTGCTCGAAACGCGCACCCGCACGGGTGTGGATACCGGCGCCGTCGGCGCCGGCCGTCAGGATCACCGCCTCCCCGATCCCGGCGCGCTCGATCAGCCCGGCCACGCGCTCGGCGTCATCTGCTCCGGGCGCCAGCTCCCGCAGTTCATCGAGATTCAGTTTGACGAAATCCGCGCCGCGGATCAGATCCAGAACCCCTTCCGGGCTGTACCAGGGCTGGCGCAGGTTCACGTCCACGAAACGCCGGTGCGCACGGCCGGTGAGCCAGCTGCATGCCCGGCGGCTGGGTTCGGCGCGCAGTGCCAGCGTGCCATGGTAGAGGAGGGGGATCGGATCCGGGATCACTTCTGCCAAGGCACCGGCGTCGACACGATCGTACGCCTGGTCCGCGAGGATGTCGTAGCGGGGCTCTCCGGCCTCGAGGATCACCTGCACCGTGCCGGTCGGCGCTTCCAGGGCCACCTGCAGTCCGCTGGTATCCAGCCCCGCGCCGATCATCGCCGCACGCACGCGCTGGCCCAGGTCATCGTTGCCCACCGCTCCGACGAACAGCGGGTCTGCGCCCAGCATGCGCAGGTTCCAGGCGACGTTGAACGGCGCCCCGCCGAGGATGTCGCCCCCGTCGGGGAATCGGTCGAAAAGTACCTCGCCGAAGATCACGGGGCGGCCCTTGCCAGCGTTTCCAGGCATCACTTCACTCCGTTCGGGATCCGGACGCCCCATGGTACCGTGAAGCCGCCTGGAATCACGACCCGGAGGATCCGGACGCCACGGCGATCAGGAGCCCGCCCGGGCCCGTGCCCACCGCCGCATCGGCCGCATCGCGATCAGTGCGCGGCCTCGATGACGCGGCCCTCGCCCGGAAGCTCGATCTCGATCCCGACCGGTAGATGGTCGGACAGGTTCACGTTGTAGACACGCATGTCGCTGACGCTCAGGTCCGGGGTGAGCAGGATGTGGTCGAAGACCCGGCGGGGATCCCATGAGGGATAGGTGGCCGCGCTGGGCATCGGGTCGAGCAGCCCCGTGCGCGAGACCAGCTGCTTGAGTTCGCGGCTGTCCGGGTGGCAGTTGAAGTCTCCCATGACCACGGCGTGCGGCTCCTGTGCCAGCCGTTCCGCGACATAGTCGAGTTGCGAACGTCGCGCGCGCCGGCCCAGGGCCAGGTGCACGAGGAAGACGACCAGGGATTCGCCATTGGCGAGATCGAAGCGCGCCTCGATCGCACCGCGCCCGGGGATTCGTCCCGGCAGGCGGTGCATCACCACGCGCTCGGGTTCCAGCCGGGTCAGCAGCCCGAGCGAGTGCTTCGCGAACGCACCGAGATCGCGGTTCACGCGGGTATAGGCGTGCGGAAAACCGGCCCGCTCGGACAGGTAGGCGGTCAGGTCCACGTAATTGCTGCGCATGCTTCCGGCATCCATCTCCTGGAGCCCGACCAGGTCGAAGCCGGAGATGAACCGCGCCACGCGGTCCAGGTTGGCCATGCGGCCGTCGAAGGGCAGGAAATGTTTCCAGCTGTTCGTCAGGTAGTGGTGTACGCCCGAGGCGGGGATGCCGACCTGCGCATTGAAGCTCAACAGGCGCAGACGCCTGCGGTCGGGGCCTTCGGTGGCGGTCGGCTCAAGAATCAGGCCGCCATTCGCTTCGTCCAGGCTAACTAGGGACAACCGGCGTCTCCGTATGCAAGTGAGGAAAGTGTCGTGCCGAGGCGGCTGCAAAACAAGGACGCAGCTTCGACGAGAGGGTCATCGACCCGATTCCGAGCCTGTTCCCATCGTGAGGTTATGACAGGGAAGCGCCGCCGATCGTTCCTGGCATCGACCGGCAAACGCTTCACCCAACATCCGTCAGGAATGCTGCTCGATCAGGTGATCGACCACCCGCAGCATGCCCTCGTGGCTGCCGGTCATGCCGGCGGAGACCATGGCCCGGCCATCGACCACCATGGACGGTACGCCTTCGATCTGGAAGGCCTGAATCAGCAGTCCCGCCTCGCTGACCGCCTCCGTCACCTCCGGCGAACGCATGGTTTCGCGGAAGGCATCGGCATCCAGGCCGCGCTGATCGACGAACCGCAGGATCGCGCTCTCGGAACGCATGTTGCGGCCCTGGGCATGGATGGCGTCGAAGAAGGGCTGATGGATCTGGTCCAGGACGTCCATCTGGACAGCAGCGTAATAGACCCGTGCGTGCAGGGCCCAGAGATCGTTGAACGCGGCAGGCATGTGGCTGAACTCCACGTGCTCCGGCAGGTCCTTGCTCCAGGCGTTCACCAGCGGCTCGAAGCTGTAGCAATGCGGGCATCCGTACCAGAAGACCTCCACCACCTGGATGCGGCCCTCCGGCAGACCGGTGTCGACCCGCGGGACCAGCCGCCGGTAATCGATGCCCGCGGTGAACGAACGCGCCAGCGCGGTACCCGATGCGAGAAGGGCACTGCCGCCAACCAGAGAACCCATAAAACGGCGTCGATTCATGTATCCATCGCTCCATTGTCGTGCTACCGCGGGGGTGAGCGCGGCGAAAAGCCCCGGTGCGGGGACTGCGAACGTCCGTTGGACGCGTGGGCGCCACTTTCGTTCGCCGCGCGTCGATCGTCAATCCCTGCGGCGAGTGGGCCAAGCGGAAAGTTCGCGATCAGATCGCGTCGCCGGACGCGCCGGGGCTGCGTTGGGCAAGTTTGCAACAGAGTGGCTTTTCCTGCACGGGCCCGCCTTGCTCCGGCGCGTCTGGCTTTGGTTCATCGTTACTGAACCTGCCGCATGGCCCACCCGGTGATCCAGTCGAAAAAAAGGGTGGCCGAAGCCACCCGCTGGGAGAACACGTCGGGCTGGGACTACTCGGCGCGCAGTCCGGCCATGTACTCGGAGACCGCCCGGATGTCGGCATCGGACATGCGCGCGGCCAGGTTGCGCATCATCCGTCCGTTGTCATTGGCGCGCTGCTCGCTGCGGAAGTAGCGCAGCTGATCGGAGTTGTACTGCGCGT
Organism: Thioalkalivibrio sp.; assembly: GCA_007116035.1. Classification (GTDB taxonomy): domain Bacteria; phylum Pseudomonadota; class Gammaproteobacteria; order Ectothiorhodospirales; family Ectothiorhodospiraceae; genus Thioalkalivibrio. The sequence continues at coordinate 11,946 of SKJG01000070.1, forward strand.
GCTGGCCGGCCACCACCGGAAACATGGCTGCCGGATTGCCCTGGCCGGTAGGACCGTGGCAGGCGGTACAGGCGGCGACACCGGAGGCGGGGATGCCGCCACGGTAAATGCGCTCGCCGCGCTCGGCGACAGATTCATCCGCGGTGCCCGGGGACATCTCCTGGCGCGCATAGAAGGCGGCCAGATCGCGCATGTCCTGCTCGTCCAGGTTCGCGACCTGGCCCACCATCAGCGCGTTCTCGCGGCGTCCGGACTTGTAGTCCATCAGCTGCTTGTAGGTGTAATCGGCATGCTGGCCAGCGATTTTAGGCCATTCCGGGTTTACACTGTTGCCATCGCTGCCGTGACAGGCCGCACAGGCCTGGGACAACTGCTGCCCACGAGCCGGGTCCCCTGCCTGCAACCCCATGGGCAGTGCCAGCGCGACGGACAGGATCGCGAAGAGGCTTGAACGCATGTAGTTCATAATGAGTGATACTCCAGCTTGGAATGCACGAGCCGGCAACGCCGGTCCTTGTATCCCCTGGCTCAGGGGAATCAAAATAAGGGCCGCACTATATAGCATATGGCCCGGTACCCGGCAAAGAATCCATACCGGCACGCTCCGGTTCAGGAATACCATGCAAAACCCGTTTCGCGAGGCCGAGTTCGTCCTGGGCGCCACCCGCATCGCCCAGCTGCCAACCGACCCCGGACCCGAGATCGCCTTCGCCGGGCGCTCCAATGCCGGCAAGTCCAGCGCGCTGAACGCCCTGTGTGGCCGACGAGCGTTGGCCCGCGTCAGCCGCACGCCGGGCCGAACCCAGGAGATCAACGTGTTCCGTCTGCCTCCGGAGGGCCGGCGGCGCCTGATCGACCTGCCCGGGTACGGCTACGCAAAGGTGCCGCCGGCGCAACGCGCCCACTGGGACCGGCTGATCGGGCAATATCTCCGCGAGCGCGAGAGCCTGTCGGGCCTGGTCCTGATCATGGACATCCGCCGGCCGATGACGCCATTGGACCACAAGCTGCTGCAGTGGCTGGAACCACACCCGCGGCCGTTGCACGTGGTGCTGACCAAGGCCGACAAGGTGTCCCGGAACGAGGCCGGCAAGCAATTGCTTGCAACCCGCCGGCAGTTGGAGGACCTGGGCCTGGAAGCGACACTGCAGACGTTTTCTGCGTTGAAGCGCGAAGGCGTCGAGGACCTGCAGGGGCTGCTTCTCGAATGGCTCGACGCCGCCGACCCGGAACCGGAAGGGGCCGCACAAAAAGATGCCCCGGTCACAGGGGAATGACCGGGGCAAGAGAGGTTTCGGCAGGGGGGGCCGAAACCGTCCCGCTCAGGGAGGGAAGCGGGAAGCGCTGGGGTAAGCGCTTGTAACTGTGACGACCGGGCCCTCAATAAGTTCCACGACCCGGCATCAAAGGACAACGATTTTTTTCACCATGCCGCAGGGGCAACCGCTCGTCGCGATTGCCATGCCCCGATCGCGGCCGGAGGCCGCTCCTACCAGGTCCTCAGCTCCTCGTGGGGGCGACCTCTGGTCGCGATTGCCGTGCCCCGATCGCGACCGGAGGCCGTTCCTACGGGGGGGCGGGCTGGTCGAGGAGGGCCTGCATCAGCTCGGCTGGGCTGGTGCCGTGGGGATGGGTCGTGATCAATGCGCCGTCAGGGCCCACCAGGTAGGTGGAGGAGCTGTGGTCGACGACGTAGCCTAGGGCCGACTCTACGTCGGTACGCTGGTAGAAGACTCCGTAGCGGGCGGCAATCTCGCGCAGCTGTTCGTGCGGGCCCGTCGCGGCGTCGATGTCCGCGTGGAAGTGCCCGACGTAGTCGCCCAGATGCGCCGCATCGTCCCGTTCCGGATCCACGCTGACGAACAGTCCGCGGACACGCCCCTGCCATTCGGACGGGAGGCGCGACAGGGCCTGCGACATCAGGGCCAGGGTCATCGGGCAGGCGTCGGGGCAGGCGGTGTACCCGAAGTAGATCCAGACGTATTGGCCGCGGTAGTCCTCCAGACTCAGCGGACCATCGCGGCTGCTGACCGGCAGCACGATCGGCCCGCCGACCGGCGCTGCGCTGATCGGAAGCGGCCGGTGGTGAACGGCCGCGGCATGAACCTCGCTGGGATCCTGGGCATCGGCGGGAAGGGCCCGCGGTTGCCCGACGGATCCTTGAACCTTGGCGGCATCCTGGGCAGGGGTGGAAAGGGTCCTGGGTTGCCCGATGGCTGCTTGACCATCGCCGGAATTCCGGGCGTCGGGCCAGAACAGGCCCGCCGCCAGCAGGAGCAGAGCGGCGAGAGCCGCGGCGGACCAGAGCAGATTTCTCGACATGCCCAAGGCCGCTCAGCGCCGCGTGACGAACCGGAACTGCACCTCGCCCCGTTCCTGATCGCCCTCCGGCAACACGGTGGCCGCCCAGGTCATCGCCTCGCTGGCGCAGACGGGCAACACGGTCTGGCCGCGGTAGCGACCTGGGGCAACACGCTCGAGGCGCGAACGGTTGAAGCCCATGTACATCTCCACGCCGGCCAGGTCCAGTTCCACCCACTCCGGATCGAGGCCGCCGAGATCGAGCCTGACCTCCAGCGGCTGCAGGGTTGGCATCGGCCGGGGCTGCAGATCCAGGCTCACCTTCTGACCCGAGGGCAGTTCCGCGGTGCAGGCATGCAGGTTGAGATCGCAGTCGCCGGGACCCAGCACCACCATGCCCGCCTGATCGCCGCCGGGCAGCAGCCGGTCGGCCCAGACCCACAGTGCCGCCAGGGCCAGCACGCCGACGGCCCAGGGCGCCATACGACCCACCACCCGTCCCATGTTCATGTCAGTGCGCCGCATCCCAGTTCGCTCCCGTACCAATGTCGACCACCAGTTCCACCGCCAGGTTCGCCGCCGAGCCCATGTCTTCGGTGACCGCCGTACGCAGTTCATCCACCGCGTCCGCGTGCACCTCCAGCACCAGCTCGTCGTGCACCTGCATGATCATCCGCGCAGGCAGCCGGTCCCGCGCGAGGCGCGCCGCCACCTTCAGCATCGCGTGCTTGATGATGTCGGCCGCGGTGCCCTGCATCGGTGCGTTGATCGCGACCCGCTCGGCCTGGGCGCGGCGCGCGGCGTTGCGGCTCCCGATCTCGGGCAGGTACAGGCGGCGCCCGAACAGCGTCTCGACGTAGCCCTGGTCGCGGGCCTGCCGACGCGCCGATTCCATGTATTCGTGCACGCCCGGATAGCGCGCGAAATAGCGCTCGATGTACTCCCGGGCCCGGCCCTGGTCGATCCCGAGGTTGCGCGCCAGACCGAAGGCGGACATGCCGTAGATCAGGCCGAAGTTGATCGCCTTGGCGGCCCTGCGCTGCTCGCCGCTGACGGCCTCCGGCGTCGCCACCCCGAAGACCTCCGCCGCGGTCGCGCGATGGATGTCCTGGCCCGCTGCGAAGGCGTCGAGCAGGCCGCGGTCACGGGACAGGTGGGCCATGATGCGCAGCTCGATCTGGGAGTAGTCGGCCGCCAGCAGCACGAAGCCCTCTTCGGCGATGAAGGCCTGCCGAATCCGGCGGCCCTCCTCGCTGCGCACCGGGATGTTCTGCAGGTTGGGATCGGAGGAGGAGAGCCGGCCGGTGGCGGCGACCGCCTGGTGGTAGGAGGTGTGCACCCGGCCGCTGTCCGGGTCGACCCGCTCGGGCAGGCGCTCAGTGTAGGTGCTGCGCAGCTTGCTCAGGCCGCGATGTTCCAGGATCAGGCGGGGCAGGGGGTACTCGGCCGCCATCTGTTCGAGCACGTCCTCCGCGGTCGACGGTTGGCCCTTCGGCGTGCGCCGCAGCACCGGCAGGCCGAGCCGCTCGTAGAGGATTTCCTGGATCTGCTTCGGCGAGCCCAGGTTGAACTCGCTGCCGGCCTCGCAATAGGCCTGCTCGGCGACCTCCTCCATGCGCTTCAGGAGTTCCGCGCTCTGCCCGCGCAGCAGGCCGGCATCGACCTTGACTCCGGTCTGCTCCATGTCCGAGAGCACGGGCACCAGGGGCATCTCGATCTCCCGGTACACCGACTGCGGCCCCTCGACCTCGGCCAGCCTGGGGGCCAGCACCGCGTGCAGCCGCAGGCAGGCCTCGGCGTCCTCGCCCGCGTATTCGGTGGCGCGTTCGACCGAGACCTGAGCGAAGGGGATCTGCTTCGCGCCCTTCCCGGCCACGTCCTCGTAGGTGATCATCCGGTGCGCCAGGTGCCGCTCCGCCAGCGTATCCAGATCGTGCCGGTTGGCGCCGGCATCCAGCACGTACGACTCGAGCATCGTGTCTTCGCGGATGCCATTCAGGGTGATGCCGTGGTTGGCCAGCACGTTGCGGTCGTATTTCAGGTGGTGCCCCAGCTTGGCCCGATGCGGGGACTCGAGCCAGGGGCGCAGGCGCTTCAGGGTCTTCTCGCGATCGAGTTGCGGCTCTGCGTCCGGACCCTCGTGCGCCAGCGGCACGTACCAGGCGAGACCGGGCTCGACACTGAAGGAGAGGCCGACGATGCGAGCCTGCATATAGTCCAGGCTGGTGGTCTCCGTGTCGAAAGCGACCAGTTCCACGGCCTCCAGGCGTTCGACCAGGGCATCGAGTTCGGCACCGCTGCGCACGACCCGGTACTCCGCCCGCGCGCCGACTTCTTCCTCAATGGCAGCTGCGCCCGGGTTGTCGCCCGTCGCGTCCAGATCCTCCAGCCAGCGGCGGAACCCGAACCGCGTGTACATGTCCTGCAGCGACGCGATGTCGGGCTCGCCCAGGGTCAGTTCGTGCTCGTCGATGCCGAGCTCCACATCGCGCCGGACCGTGACCAGTTGCCGCGACAGGGGCAGCTGGGGGCGGGCCGCGCGCAGGTTCTCGCCCACTTTGCCGCCGATGTCGTCGGCATGCTCCAGCACGCTATCGAGGCTGCCGTAGCGGTCGATCCACTTCGCGGCGGTCTTGGGGCCGACCTTCTCCACACCCGGCACGTTGTCGACGCTATCGCCGACCAGCGTCAGGAAATCGACGATCTGCCCCGGATCGACGCCGAACTTCCCGCGTACCCCGGCCGGGTCGAGCACGGTGCCGGTCATGGTGTTGACCAGGGTCACCCGGTCGCTGACCAGTTGCGCCAGGTCCTTGTCGCCGGTGGAGATCACCACGGGCTCACCGCGGCCCTCGGCCTGTGCCGCCAGCGTCGCGATCACGTCGTCCGCCTCCACCCCGGCGATGCACAGCAACGGCATTCCGAGGGCCCGCACCAGTGCGTGCAGCGGCTCGACCTGCACCGCCAGCTCCTCCGGCATCGACGGCCGATTGGCCTTGTACTCGGCATAGAGGTCGTCACGGAAGGTTCTGCCCGGGGCGTCGAAGACCACCGCCATACGGCTTGGCGTGTAATCGGCGCGCAGCTTGCGTAGCATGTTGGCGACCCCGTACAGCGCGCCGGTGGGCTGGCCATCGGGACTGGTCAGCGGCGGTAGCGCGTGGAAGGCGCGGTACAGGTAGGACGATCCGTCCACCAGGACCAGGGGGGCATCATCGTTCATGAAGTTTGGCGCAGTGAGGAATGCCTTCCAGTGTACTGCGGACCCGTACGGGCCGCGAACCAACCGCACGCGATGCCCGCTGCCGCACCCGTGGCCGGGATCGCGACCAGAGGTCGCTCCTACGAGAGGCGGATCGTCTGGCCGGAGCGGCTTCCAGCCGCGATCGGGCGGGACTGTTCGCGAGGATCGCGCAGCGGTACGCTACCGCGATGAGCGATCATCAAGGCCCCACGCCGAAGAACGGGCGGGAACGAACCCATCATCCCGGGCTCGCGCCCATCGACGATTCCGAACTGACGCGCGAGAGCTGGAAGATCTTCCAGATCATGGCCGAGTTCGTCGAGGGCTTCGAGCGCCTGGCCCGCATCAAGCCCTCGGTCAGCGTCTTCGGTTCGGCGCGGATCCCCCCGGGACACCCCGACTACCTGTTGGCCGAGGAGGTGGCACGGCAACTCTCCGACTCCGGCTTCGCGGTGGTCAGCGGCGGCGGCCCCGGGATCATGGAGGCGGCAAACAAAGGGGCCTTCGCGGGCAAGTCCCCCAGCATCGGACTGAACATCCAGCTGCCGCACGAGCAGCAGGCCAATCCCTACCAGGACATCGGACTCGGGTTCCGGCACTTCTTCGCGCGCAAGGTGATGTTCGTGAAGTACGCCTCGGCCTACGTGGTGCTACCGGGCGGCTTCGGCACGCTGGACGAACTCGCGGAGATCCTGACCCTGGTGCAGACCGGCAAGTCCCGGCGGATCCCGATCGTGCTGGTCGGCAGCAGCTTCTGGCGCGGATTGCTAGACTGGTTCCAGGATACCCTGGTCGCTCGCGGGACCATATCCCCCGAGGACCTTGGACTATACTCGCTGGTGGACACACCCGAGGCCGTGGTCGACGCGATCTTCGAATACTACGAGGCTCGCAGCTTCGAGCCCTCCGCGGAAGAAAAGCAACGCCTGATGGAGCTATGACGATGCGGTGGATGATCGGTCCAGCCTTGCTGGTACTCTGCACCGGAGCAATCGCACAGGGCGAGCCGTGGCCTGAGGCTCCGCCGCCACCGCCGATGGCGGAAGACGCTCCGCCATCGGAAAGGGGCGAAGATGCGCCGCCCCCCGTGCTCGACGAACGGGCCCGACAACTGCAGATCCTCGAAGAGGCCGACATCACGCTGATCGAGCGCCCGGACGGGGTGATCCGTGAATACCGTATCGACGGGCGCCTCTACATGGTGCAGGTCATCCCCCGCTGGGGCCCGCCGTACTACCTGATGGACACCACCGGAGACGGCACGCTGGACCTTCGCCGCGCCGGGCTGGGTCCTGACTTCGTGCCACCGCAATGGATGCTGTTCCAATGGTGACGGTCCGGTTGCGCATCCGCCGCCAGAAGGCCGCGCTGAAGCTGTGTCTGGTGGCCGGGATCGCCGCGATATCGTTGGTCGCAGGCGCGACCGAGGTCTATCGCTGGGTGGATGCCGAAGGCACCGTCCACTTCGGGGATCGCCCCCCGCTGGACCGCCCCGTCGAACAGGTCGAGATTCAGCCCCCATCGGGAGCGCTGCCGCTGCCCGACGCCGAGGAGATCCTGCGTCGCCCGGTGCGTCCGGAACCCGACCCCGATCCCGCCGAAGAACCCGTGGAAGAGCCCGAACCAGAAGTCGAAGCGGACGAACCCGATGAGTTCGTTCGCGACCGCCGGAGTTTTCGCGGACGCTGAATGACCCGGTTCCGTTTCGCGCTGGACCGGCGCACGGCGAACGGAATCGCCGGGATCACCCCGAACCGTATGGCAACCTGCTGATGATGCGCCTTCCGAGCCCCCATCATCGGCGGTCCAAAAAGGCCTCGCGCGGGCGTCGCAGAAGTCCTGGCTCCTGTTCGTCAGGAGCGAACCGGGGCGCCTGACCAGAGCACCACACTGGTGCGAATGAGCCGCCAGAATGCACCACTTTGGTGCTACACTTGCACCAAGACCACCCGCCACGACTTCCTGTCAAGCCTGACCAGGACAATCCGGCGGGCCGCCACGGCATCGATTCCTGGCGCAATTCCTGCTTACGGCTTAACGATGAAAGTCAATCCTGTAGCGGCCATTCCCAGCCCGAGCGCGTGCCTGTGGCTGGATGACCTTTCCACCGCGGTGCTGGTCACCGACGAGCACCTGAAACTGCTTGCGATCAACAGCGCGGCCGAGGTGCTCCTCGGGTTGAGCCGGGAGCGGGTGGTCGGCGGCCAGCTCGGCCATTGGCTGCGCCTGGACCGCAACCTGGTGAGCCAGGTGCAGCAGGTTCTCCGCCTGGACCAGCCCGTGACCCTGCGGGGACGCGCCCTGCGCCCGTTGCGCGGCGCCGAGTTCCTCGCCGACCTGGTCATCTCGCCACTGCGCGACGAGGATTCCCCCGGCCGGCTGCTGCTCGAACTCACCGCAATCGACCGCCAACAGCGTATCAACCGCGACGATCAACTGCGCCAGCAGCAGGCGATCAGCCGTGCGGTGACCCGGGGCCTGGCCCACGAAATCAAGAATCCGCTGGGCGGCCTGCGCGGTGCGGCCCAACTCCTGGCCAGCGAGGTGACAGACTCGGGCCTGCGCGACTACACCCGCATCATCATCCGCGAGGCCGACCGTCTGCGCAGCCTGGTGGACCGGATGCTGGGTCCGAGCAGCCTGCCGCGGCGCGAACCGGTGAATGTCCACGAGGTGCTGGAGCATGTGCGCGGGCTGGTGAGCGTGCAGTTGCCGCTGGGTCTGCGCATCAGCGGGAACTATGACCCGAGCATCCCGGAGGTGATAGCCGACCGCGACATGCTGGTGCAGGCGATCCTCAACCTGGTGCAGAACGCGATCCAGGCACTGGGCGACCACGGCGAAATCCAGCTGATGTCGCGGGTCCTGCGCCAGTACACGATATCCGGCAAACGGCACCGGCTCGTCGCACGGCTGCGCGTGCGCGACAACGGCCCGGGCATCCCGGAGGAGATCCGCGAGCGGATCTTTTTCCCGATGGTGACCGGACGGGCGGCGGGCACGGGCTTGGGTCTGCCGATCGCGCAAAGCCTGATCCAGCTCAACGATGGCCTGGTCGAGTGCAATTCCCGACCCGGCCGCACTGACTTCGACGTGTTGCTTCCCCTGGAGGGCGAACCATGAGTGCCTCCATCTGGGTCATTGATGACGATGACTCCATCCGCTGGGTCCTGGAACGCGCCCTGAGCCGGGCCGGTTTCGAGGCCCGCGGGTTCGAGTCCGCCGACCAGGCCTGGAAAGCCCTGGAAGAAGAAGGCGCGCCGGATACCATCCTCGCCGACATCCGGATGCCGGGCCTGAACGGGCTGGACTTTCTGGCCCGGGTACGCGAACGCCCGGACCCGCCGCCGGTGATCATCATGACCGCCTTCTCCGACCTCGAGAGCGCGGTATCGGCCTACCAGACCGGCGCTTTCGAGTACCTGCCCAAGCCGTTCGACCTCGACGAGGCGGTCGGCCTCGTGCAGCGGGCGCTGCTGGCGCGAAGCGACAGCCGCTCGACCGGCGCCAGCGCCGAAGACCGGCACCCCACGACCATCATCGGGGAGGCGCCGGCGATGCAGGAGCTGTTCCGGGCGATCGGCCGGCTGTCGCGCTCGAACATCACCGTGATGGTCAACGGCGAATCGGGCACCGGCAAGGAACTTGTGGCGCGGGCGCTGCACCAGCACTCTCCGCGCGCGCACCAGGCGCTGATTGCGCTGAACACCGCAGCCATCCCCAAGGACCTGCTGGAGAGCGAACTGTTCGGCCACGAGCGCGGTGCCTTCACCGGGGCGAGCCAGGCGCGCAAGGGGCGCTTCGAACAGGCCGATGGCGGCACGCTGTTCCTCGACGAGATCGGCGACATGCCCTTCGACCTGCAGACGCGGCTGCTGCGGGTGCTGTCCGACGGCACTTTCTACCGCGTCGGCGGCCACACACCGATCCGGGTCGATGTGCGCATCATCGCCGCCACGCACCAGAATTTGGAGGACCGGGTGGCCGCCGGACTGTTCCGGGAAGACCTGTTCCATCGCCTCAACGTGATCCGGATCCAGGTGCCGGCCCTGCGCGAGCGGCCGGAGGACATTCCGCTGCTGATCCGTCACTTCATGATCGAGGCCGCCCGCGACCTTGCTGTCGACGTGAAGCTGATGCGACCGGAGGTGATGAAGGAACTCCAGGCGATGCGCTGGCCGGGCAACGTACGCCAACTGGAGAACACCTGCCGCTGGCTGACGGTGATGGCCTCGGGCCGCGAGGTGCACCTGGAGGACCTGCCGCCGGAACTGCGCGGCCCACCCGCGCGTGCCACCAGCAGTGTCGACGACCACGCGCCGCCGGTGCGGGACTGGACCAGCGATCTCGCCGAACAGGCCCGCGAGCACTGGCGCGGGGGCTCACGCGACCTGCTCTCCGTGGTGCAGCCGCAGTTCGAGCGCACCCTGATCCAGGAAGCCCTGGCCATGACCGACGGCCACCGTCAACAGGCGGCAGCCCTGCTCGGCTGGGGCCGCAACACTCTGACCCGCAAGATCCAGGAACTCGGCCTGGACCGGCCGGAGGCCAGCTGAACGTTCAGCTGGCCTCCGGCGGAAGGTCGCAGGCCGACACGAAGCCGTGCAGGCGCAGGGTTCCGGTCAGGTCGCTGATGTGGGCAATGCCGTGGCGGTCGAGGTAGTCGCTCATGCAGGCCAGCATCTTGGGCAGGCACAGGGGATCGTAGAACAGGCCGGTACCCACGCCCACGGCGCTGGCGCCGGCGATGATGAACTCGAGCGCGTCCTTCGCGTTCACGACGCCACCCTGGCCGATGATGGGAATGCCGTGCGGCGCCGCGACCTGGTAGACCTGTTGCACCTTCAGCAGCGCGATCGGCTTGATCGCCGGGCCCGAGAGGCCGCCCTGGTTGTTGCCGATCACCGCCTCGCGTCGCTCGACATCGACGGCCATGCCCATCAGCGTGTTGATCACCGCGAAGCCGTCCGTACCGGCCTCGATGCAGCGCCGGGCGTTCTCGGCGATGTCGGTCTGGTTGGGCGACAGCTTGGTGATGATCGGCTTGCCGGTGACCGCGCGGCAGGCTGCGACGACCCGCGCGGACATGTCCGGGTCGTTGCCGAAGGCGACCCCGCCCTCCTTCACGTTTGGACAGGAGATGTTGATCTCGATGGCGTCGATCGGCGAGTCGTCGAAGCGCCGGGTCACCGCCACGTATTCCTCGATCGTCGAGCCGGAGACGTTGGCGATGAAGCGCGTCTCGGAGAAGTCCAGCGTGGGCAGGATGCGGTCCACCACCTGATCCACGCCGGGGTTCTGCAGGCCGATCGCGTTCAGCATGCCATCCGGCGTCTCGTAGACCCGGTGCGGCTGGTTGCCCAGGCGGGCGTCGCCGGTGGTGCCCTTCAGGCAGATCGCGCCGGCGTCACGGTTGGAAAACCCGGCAACCCGGGTATATTCCTCCCCGAACCCAACACAGCCCGACAGCAGCACCAGCGGGGTGTTGAACGGGAGGCCGCAGAACTGGATCTGCAGGCGCGGATCAGCGGGATTTTCAGCCATGTTGCATGTCGTCCTCTATGAACCGGAGATACCGCCGAACACCGGCAATATCATCCGTCTTGCCGCCAACACGGGCGCGCACCTGCACCTGGTGCACCCGCTGGGCTTCAGCCTGGATGAGCAGCGCCTGCGCCGGGCCGGCCTCGATTACCGCGAGTTCGCCCGCATCCACGAGTATGCCAGCCTGGAGGCCTGTCTGGAATCGGCGCCGATCCAGCGGCTGTTCGCGCTGACCACGCGCGCCCGCCGGAGGCATGATGCGCCCGGCTTCGCTCACGGCGACGGCTTCCTGTTCGGCCCCGAGACCCGGGGCCTGCCGCAGGCGGTGCTGGACGGCCTGCCGCCGGAACACCTGCTACGCATCCCGATGCGCCCGGAGAGCCGCAGCCTGAACCTGTCCAACGCCGTGGCCGTGATGGTATTCGAGGCCTGGCGGCAGCTCGGTTATCCCGGCGCGACGCCCCCGTAGGAGCGACCTCCGGTCGGGATCCGCCAGGCCGCCTATCGCGGCCAGAGGCCGCTCCTACGTGTCTTCGGCGACGGGGTCGCGTTCGAGGAGGCGGCGGACGGCCTCGCGGACCGGGCGGCGCTGGTACAGCACCGCGTGTACCTCGGCACAGATCGGCATCTCCACACCTGCCTGCTCCGCCTTGGCTACCGCGACCCGCGCGGTCTCAGCGCCCTCGACCGCCTGGCCGATGCGGCGCCGGGCGGTCTCCAGGTCAAAGCCCTGCCCCAGGTAGAGACCCAGACGCCGATTGCGCGACTGGTCGTCCGTGCAGGTCAGGACCAGGTCTCCGAGGCCCGACAACCCCGTGAGCGTCTGCGGTCGGGCGCCCACCGCGGCACCGAGGCGCTGCAGTTCCGCCAGGCCCCGGGTCATCAGCGCGGCGCGGGCGTTGGACCCGAAACCGGCGCCATCGGAGATACCCGCGGCAATCGCAAGCACGTTCTTGAAGGCCCCGCCGAGTTCCACACCCAGCACGTCGGCATTGCGGTAGACGCGCATCGAACGGCCATGAAAGGCCTGCGACACCAGCTCCGCGAGTTCAGGATCGGCCGCGGCCACGGTCAGCGCCGTGGGCTGCCCGCGCGCGACTTCGCCCGCGAAGGACGGCCCGGACAGCACCGCCGGCGACTGGCCGGGCAATTCCTCCTCCAGGATCTCGTGCAGCCAGGCGCCGGTGGTGGTTTCCAGACCCTTCGTGGCCCAGGCAATGCGTTGGCCGTCGCGCAGGCGTCCCGCAACCCAGCGCAGCGTCTCCCGGAAGCCACTGGTGGGTACCGCGATCAGGAGCAGGTCGCGTCCTGCCACCGCCCGGTCCTGCTCCGAGACCACACGCAGATGCTCGGGAAAACGAACCCCCGGAAGGTAGCGGGCGTTCTCGCGACTGTCCTCGAGCAGCGCCGCCTGCGCCGGGTCCCGGGTCCAGAGCAGCACGTCCGGATGCAACCGGGCCGCCTGCAGGGCCAGGGCCGTGCCCCAGGATCCGGCACCGAGGATGGTGATGCGTGGAGAGTCGTCCATCGTATTGCCGTCCGAGTCCAGGGGTTAGCGTGAAGGTTCGGTACGTCGGGTTACCGTGAAAATACAGCCACGGAAGGACACGGACATCACGGAATAGGACGGGCACTGAAAACTCTTTTCCGCGTATTTCCGTGTCCTTCCGTGGCGCGCTTCTTCATCTTCAGGGGTGCCGCATGTCCGAGGGCATGAGCGTTAGCGTAGCGTAACCCGACGTGCCGGGGTGCCAGCGACGACGCTGCCTTGTGCCCAGCGAGACCCGTCGGGTTACGCCCTTTGGGCTAACCCGACCTACCATTTGCGGCTTTTCGTCGCCAAGAGCGGCACAGTGCCTTGATCGTTGCGGCGACGGAGGCGGTCCGATCCGCTGCACTCCCGGCGCCGGAAACTCAGGCGGTGGCGGAGCCCGATTCCCCGGCTTCGGCCGGCTTGCTGCGCTGCTCTTGCTGGTGCTGCGCATACAGGGCATCGAAGTTGATCGGTTGCAGCAGCAGTTGCGGGAAGCCGCCCTTCAGCACCAGATCCGCGACGACTTCGCGGACGAATGGGAACAGGAGGTTCGGGCAATAGGCCCCCAGCAGGTGCCCCTGCTGGTCTTCCGGGAAACCGCGCGCGACGAAGACGCCGGCCTGCTTGACCTCGACCAGATAGGCGGTCTCGCCTTGGGACGTGGTGGTAACCGTCAGGCCCAGCTCGACCTCGAACAGCCCGTCCTGCTCGTTCAACTGCCGCGCCTTGGTGTTCAGCTGGATATTGGTGTCACCCTTCCATTCCTTGAGGAAGACACCGGGCGCACCGGGGGATTCGAAGGACAGGTCCTTGATGAAGATCTTCTGGATCGCGAACTCGGGACCCTGATTCGCTGTGGGGGGCGTGCCGGAATTGGTGCTGCCGGTCTTGGTATCTTCAGCCATGTCGTTTTCTCGTTTTCGGGGAAGTTGGGACGGGTTCCGCGCCCAAGCGGGGCGGCCTTCAGCGAGCGGCCTGCCGGGCCCAGGCGACGATATCGCCGGCGGACATCGCGCCACTCTGCCTAGCGGCCTCACGGCCGCCGTGGAACAGGATCATCGTCGGGATGCCGCGGATGCCGAAGCGGGCACCGGCATCGGGATGGGCCTCGGTATCGAGCTTCAGCAACCGCATGTCGGGCTCCAGCTGGCGCGCCGCGGTGACGAACTGTGGCGCCATCATACGACAGGGCGCGCACCAGGGCGCCCAGAAATCGACGAGGATGGGTCGTTGATCGCGGGCCACGAAGCGCTCCAGGCGTGCCAGGTCGACGGCCGCCGGTTCACCCTGGAACAGCGGCTCGCGACACGCCCCGCAGCGGGCCGCGCCGGCATTGGTATCCGGAACCCGGTTCACCTGGCCGCAGTGGGGACACACACGATGCACGGCGGTCGCCGTGCTCATGCCTCGTCACCGCCTTGCTGCGCGAGCAACGCCGCCAACCCTCTGGAGCGGTGCAGCGCAGCGAGGTCGTCATAGCCGCCGATGTGGGTCTCGCCGAGAAAGATCTGCGGCACCGAGGTACGCCCCGAGCGTTCCACCATGACGTCACGCTCCTTCGGCTCCAGATCGATACGGATCTCGTCGTATTCGTGACCGAGCGAATCGAGCAGGTCGCACGCCATCTCGCAGTAGGGACAGAAGCCGTTGAGATAGATCTGGAAACGCATGGCGAAGCGCTTATTTCTTTTTCACCGGCAGTCCGGCGGACTGCCAGGCCTGGAGGCCGCCCTGCAGGTTCGTGACATCGGTGAACCCGGCGGCGACCAGCTGCGAGGCCGCCACGGCCGAGCGGGCCCCGGAGCGGCAGTACACCACCACGGGAGATTCCTTGAAGCGCTCGATGTCCTTCACCCGCTGCTTCAGCACGCCCAGTGGAATGTGCCGTGCACCACCGATGCGTCCGCCGGTGAATTCGTTGTCCTCGCGCACGTCGAGGACCAGCGCGTCCTCCTGGTTCATCACGCGCACCGCCTCCGCGGGTGGCAGAGCACGGTACTTGCGGGTCAGGCGCTGGAACTCGGTGTACAGGATCAGCGCGATGATCGCGATCAGGGCACCCGAGAGAATCGGGTGATTGCCCAGAAATTCCGGCAAACGTTCAAGCATAGGGAGAACCGTTGGGGGTCAGGAACGACAGAAGACTTCCTGCATCATACTGATCAGGCGCAGCGTACGGGAGTCACCGACGCGATAATACACGCGGTTGGCGTCCTTGCGCGTGGCGAGAATGCCCTTGTCGCGCAGAATGCCGAGGTGCTGCGAGATGTTGCTCTGCGAGGTGCCCACCTGGTCGACGATCTCCTGTACGCTGATCTCGCGGTCGCCGAGGATGCAGAGTATCTTCAGGCGCAGTGGGTGCGACATCGCCTTCAGCGAGCGCGACGCGCGCTCGATGTCCTCGTCCTTCGTCATCAGGGCTTCGTCGAAGCAGGTTGGTTCGTGATTCACGGTAAGACACCCGTATTTATGGAAGATCATGGGCCGGAATGATAATCGCGCCGTATATAAGCAATCAAAAGTACTCGTATATTCCCCTGAGCGCAATGCTTGCTATGGAGAAAGCTCCCCGGTTACAGCCTCTTGGATGGTTTCTGGCCGCGTTGGTGCTGTTTGCCACACCCGCCGCGGCCGTTGAGACCGGCGCCGAACTCGAGGCGACCCGCGAGGCCATGCAGGCATTGGAGCGCGAACAGCAACAGCGGCTGCGCGAAATCGACCGCCTCGAGGAGCGGGTTGCCGGGGTAGCGCGGCGCAACCAGGGCCTGCGCGCCGAGCAGCGGGGCCTCGCCGCGGCCGTCGCGGAGCAGGACCGCGCCGTGGCTGCGCGCCAGGACGA
>SKJG01000174.1 GCA_007116035.1 Thioalkalivibrio sp.
CGTCGCTGCGCTTTCCGGCCCCTCACCGTTCCCAGCGGTGGGGGGTCGTTGGTTTCGGGCCGTCATTGGGCACCGCCTTGCTCAGCCTCATGACGCTCGACTTCGTCCAGATCCCAGCGGGTGGTATTCGGGCCGATCTTCTTCGGGCGGGGGAATGTTCCCGCCTTTGCCCAGTTCCAGGGGGTGGCTCTGCATACCCCGTACCGCCGCGACAGATCCTTGTCGCTTGCGTATCGCTTCGGTTTCATGTCGTGTCGCTCCTTTGTATTGGTGTTGACGCGACATGAACATCTCACTGCTGCGGGTCGGCATGGTGTTAGCGAGGCTTAGCGACCCTTAGCGACCTTTACCGCCCCTTAGCGACGTGGGCTCATGATTTTTTCTCCGGGTACATTCGCCGGAACCGTTCACCGAACAACTTCCGCGTCAGCTCCGTGCCGGCTCTTACCAGGGAGTTGTTGTTCACCCTGTACTCCCAGCCCGCAGGCTTTTTGTCAGTGAGTCGAGTCCATATCTGTGCTTCGGAACCCGTGAAGCCATGTTCTTTCTCGAACTCCTTGATCGCATCCATGATGAGTTCGGGCCAATCGTCCCGCTCGCGCTGGGGAGGGGTCAACGGGATGATCCTCCTGCTCCCGACACCCCCCTTCTCAATTTCTCTTTGTTCGGACCGGACCGCCTCAAGTCTCGTATTGAGTTCGTGGACATTGTCTTCGATCTGGCGCCATTTCCCTGGGTCTCCGGCATGGTGCATCCCGCGCTGCACCTGGAGAGCTTGCTGTATGCGGATCTCCTCGCAAACCAGTTCCCAGTGTCGTGTTCCCATTGGGGTATCGCGCCACGCTTTCGCGCCCGGAGCCGCGCTGAACACGAAGAGGGGTGTCCGTTCGTCATCCCTGAGGGAGTTGAGATAATCCAGATCGAGCGGCGGGGCTTGGATGTCCCACTCGTTCGCGAACTCGTTCAGCATGAACCGGACAAGATCGGGGATGAAAAAGAATCTCTCGCCGTCACGATCTTGGGCGCGAACGTCTGGAAGCTCCCTGAGTTCGGTCTCGTTCCCATGCTCGTCTCGGCACCCCAGGGGCAGCATGCAGTCAAACAGGGTTTGTTGAGCTGGGTTGAGGGGCTTTGTTGTGTCTCCCGTAAGTATCAGTTTGAGCGCATCGCCGTAGGTTTCCCAGAGTCTCATGCCCGGCTCTCCCGAATCGCTACAAGGCTGCCTTGGGACTCGATTCTTCTGGTCAGGAACTTTTCCCAGTCCCGCATCAACAACCTCCGCTTCGTTAGCAAATCCCCACGGCGATAGGCTCTCTCGACCGCGCTCGGGATCGAGTGCGCGAGGGCCATTTCAGCGATTTCGTGCGGGTAATTGGTGAACTCGCTGCACCAGTCTCGGAACGTGCTTCTAAACCCGTGGACCGTCGCATCGACCCCCATGCGGCGCAGAACTGCCGTGAGGGCCATGTCGGAAAGCTGGGTCAGGCGGGTTGAGGGGAACAACAGATCGGTGCCCTCGAAAGTCGGCAGAGCCTTCAGGAGGATGATGGCGTCGTCATTCAGCGGGACCACATGCACACGGTTAGCTTTCATCCGTTCGGCTGGTACAGTCCACGTGCTTGCCTCCAGGTCGACCTCGGACCATCGAGCGCCACGCACCTCGCCGGATCGTGCAGCCGTCAGTATTGCGAACTCCAGGGCACGGGCTGCGATGCCATCGCGCTTGCGAAGGTCGGTCATGAACTGGTGCATCCCGCCGACCGGCAGGGCCTTGAAGTGTTGGACGCTTTTTACCTTTCCCGGCTTAGGGAGGATCGCGTCCAGTCTCCCGCGCCACTGCGCCGGATTGGGATCAGACCGGAATCCGCTCACGATCGCCCAGGCAAGCACAGCCTCGATGCGTCCACGCACCCTGGTGGCGGTCTCGGTCTTCTCGTTCCAGAGGTCGTTCCGGGTCAGCACCTCGACGACGTGCGCCACTTCGATGCGGTCCACCGGCAGTGTGCCGATTATTGGGTTCGCGTAGGTCTCAAGGGTGGTACTCCACTGGGCAGCGTGTTTCCGGTTCTTGAACTCGCCGGTCTTCAATACCAAGAATTTCTCCACGGCTTGCTCGAAGGTGATGATCTTCTCGCGCTCAGCCACCAGCGCCGCCCGCGCTAGCTTGCGGGATTCAACGGGGTCGGTGCCCTGGCTAATCTGCTCCCGTGCCTCTCGCGCCTTCTCGCGGGCTTGGGCCAGCGTGACATCAGGGAACCCCCCGAGACCCATGTCGCGGCGACGGTTCCCAATCCGCGCCCGCAACACCCAGGTCTTCGCGCCCGTTTTCGTCACTTGCATCAGGAGACCGGCAACGCCCCCAACGGCGTGGAATCCGGGTTCAGTGAGCCGGCGAATGTCGACAGCGGACAACTCCGAAGCCTTCTTGGGCATGGGGCACCAATCCTATCCGTTATCCTATCCAACCAAAGCGGTTTCATTGCACACTACGCGCATCGGTGGGTTTTGACAACGGGACGAAGGAAATGCCTTGTAAACAGTGGCTTGGGTCATGTGAATGAACGTAGATTTACAGGGAACTGGCAGACACCCTCTCCGCCAATACCCTTATGCAAACAGGCGCTTACGGGCGCCTTTTTCGTGGACCGCCCATTGGACCCAACATCCCCGTGAGCGGTAAAGCGGGGCACCGGGGTCGGACCAAGGGAAGTCTTTGAATTATGGTAAAAACACGGCGATTTCTTGCCCGAAAAGGCCTTTAGGGGCCCATTTTTGGCGCCCAAAAGGGCCTGATAAGGCTGAGCGGCGGGTTTCCCGTTCTCTGATGGGGAAACAGCTTCCGGCGAAATGCCCGGTACAGGCCAACGGCGAGCTCCCCCAGCATCCACCTTGAGCTTGGCACTGGGGCGGCACGGACACGGTGCTTGAAGCCGCATTTTCGGCATCAAAAATGGCCCGCCAAGACTGAAATCGGGTTGCTTTTTGCCCAACATTTATCATTTGATCAATCGCTTGCCTTGGTCCGACCCTTTGCTCCCCCCTTTGCCCCCCCTGGTCAGGGCTCATCTGCCGGCAGCACCGACTGCAGCTCGAGCCGCCGGCCCCGTTCCGGGTCCCATGTGAACCGGCCCACCACTACGACCGACTCGCCAACCCGGTCGACGACCGCCGACCTTGGCCGCACCGCCACGCGGTTTCGCGGACTCGTCTCGATCCAGTAGTGCTCCGGATCGTCGAGTGCCTGCACGATGCCGCGGGTGCGAACCTGCTCTCCGTCAAAGGTGGCCGGGGCACCCACCAACTGGTCTAGCGTCACCTCGGAGATGCGCTCGTCGGCACACCCCGAGATCGCGACCGAAAACAGCAGGCATACACTCGCCGACCATGCTCCTCCTGCCCTGTTCCTGCTGCACCGGGCGCGACCAGCCGCCCCCGAGGTCGTGACGTCACAGGATTTCTTCTGTCGCTGCATCGGGGTTCGTGGCCAAGGTTTCATCGAGAAGAGAAGGACCAGCGCAGGAAGCACCAGCAGCACGGAGGTTACGAGCAGGAGGCGGCGGTACGATGCGTGGAATCGCAGCCGCCAACCCAGCAGCCAGTAGGCAGTGAACGGCACTGCGGCCATGAGGATCATGGCTTCGACCCACTTGGGTGATCGTCCGCCCAACGCGAGAGCCACCCATAGAGACCCGATCGCAGCGATGACCACAGCGAACAGCAGGAGTCGGCCCGCAACTGCCAGCAGCGTGGGCAGCCACGACGGCCCTGCCGTGTCTGTTCCAGCCACCGCGCGCGTCACGGGGACCGCTGTTTCGGGCTACCGTAGGGCGGCAGCGACAGGTTCCACCGGATCGCGGCGAGTCGCAGTCCGGTGCCAGCGGTGAATGCGGCCCCTGCGGCCAGCCAGGTACCGGCCCCCCAGAGATCCAGGAGCACATAAAGGGTACTGGCCAGCAGCGCCGCCAGGGCATAGATCTCTTTCTGCAGCACCAGCGGCACCTCGTTGCAGAGCACGTCGCGGATCATTCCCCCGGCAATCGCGGTCGTGACTCCCATCATGACGGCGATACCTCCATGAGTACCCGCCCCGAGCGCGATCTGGGTGCCGGCCACCGCGAAGAGGCCAAGGCCGAGGGCATCGGCGATTCGCAGCCAGAGCAACCGGGACTCGAGCAAGCGCGCAAACAGGAACGTGACTGCCGCGGCTGCCAGACACACGATCAGGTAGCTGGGATCGGCAATCCATGCGACTGGGTGCAGGTCGAGAAGCAGGTTGCGCAGTGTGCCTCCACCGAGCCCGGTCACGATGGCCACGACCGCGAAGCCAAAGGGGTCGAGACGTATCCGCGCTGCCGCCAGCCCGCCGGAGAGGGCGAAGACGAACGTGCCTGCAAGGTCCAGAAAGTAGATGAGTGGCGTCATTTGACCGGAGATCGTATCAGTCATGGAGAATCGAGCAATGCCCACACCGCCCCCTGACCCGACTCACATCGACATGGGCATCTGGCACTGCCCACGACGATGGGGTCCGGGACTCCCGGCACGGTTCGCCATTGGGCCGGGGCACCGGGGTCGGACCAAGAGAAGTCTTTGAATTATGGTAAAATACGCGGCTGTTTCTCGGCCGAATATGGCCTTTGGGGCCCATTTTTGGCACCAAAAAAGGGCTGATAAGGCTCAGCGGCGGGTTTCCCCTTTCTGATGGGAAACAGGTTCCGGCGGAATGCCCGGTACAGGCCAAGGGCGAGCTCCCCCACCATCCACCTTGAGCTTACGACTGGGGCGGCTCGGACACGGTGCTTGAAACCGCATTTTCGGCATCAAAAATGGCCCGCCAAGACTGAAATCGGTGTGTTTTTTGACCCACTATTATTGACTTATCAATCGCTTGTCCTGGTCCGACCCTGTGCTCTCTTGAACTTACGCTGTAGCACGGGTGTGCTACATTAGAGGCGCAACCCGAGAGGAAGACCCCCTATGCCGACCACCACGATTCGCATGCCTGAGGACCTGAAGGAACGCGTGTCACGCGCGGCGGAACGCGCCGGCACCACCAGCCACGCCTTCATCATCGAGGCCGTGGCCGAAAAGGTGGACGAAACCGAGCAGCGCAGCGCCTTCCGCGACGCGGCTCAACAGCGCTATGCGCAGATCATCGCCTCGGGCGAGACCATCCCCTGGAGCGAGATGCGTGACTACCTGACCGAGCGGGCCGCAGGCAACACTCCGCCCCGGCCTCAACCAAGAAAGCTGGGCCGCTGAGACCTGGGTCGGATGGCACGTGTCGAACTCGCCCCCGAGGTGGACGCCGATCTGGAGCGTATCCTGGAACACCTCGCGCCGCACCAGGCCGCCGATGCGCCGGCCCGAATCCGTGAGATCATTGAGGGCATCTCGGTGCTGGAGCACCATCCCCTGATGGGCCGACCGGCCCCGGAAGACCTCCGCGAACTGATCATTGGGCGCGACGCCCGGGGCTACGTGGCCCTATACCGCTTCGTGGCCGATCTCGACATTGTGTTCGTGCTCACGATACGCGGTCAGCGGGAGGCGGGTTACAAGCATCCGTAAAAGGCTCCAGTCCCTCACAGGTACTTCTTGAAGGTCGAGGCGGTGACGGCGGATGACGACCTACGCTCCAGGCTATGGAGTGCGGGAGATTGCTCCCGCTCTTCGGCGCCGGGGATCACCCAACTCCGCACCCCAGCGGCAAGCCGCCGCACTCCATGGGCGCTTGTGGTTTCATCCTTCCGGGTGACGCGCTCCGAGGCCGTGAACGTTAGCGTAAATAACAAGCGCCACGGGTTGCGTCTGGATCTCTTCCCACTCCACCAGGAATCCGAGCAGCGCATTGCGAACCACGGACTGGCTACCCGAGGAGTGAAGCCGCGTAGTGCTCCAGCAAATCAGCGGGATCGTCATAGATCGCGGCTGCGCCCCGCAACTCACGATCTTTCCACCCGCCGCTGCGTAGAGCGATCACGCGAATTCCGGCACGTGCCGCGGCCTCCACGTCGTAGGGGGTATCGCCGAGCATCACCACCTGCTCGGCGGGAACTTCCACCTTCTCCATCGCAACCTTGACGATGTCCGGATCGGGCTTCGAGGCCTGGACATCACTCGAGGACACAACCTCCTCAATCAGATCCTCGACGCCAGCCTGCTTCAGCAGCCGATCCACCGAGGACTCACCCGAGGAGGTTGCCAGCACCCGCCGGATGCCTTCGTCCCGCAGACGCAGCAATAAATCGCGGGCCCCGGGGGTTGGCGCGAGCTGCTCGAGGTAACGGGCCATGAAGATCTCTTTTTTCCGCCTGCGCAGCCGCTGCCCTGGCTCACTCTGGCTGGAAAACCCGAAAGCCTCCGGGATCAGCTTGTCGCCGCCTTTTCCAATGAGGCTCCGTATGGCGTCGAAGTCGACATTCAGCCCCATCTCGCGGCCCGCCTCCAGAAAGGCCTGCGCGTGAGCGTCGTTGCTGCACAGCAACGTACCGTCCAGATCCAGGATCACCGCACGCACATTGCTCATCGCCGCTCTCCGGTGTCCAGTGGTCCCCGGGAATCGCTGACAGGCTGCTAGCACCCTTCATTCGGGACCATCACTCAGCCCCGACCAACTCTGTCCGGGCTGTACCGCATACCGACGCCCCAGGTTGCGGTTCCTCGCTGCAGGCGCTTCTTCCACTGTCTAGAGTAGAGGATACCGCGGGCGATACCCAGGCGTCGTTGCATGGCGTTGAACGAGAAGCCGCACGAGCTTGGCCGGAACCAGGATTCCCGTTTTTTTGGGGTCTCGGGTCTGCTCCTGAATTGCGCCCTGCCGCCGAGCGGCTGACGGCGTTACCGCGGGCAACCATGGAAACCAACGGCGTAAGAAACCGAAGCCATTCACCACAAGGAGACAGTCATGGGTTTTGCGTTGTCCGACCTACAACTGACCAGCCCCGCGTTTGCGCAGGGTGCGGCGATTCCTGCCCGCCATACCGGCGAGGGCGAAGACCTGTCGCCCGAGCTCTCCTGGAAACAGGTGCCCGAGGGGACACGGTCCTTTGCCGTGATCTGCCATGACCCGGATGCCCCGCTGGTCTCGGTACGCGGTACCTATGGGTTCGTTCACTGGCTGCTGTACAACATTCCCGGCACCGAGACCGGCCTGGCCGAGGGGGTGGCCGATTTCACCGCCGGCAAGAACGATTTCGGCCGGACTGGCTACGGCGGGCCGATGCCGCCGCCCGGCCACGGCACGCACCACTACTTCTTCTGGATTCTGGCCCTTCGCCACGCGCCGCAACTGCCGCCGGGCCTGACGCAGATGGACCTGCTCAAGCGGATCGAGCCGTCGCTGATCGGCATGAACCGGCTCGTGGGCACCTACGCGCGCAGCTGACCGAGCGACTCGCCCCCATTGGCAAATCCCTGCCGGTCGGTGCAGACTTGCGCGGCGAATCTCGACAACCGCGCTGCCAAACGCTTTCCACGGAGACAGGTCCATGAATTCACTGCTTCTCGACGACATCGGCAAACTCATCTTTCGCGTTGGCTTTGGCGTCCTGTTCCTGATGCACGGCATCCATAAGGTGATGCACGGGATCGACGGTATCGAGTCGATGGTGGTGAACGCAGGCCTGCCGGCAGAGATCGCATACGGCATTTATGTCGGCGAAGTCCTGGCGCCGCTCCTGATCATCGTTGGCTGGCATGCGCGCATCGGCGCGATCCTGACGGCGATCACCATGGCCTTTGCCTTCACGCTCGCGCATTCCCACGAGCTCCTGGAGCTGACCGCCCACGGCGGCTGGCAGCTGGAACTGCAGGGCATGTTCCTGCTGGCGAGTATCGCAATCGCACTGAGCGGCCCGGGACGCATCAGCCTCAACGGGCGCTGAGGTTGCGGGGCTGCCCGGCAGCACGCCGCGGCAGCCCCGACCACTGTACCCTGTCCGCGCCCGCAAGCACCCACAGGCGGGCGCTGCATTTTTCCGAGTTCCCCGCGAGGGGTAAACTTCCGCCTGCCATGCAATGCCCAGCCAAATTCCGGCCGGGACGACGAATCTGGGGTCTGGACGATGGCAGGAACGCTGATTCTCACCGCGCGCTGGGTCCTGCCGATGGTGCCCAGGGGCACGGTACTGGCAGACCATGCGGTGGTCCTGCGCGGCCAGCGGATCGTTGAAATCCTTCCGAGCGCCGATGCTCTCGCCCGCCACCCCGGCGCGGAGCACCAGGATTTCCCCCGCCACGCGCTTCTGCCGGGCCTCGTGAATGCACATACGCACGCCGCCATGACACTGCTGCGCGGCGTGGGGGGCGACCTGCCGCTGATGCAGTGGCTGCAGGAGCACGTGTGGCCCGCCGAAGGCCGCCTGCTGTCCCCGGAGTTCGTGCAGGCGGGCAGCCAACTCGCGGTGGCCGAGATGATCCGCGGCGGCACGACCTGTTTCAACGACATGTATCTCTTCCCGGAGGAGACCGCCCGTGTGGTGGACGAGAGCGGCATCCGTGCCGTGCTGGGGCTGACCGTGATCGACTTTCCGACGCCCTGGGCCAGCACGACCAGCGAGTACTTTCGCAAGGGCGCCGACCTCGCCGCTGCCTGGCAGGGCCACGAGCGGATCCGCTTTGCGGTCGCACCGCACGCCCCCTATACCGTGGGCGACGACAGCCTGCGGGAGATCGCGCGCCGCGCCGAGGCGATGGACGTGCCGGTGCACATGCACGTGCACGAAACGGCGCAGGAGGTCGCCAGCGCCCTCAGCGAAAAGGGCGAGCGCCCGCTGGCTCGCCTCGCTCGCCTCGGACTCCTGGAGCGCCCGTTTGCCGCAGTGCACATGACGCAGTTGGACGAATCCGAGCACGAGTCGTTACCACAGACACGGGTCTCGGTCGTGCATTGCCCGGAATCCAACCTGAAACTGGCGTCAGGCTTCTGCCCGGTGGCGCGCCTGCTGGAGAA
>SKJG01000104.1 GCA_007116035.1 Thioalkalivibrio sp.
GGCCTGACCGAGGCGGTGCTCATTGCGTACGACCCCGACGCGCCGATCTGGATGCTGGCGCAGGCTGCACAGGACCTGGAGCCGGGGGCTTACCGCCTCGGGGGCGAGCCCCTCGGTGCGGAGATGCACCTGCTCGCCGCGATCGGATGGGGGTTGGGAAGCTATCGCTTCGAGCGCTACCGTAAGGTGGAAAAGGCATCGCCGCAGCTGATTTGGCCCGAGGACATCGATCGTCGGCGGGTGGAGGCCGTGGTGGGCGCCCACACACTGGCCCGGGAGCTCATCAATACCCCGGCGGCGGACATGATGCCGTTGGACCTGACACAGGCCGCAGAGAAGCTCGCAGCGGAATTCAGCGCTGATATCGATGTGATCCACGACGGTGGCGAGATCGCGGCTGGCTATCCCTGCATCCATGCGGTAGGCGGCGCGAGCGTGTGCGGGCCGCGGGTGATCGAGTTGCACTGGGGCGAGCCCGGGCGCCCGCACGTGGTGCTGGCGGGCAAGGGCGTCTGTTTCGATTCCGGCGGGCTGAATCTCAAACCGGGCAACAGCATGCGCCTGATGAAGAAGGACATGGGTGGAGCCGCCATCGCGCTGGGGCTGGCCCGCCTGATCATGGCACTCTCTCTGCCAATCCGGATCACCCTGCTGGTGGGCGCGGTGGAAAACGCTGTAGGCTCACGCGCCTTCCGTCCCGGGGACGTATTGACCGCGCGCAACGGCAAGACGATTGAGATCGACAATACCGACGCCGAAGGACGCCTGGTCCTTGCCGATCTGCTGGTTCGTGCGGGAGAGATCGAGCCCGATCTCCTGATCGACTTTGCCACGCTCACCGGGGCCGCGAGAGTGGCGGTCGGGACCGAGATCGCGGCGTTCTTCAGCACGAACCCCGAGCTGGAGGAAACCTTGAGCGGGCACGCGGCACGCTGGGACGACCCGGTCTGGCCCCTGCCCTTGCATCAGGCCTATCGCTACATGCTGGACAGTGATATCGCGGACATGCTGAACAGCAGTGCCAACGGGTTTGCCGGCGCGATTACCGCCGCCCTGTTCCTGAAGGAATTCGCGCCCGAGAACGTTCCCTGGCTGCATTTCGACGTGATGGCGTGGAACACCCGGGCACGTCCCGGCCGCCCCAAGGGTGGCGAGGCCATGGCGCTGCGCACCCTGCTGGGTTTCCTCGAAGCGCGCTACCCCGGTTGATGAGGCTCTCCGCGTAACGGTCCTCGTGGACTCAGAAAGAGAGCAGATCCGAGCGCGCACGCATGACCTTGCGCAGGGCGATCAGGTAGGCAGCGGTGCGGTAATCCATCGGTTTGTCATTGCCTTCGATCTCCTTGGTCTCCCGGATTTCTTGGAAGGCGAGGCGCATCGAATCGTCCAGCGCGGAACGCACCAGGTCGATCTCCTTGGTCCCACGCGTCAACGACTCGCGCAGCCAGTCCGGCGCCGAGCGGTTGGTCATCATCTCGATCGCCGAGATCACGTGCTGCCCACGCGTCGCCTCGTGCCGCCGCTGCAGCCGTCCCAGGCGGATGTGGCCGATGTTGCGGATCCATTCGAAATACGAAACCACCACGCCACCGGCGTTGACGTACACGTCCGGCAGGATCGTGATGCCGCGCGAGCCGAGGATCTGGTCCGCCTCCCAGGTGCAGGGTCCGTTGGCCGCCTCGACGACCAGGCGCGCCTGGATGCGCTCGGCATTGCCGGCGTGGACGACCCCCTCCAACGCGGCGGGAATCAACACGTCGCAGTCGGCCTCGAGCATGCGCGCGCCATCGCGCTCGAAGCCGACCCCGGGAAAGCCTTCGACGCCCCCGGTGCGCTGCATGTAGTCGTGCACGGCCGCAACGTCCAGGCCGGCCTCGTCGAACAGGGCTCCGTCCCGCTCGATGATTGCGACGATGCGCGGCGCGTCCTTTTGCTGCAGCAGCGATGCGAGGTGGTATCCGACATTGCCCAGCCCCTGGATGACGATCCGCTGATCGCTGAGCCTCCCCGCAAGCCCGGCCTCGCGCGCCGCGTCGGGGTCGCTGAAGAAGGCATCCAGGGCATATTTCACGCCGCGGCCGGTGGCCTCGAGTCTTCCGGGAATGCCGCCCAGCTCGAGCGGCTTGCCGGTGACGCAGGCGACGTGGTTCAGGTCCTCGGGGTGCAGATCCTTGTAACTGTCCAGGATCCAGGCCATCTCCCGCTGGGATGTACCCATGTCGGGCGCGGGCACGTTTTCGGCCGGGCTGATGTACCCCCGCCGGATCAGCTCCCGGGCGAACCGGCGGGTGATCCGCTCGAGGCTGGCCTCGTCGTATTGCCGGGGATCGATACGCAGGCCGCCCTTCGACCCGCCGAAGGGGACGTCGAGCAGGGCACACTTGTAGGTCATGAGTGCGGCCAGCGCCTCGGCATGATCCTGGTCCATGTCGGGAGAAAAGCGCAGCCCTCCCTTGACCGGCAGGCGATGGGCGGAGTGGACGGCCCGCCAACCAGTGAAAACCTCGATGCGGTCGCCCAGACGGACCGGGAAGCTGACCTGGACCACGGAGGAACAGGCCTTCAGCGCGTCGGTGGTACCCTCCGGTACGTCCAACAGCGACATGGCGTGTTCGACCATGTGTGCGACGCTGTCTCGAAATCCATGCTGTGGAACCGGGTCGGACATGGGACTCCTCCTGGATGAGTGCACACCATGGCCCCCAACGGCTCAGAAGAGGCGGTTGAGCCCGTTCAGCGCGGCGATGCGGTACGCCTCGGCCATGGTCGGGTAGTTGAAGGTCGTCTCGACGAAGTACTCGATGGTATTGGCCTTTCCGGGCTGGGCCATGATCGCCTGCCCGATGTGGATGATCTCGGAGGCCTGTTCGCCGAAGCAGTGGATGCCGAGGATTTCCAGTGTCTCCCGGTGGAACAGCAGTTTCAGCACACCCACGGTATGCCGGGTGATCTGTGCCCGGGCGATGCTCTTGAAATTGGCCTGGCCCACTTCATAAGGGACCTTCCGGGTGGTCAGCTCGCGTTCGGTGCGACCGATGGAACTGATCTCGGGGCTCGTGTAGATGCCGGTGGGAATGTCATCGATCAGGCGCCAGTCGGTCTCGCCATCCGCAATCAGGGTACCCACGAAGCGGCCCTGATCGTAGCTCGCACTGGCCAATGCGGGAGCGCCGACCACGTCCCCGGCGGCGTAGATATGCGGTAGCAAGGTCTGAAAGCGATCGTTCACCTCGATCTGGCCCCGGTGGTTGACCGCCACGCCGATGTCCTCGAATCCCATGTCCTGGGTGTTCCCGGAACGGCCATTCGCCCACAGAAGCACGTCGCTGCGAAATTTCTTGCCGGACTGGCAGTGGAGGATCACACCGTCGTCACGCGGCTCGACGCGTTCGTATTCCTCGTTGTTTCGGATCACCGTACCCTGGTGGCGGAGATGGTACCCGAGCGCATCCGTGATCTCGTCGTCGAGAAAGGAGAGCAGCCGGTCACGAGTGTTGACCAGGTTCGTTTTAATCCCAAGATTGCAGAAGATGGAGGCATATTCGCAGCCGATGACCCCGGCTCCGTAGATGGTGATCGACGTCGGTGAGTGCCCCAGGCGCAGCACCGAGTCACTGTCGAGGATTCGTGGATGGCTGAAGTCGACGTCGTCCGGGTGATAGGGCTTGGAGCCGGTGGCCAGCACGAAGTGGTCGGCAGTGAAGGTTTGGTTCGCCTCCCCATCGCTCAGCGCAACCGTATGCGGGTCGGTGAACCGCGCGTGCCCATGGAGGATGGGCACGTGGTTGCGGGTGTAGTGGCGGTTGCGGGTCCGAACCTGTTCGCTGATGACGTCGGCCGCGGATTCCAGCATCTCCGGATAACCCACCTGCGAGGCGCCGAACAGACGGCGCAGGACCGGGTCCCGACGGTAGTCGGCCACCAGTTGAACGCTGTGGCGCAGTGCCTTGGACGGGATCGTGCCCCAGTGGGTGCAGCCGCCCCCGACGCTCGGGTGGGACTCGACGAGCGCGACGCGCCGCCCAGACTTCACCAGTTTCATGGCAGCACCCTCACCGGCGGGTCCGCTGCCGATCACGATGGCATCGAAGTGTTCGCGGGTCATGCTCAAGGCAACCTCCGGGCAGGCGTGATGGTTCCGGGGTGCGCATTGCGAGTCATGGCAGCGCCTGCGAGCGGCGCACTCCAAAGACGCATCGCACCCGGGAAGGATACCGCGCTCATCCCGAAAAGGGGGGCGGATGTGGGAAGGCACGAGGGGAGCGCGTCGGGCGCTCCATGCATCGCGGGTGGCGGGATGCCGGTGCCTGAGCCATGCTCAAGGGGCTTCGACTCCACTCTCGGCGGCGATGATGCGCAGATTCCCCGCGCCATTCTTCTCGGTCCTGATGCTGGGAACGGTTTCCCAGATCGCGCAGGTGGTGTTGCTGCGCGAACTCCTGATGGTGTTCCACGGCAATGAACTGTCAATCGGGATCATCCTCTCCGCATGGATGGCCTGGGTTGGCGTCGGAAGCGCCCTGGGCGCGATCGTCGCCGAACGGACGGGGCGGGTCCTGGCCGTCCTGATGCTGAACGCTGCGGCCTTGTTGCCGCTGCTGGCGGCGACGGTTCTGCTCATCCGCGGTCTGCGGAGATTTTTCGACGTGGTGCCGGGGGCATACCTGTCCCTGCCGGACATCTTCATTGCCAGTTTTACCGTCACCGCGCCGGCCTGCATCCTGATCGGGATGCAGTTCGTCCTGCTGGCCAAGCTCTGGCGGCAAAGCGACAGGGCCGAGGACACCTCCGGTGCCGGCAAAACCTACATTGGCGAAGCCGTCGGCAACATCTTCGGGGGGATCGTCTTCACGTTGGTCATGGTGCATTACCTCAACTCGTTCCAGTCGGTGGTGCTTGCCGGCATGCTGATGGGGGCGGCGGTGTTGTGGACCGGCCGTAGGGTCGCCGGATTCGCGGAGCAGGTACGGGGCCGGACCGGGGCCGTGCTTACGGGGCTGTTGATCGCGGGCGGAGGCTCGCTCGTGTTTCTCGGCCAGGTCGACGACTGGGCTCATGGCATCCAGTGGCGACATCTGGCCCCGGATCATGAACTCGTCGCGACGCACCCATCGAAATACGGCAACGTTGCCATCGCGCGACGCGAGGACCAGTTCAGCTTCTTTCGCAGCGGCCACCTGATGTTTGCTGCCGCAGGGCACGATACCGCGGTTCCCCACTTCGAGGAACAGGAGGCGGCGGTCTTCGCCCACTTCGCCATGACCCAGCACGTCGACCCGAAAAGCGTCCTCCTGATTGGCGGTGGCTTGCGTGGCACCTTGGGTGCCATCACCAAACACCCGGTCGAACGGGTCGATTACGTGGAACTGGATGAGGTGTTGACCAAGGCCGCCCGGGCCCATGTCTCGGAGGCCACATTGGCGGCGCTGCGCGAGCCGCGCGTCCGGCTCGTCCACGCCGACGGGCGCGTCTTCGTCAGGGAGGCGGATCAACAGTACGACATAGTGATTGTGGATGTCCCCGATCCCGCCACCGCCGTCTTGAACCGCTATTACACCCGGGAGTTTTTCGAGCAGGTACGCCGGCTGCTCAATCCCGGCGGCGTGCTTGTCGTCGGCGCCGTTTCCACGGCAGGTCTGCGCGGAACGGCCGTGGCCAATCGCAACGCGACCATCCACCATACGCTGGGCAGCGTCTTCGCCACGGTACTGCCGGTGGGCGAACACGTCCTGATCTACTTCGCCTCCGATGCCGCCGATCAGATCTCCGCCGATCCTGCGGTACTGCAACGGCGCTACCTGGCGCGTGGCGTCGATACCGAGGCCTTTTCCCGCCACCACTTCCACCTTCTGCTGGAGGAATCGCAGTTGCGCCGGGTCAACTGGATTCTCCGCAACCACGGGCGCACGGCCGATGCGCATCTGGCGGCACCTCCGTCCGCTCCGTTCCGGGTCGCCTCCGTTGCCCAGCAACAGGAGGATGAGGGGGATCTGCCGCCGGTCAACGCCCGGTTTTTCATCAATTCCGATTTCAAGCCCATCGGGTACTTCTATACGCTGATGCTTTGGGGCGACCTGACCCGAGAGGGTCATGCCGAGACCCTGAAGCGGTTGTTGCACGTCGAGCGATGGTGGGTTCTTCCGGCAGTCGCCCTTGTCATCGCCGTGTCGCTTTTCCTTCGGATTCTGGGAGGCATCCGGCGTACGCGCCCGGACCAGCATTTTGCGGTGGTTTTTGCCGTTTTCACCACCGGTCTTTCCACCATGGCGCTGCAGATTGCGCTGCTGTTCTCGTTTCAGAGCATTTACGGGTTCATTTACGAAATGGTGGGCCTGATCGTGGCCATCTTCATGGCCGGCCTGGCGCTGGGTACGGCGCTGACCAACCGCTTCGTGAAGGACAAGGCCAACACGGACATCCTCGCCGGGGTCCAGCTGTCGGTTGCCATTCTTGCCGGATTGATCGCCGTCGTGCTGCCCCACTCGGCGGCCATGGAGTCGGCGACGATGGTGTTTCTGCTGTTTTCGCTGCTGACCTTTGTTTCCGGCCTGCTGAACGGCCTGGATTTTCCATTGGCGGCCGAGGCCTTCAGATCCATGAATCGTCGCGCGGAGAAATCGGCGGGCATGGTGTACGGGGTGGAGTTGCTCGGAGCCTGTATTGGGGCCGCCTTGGCAAGTGCCATTGTCGCGCCTATCCTTGGTATTATGGCCTGTTGCCTGTTGGCGGCAACGGTCAACGCGACGGCGTTTGCAGTACTGATGGTATCCAGGAGGCCCCATGGACAGTAACGATGCTACTGGACGGGATCTGGCCAAGAGGCAACTGTTGAAAGCCGGTTTCGGCGGGTTGTGTGCATTGTGCCTCGCCGGGGTCGGGGGCCGGGCGATACGCACGCAGGCGAGCCCTGCCCCAAGGGGCCTGGTTCGGCCCAGACCCGGAAAATGGTTCAGAGAAGGGGCCGGGGGCCTCGTCCACTGTGAGCTCTGCCCCTGGGAGTGCACGCTGGACTCCGGCGAAATAGCGCGTTGCCGTGTGCGCAGCAACGAGGGTGGAATTGGTCATACGCTCGCGTACGGCAATCCGGTTCTGGTGCAGGAGGATCCGGTCGAACGCCTGCCGTTCTTTCACGTCTTGCCCTCCAGCAGAACACTGTCCGTCTCGACCGCCGGGTGCAACCTCGCCTGCAAGTTCTGCGAGGTATGGGACATGGCATTGGTCGATCCGCACGAGGTGCATGCCTATGACATGCCGCCCGCCACCGTCATCGACCACGCCAGGGCGGCCCGTCTGAAGTCAGTCAGCTATGCCTTCGGCGAGCCGGTCGTGTTCTATGAATACATGTTCGAAACGGCGGAATTGGCCCGGGACGCGGGCCTCCTCAACCTGCTGCATACCGCCGGCTACATCCAGCCCGCTCCGCTGAAGGAACTGGCCGCCAGGATCGATGCGGCGAATGTCGACCTGAAGGGATTCGACACCGCATTCTACAGGGATATCTGTGGCGGAGAGCTGGCCCCGGTGCTGGAGTCCCTGGTGTCGCTGAAACGGGCCGGGGTGCACCTGGAGATCACCAACATCCTGATACCCACGCTGAATGATGATATCGGCAGCATCCGGCGCATGTGCGCCTGGATCAGGGACGAACTCGGAGCGGATGTCCCGCTGCATTTTGCCCGATTCTATCCACTGTACCGGCTTGCGAACCTGCCGCAGACCCCCGTCTCCTCGCTCGATCGGGCGAGGGAGACGGCGCTGGAGGAAGGGCTGAGATATGTCTACGTCTCCAGGGTCACCGGTCATGCCGGCGAGAACACCTACTGCCCGAATTGCGGGGAGATCGTGATCGGGCGCGTAGGGTTCATCATCGACGAGGTACATCTCAGCGCAGGCCGGTGTTCGCATTGCGGGGAGACCATTCCCGGCCGTTGGGCGTGAATCACATCAGCCGGCGACGGTGTACCGCAGCCTGGGAAAGCGAACGCTCGTCGAGATTGCTCAAGCCAGCATCGTGGGCCCGTTCCATGGCCTCCAGGAATTCCTGCGAGGTGATGGCACGGGCGATCGGTTCGTATTCGAAGGCGCGGTGTTCCACGCGATACTGCGCCATGATGTTCACATAGGTGTCCTTGGGGAGGTTCGTCGCGATCCAGTCGACGAATTCTCGGGAACCGGCGACCCGGTTGGGCATCACTAGATGACGTACCATCAGCCCGCGCAGGGCCACGCCGCGATCGTCGGTGATGACCCGGCCGACCTGCCGATGCATTTCGAGGATCGCCTGCTGGGCCATCTCCGGATAATCGCGTGCACCGGCGGTTGCGTAGAGCGCCGATTCGGCGCCGTCCATGAATTTGAGATCGGGGAGGTAGATATCCACGATACCGTCGAGAAGCCTGATGTTCTCGACCAGCTCGTAACCGCCCGTGTTGTAGCAGATGGGCAACCGGAGCCCGTTTTCCGCAGCGATGAGAACGGCGTTGACGATGTTGGGCATCACGTGGGTGGGGGTGACGACGTTGATGTTATGGCAGCCGCGTTCCTGCAGGTCCAGCATCATGTCGGCGAGATTGGCGTCACTGACCTCGCGGCCGAGTCCCGAATGAGCGATCGGCCAGTTCTGGCAGAACACGCAGCGAAGGTTGCAGTTGGATAAGAAGATCGTTCCCGAGCCACGTCGCCCGACCAGCGGCAGTTCCTCGCCGAAATGCGGCTGGTGGCTGTGGACCTTGACCCGGTCCGTGGCGTTGCAGAAACCCAGCTGTCCGGCTCTGCGATTGACCCGGCATCGGCGCGGGCATAGCTCACAGCGCTCGAAAAGACGGTAGGCCTCCTCGGCCCGTTCAGCGAGTCTGCCCTCGGCGTGCAGGCCTGCGTACGCGGGCTGCCAGGAACCCGGTGGGTCCTCGGCAGTGGTTGTCTGCGAACACGCACCGAGATAGGCGGCACTCCCGGCCAGGGCCATCTGTTTGAGAAAGGTTCTGCGCGTCAGTGCCATGGTAGAAAACCCCGGGAACCACCGGCTGCGACCGGAAAAGTGCTTGATACCCATCTGTAAGTGTAGTAAAAAGCACCCGAAAATCAATCTAATGGATGCTGTCTCCCGCAAGGGTCCGCACGCGCCCCCACCGGCGGATGGCGAATGTGGCAGACTCCTGCGGGGCACAGGGGCGTTCCCTGTGGTCGCGGGCGTTTCCGGAAAGGTTCCCGGCTAACGTCAATGGCCGTCTCTCCTGCCCGAGTCCTCCTACGACCGGCACAAAGGGCGCTCCCGAGGGATCACGGCTTGGCACCCGGGAGCGCAGGACGCTGCCGATCCACGAAAGAAGGTTGAATCCGCAGAATGCGTATTGCTTCAGGTCAGGATGACATGACAAGGCTTTCCTCCCCCCCGAAGGACGCGCTCAGTCGCCGCTTCTGCGTCGCGCCGATGATGGACTGGACCGACCGCTGGTGCCGTCGTTTCCATCGCCTTCTGACCCGGGAGGCATTGCTGTACACGGAGATGCTGCACGCGAACGCGGTGGTCCGGGGCGACCGGCGGCATCTTCTCGGTCACGACGCCCAGGAAACTCCGGTTGCCGCTCAGCTGGGTGGCTCCGAGCCAGCGCTTCTTGCGGAGGCGGCGCGGATCTGTGCGGGCTTCGGTTATGACGAGATCAACCTGAACGTGGGTTGCCCCTCGGAGCGCGTCCAGTCCGGGGCTTTTGGGGCCTGCCTGATGGCCACACCCGATACGGTGGCGGAATGCGTGGAGGCGATGACCGCGGCCGTCTCGGTCCCGGTGACCGTGAAGCACCGGATCGGCATCGATAACCAGGATTCGCAGGTGGACCTGCACCGCTTCGTCAAGCGTGTGGCGGAGGCCGGCTGCCGCACCTTCATCGTCCATGCCCGGAAGGCCTGGCTGAAGGGGCTCAGCCCGGCCGCGAACCGGGATGTGCCGCCGTTGGACTATGAACGCGTCTATCGGCTGAAACAGGAATTTCCGGAACTCGAGATCATCGTGAACGGTGGAATCCAGAGCGCCGAGGAGGGGCTCGGGCACCTGCCCGCGGTCGATGGGGTCATGCTGGGTCGGACGGCCTATTATCGTCCCTTCGAACTCGCGCAGGTGGACCGTCTCTATTACGGCGCGGAGCGGGATCCGAATCGCGCGGAGGTGGTCGACGGGCTGGTCGCCTTGGCGGAAGAGATGTGCTCGCGGGACATCCCGATGGTACGCCTGACCCGGCATATCCTGGGGCTCTTCCATGGCACCCCGGGGGCGCGGCACTGGCGCCGCGTACTCACCGAGGAGGTGCGCCGCGGGGGTTGTGGGCCAGAGCTGATCGAGTGGGCGGTGGGTTCCTGTCTGCAGAAATCCGCCTGAGCCACGGTGGGGTCACCGCAGGACCGCTGCGGGGGAGGGTGGCCGACGAGGCGCGCAGCCACTCCCCCCTCCCGGGTCAGCGCGGCAGGTCCGAGGCGCCCATCAGCCACTCGTCGACGGCGTGGGCGCACTGCCGGCCCTCGCGGATGGCCCAGACGACGAGGGACTGGCCCCGCCGCATGTCGCCTGCGGCGAACAGGCCGTCGACGTTCGTGTAGTAGGCCTTCGCGCCTTCGGTGCTGCCCTTGATGTTGCCGCGCGGATCGAGCTCCAGGTTGGCCTTCCCCTGCAGTTCGGCGATCATGCCTTCGTGCACCGGATGCACGAAGCCCATGGCCAGCAGCACGAGGTCGGCCTTCATCTCCCCCTCACTGCCGGGTACCTCGGACATTTGCCAGCGGCCCTGCTCGTCGCGGTCCCAACGCACGAGCGCGTAGCGCAGTGCGCGCACGTTACCGTGACCGTCGTCCACGAAGCCTTTGGTCGCGACGTTCCACATCCGCTCGCAGCCCTCTTCCTGGGAACTCGAGGTCCGCAGGCGGTTCGGCCACTCGGGCCAGGTCAGGCCTTTGTCTTCCTTTGCCGGGGGCTTGTCGAGGATCTCGATCTGGGTGACCGATCGCGCGCCGTGGCGGTTCGATGTGCCGATGCAGTCCGAGCCCGTATCCCCACCGCCGATGACGAGCACGTGCTTGTCGCCGGCGCTGATGAATTCATCCTCGGGTACGAACAGTCCCTGGACCCGCTTGCTGTTACGGGTCAGGAAATCCATCGCGAAATGAACCCCGTTGAGCTCCCGGCCGGGCACGGGCAGATCTCGCGGCGCTTCGGAGCCACCGGCAAGGATCACAGCGTCGTATTCTTCCTGCAATCGGGACACGGGGATATCCGTACCGATGTGGGAATTGGTGTGGAACTCCACGCCTTCGGTGCGCATCTGCGCCATGCGCCGGTCGATCAGGTGCTTGCTCAGCTTGAAGTCCGGAATGCCGTAGCGGAGGAGGCCGCCGATACGATTGGCCTTCTCGAAGACGGCCACGCGATGGCCGACACGGGCGAGTTGCTGCGCGCAGGCCAGTCCGGCGGGGCCGGAGCCGACGATGGCGATCTTCTTGCCCGTGCGCCGCTGCGCAACCTGGGGTTTGATCCAGTTCTCCTCCCAGGCCTTGTCGACGATCGCGCACTCGATGGTCTTGATCGTGACCGGCACGTCATCGATGTTCAGGGTGCAGGCCGCCTCGCAGGGTGCGGGGCAGATTCGCCCGGTGAACTCCGGGAAGTTGTTCGTCGAGTGCAGCGTCTCGATGGCCTGCAGCCAGTCGCCCCGATAGACCAGATCGTTCCAGTCGGGGATCAGATTGTCGACTGGGCAGCCCTGGTGGCAATAGGGGATACCGCAATCCATGCAGCGCGCACCCTGTTCACGGACCTCGTCGTCCGGCATCGGGAGCACGAACTCCCTGTAGTGAACGACACGGTCGGACGCTGGCTCGTAACGCCGGTCACGGCGCTCGTATTCGATGAATCCAGTTGGCTTACCCATGAACGGCGCTCTCCTTCATGGCCAGGGTGGCCTGCAAGGGCCGGTGGGAAGTGGGCGGCCGACTCTGTCGGGCCTTCATCTGCTCGAGGGCGTGGCGGTAGTCCAGCGGCATCACCTTGACGAAGCGGGTGAACTGGTTGTCCCAGTCATCAAGGATCCTGCGCGCGACCTCCGAATCGGTGTAGTGCAGGTGTTGCTCGATCAGGAGCCGCAGGCGCATCTTGTCGTGGCGACCCATGTCATGCCGGATATCCACTAGCCCCTTGGTCTCGAGATCGCCGCCCTGGTGGTCCAGCGCTTCCAGCGCGTCGTCCTCGTCGGGGATCGGTTGCAGTTCCACCATGGCCAGGTTGCAGCGCTGGTCGAAGGTTCCGTCCTCGTCGTACACATAGGCGATCCCGCCGGACATGCCCGCCGCGAAGTTACGGCCGGTAGAGCCCAGGCAGACCATGATGCCGCCGGTCATGTATTCGCAGCCGTGATCGCCCACCCCCTCGATGACGGCAATGGCACCGGAATTGCGCACGCAGAAGCGCTCTCCAGCCACGCCGCGGAAAAAGCACTCGCCGCTGATCGCGCCGTAAAGCACGGTGTTGCCAACGATGATGTTCTCCTGCGCATGGGCGATGCCCGCGTCCTTCGGTGGGTACACGATCAGCCTGCCGCCCGAGAGGCCTTTGCCGACGTAGTCATTCGCTTCCCCTTCCACTTCCAGGGTCACGCCCTTCGCGAGCCAGGCCCCCAGGGACTGTCCGCCGGTGCCGCGTGCCTTGATGTGGATGGTGTCGTCGGGGAGTCCCGCGTGGCCATAGCGCTCCGCGACACGGCCCGACAGCATGGTGCCGACGGTGCGGTTGTAGTTCTTGATGGTGGTCTCGATCCGCACCGGCTCTCCGTGCTCCAGGGCAGGCTGGGCCTGGCGGATCAGTTCCTGGTCCAGGGCCTGGTCGAGCCCATGTTCCTGGCGCTCGCGATTGAACAGCGCCACATCGGGTCCGACGGCGGGCTTGTGCAGCAGGCGCGAGAAATCCAGGCCGCAGGCCTTCCAGTGGTCGATGGCCCGACGCATTTCCAGACGGTCGGACTGGCCCGTCATCTCACTGAGTGTCCGGAAACCGAGTTTTGCCATCAACTGCCGCACTTCCTCGGCCACAAAGAAGAAATAGTTGATCACGTGCTCAGGCTTGCCAGTGAAGCGCTTGCGCAGTTCCGGGTCCTGTGTCGCCACGCCGACCGGGCAGGTGTTCAGGTGGCACTTGCGCATCATGATGCAGCCCTCGACGATCAGCGGCGCAGTCGCGAAGCCGAACTCGTCGGCGCCGAGGAGTGCGCCGATCACGACGTCACGGCCCGTGCGCAGGCCACCGTCCACCTGGACCGCGATGCGTCCGCGAAGCCGGTTCATGACCAGCGTCTGATGCGTTTCGCTCAGCCCGATTTCCCACGGACTTCCCGCGTGCTTGATCGACGTCAGCGGACTCGCGCCGGTGCCGCCGTCGTAGCCGGCAATGGTCACATGATCGGCGTGGGCCTTTGCGACGCCCGCCGCCACGGTGCCGACGCCGATCTCGGAGACCAGCTTCACAGAGATGCGTGCCCGCGGATTGGCGTTTTTCAAGTCGTGGATCAGCTGCGCCAAGTCCTCGATCGAGTAGATATCGTGGTGCGGGGGCGGCGAGATGAGCCCGACACCGGGCGTGGAGTGGCGCACGCGGGCGATCTGCGCGCTCACCTTGTGCCCGGGCAACTGGCCGCCCTCGCCGGGCTTGGCGCCCTGCGCGATCTTGATCTGAATATCGTCTGCGTTGACCAGGTATTCAGTGGTCACGCCGAAGCGTCCGGAGGCGACCTGCTTGATCGCCGAACGCGCCGGATTGCGGGAACCGTCGGCCAGCGGCAGGAAGCGCTCCGCCTCTTCACCGCCCTCACCCGTGTTGGACTTGCCGCCGATGGCATTCATTGCGCGGGCCAGCGTCGAGTGCGCCTCGTGGGAGATCGAGCCAAAGGACATCGCCCCGGTGGCAAAGCGCTTGACGATCTCGGCAGCAGGCTCTACCTCCTCGATCGGAATCGGATTCTCGGCGAACCGGAAGTCCATCAGTCCGCGGAAGGTCAGCAGACGCTCGTTCTGCTCGTTGACCAGCCGCGAATATTCGGCGTAGGTCTTGGGGTCGTTGGCGCGGGTCGCGTGCTGCAGCTTGGAGATCGTCTCCGGAGTCCAGACATGATCCTCACCGCGCAGGCGGTACACGTAGTCCCCGCCGACGTCGAGTTGCTTGCGGTAGATGTGCTCCGCGCCAAAAGCGAGCGAGTGCCAGCGAACCGCCTCGCGCGCGACCTCGGCCAGGCCGATTCCCTCAACCTGGCTGTGTGTGCCTGTGAAGTATTTCTGCAGGAAGCTGTTCCTCAGGCCCACGGCATCGAAGATCTGGGCCCCGCAGTAGGACTCCAGGGTGGAAATCCCCATCTTCGACATGACCTTCAGCAGGCCTTTGCCGACCGCCTTGATGTAGCGCTTTTGTGC
The DNA here is from genome assembly GCA_007116035.1 of Thioalkalivibrio sp. GTDB lineage: Bacteria > Pseudomonadota > Gammaproteobacteria > Ectothiorhodospirales > Ectothiorhodospiraceae > Thioalkalivibrio. The sequence continues at coordinate 14,440 of SKJG01000104.1, forward strand.
CTCCTCGAAGGTGAGTCGCTCCGGGAAGCGCGGCAGCATCGACTGGATGGTGTCGAAGGCGAGGTAGGGATTGATCGCCTCCGCGCCATAACCGGAAAGCGTTGCGAAATGGTGCACCTCCAGCGCCGCACCGGTCTCGAGCACGATCCCGGAACTGGTACGCAGGCCGGTATCGATCAGGTGATGATGGACCGCCGAAGTCGCCAGCAGCATCGGAATCGGAATGTGGTCCGGGTCGATGTTGCGATCAGATAGAATCAGGATGTTGTAGCCGTCGAGCACCGCCTTCTCCGCCTGCTTGCAAAGGCGCTCCAGGGCCGCCTCCATTCCCTCGGCGCCCTCCGGGGCGGGGTAGGCCGCGTGCAGGGTTCGGGTGCGGAAGGCGCCGCCCGAGTTGAACTCGATATGTCGGACCCGTTCGAGATCCTGGTTGGTCAGCACCGGCTGCGCGGTCTCCAGCCGCCAGTGCTTGCCGGCCTCGTTGATCCCGAGCAGGTTGGGGCGGGGACCGATGATGCAGACCAGCGACATCACCAGTTCCTCGCGGATCGGATCGATCGGCGGGTTGGTGACCTGTGCGAAGTTTTGCTTGAAATAGGTGGAAAGGTGCTTCGGACGGCTGGACAGCACCGAAGGCGGATTGTCCGCCCCCATGGACCCGATGGCCTCCTGGCCCGTCAGCACCATCGGAGTCAGCAGGAACTTCAGGTCTTCCTGGCTGTAACCGAAGGCCTGCTGCAGATCGAGCAGGGTGGCATCGTCGGGCGCCATCGGGCCGACGCCCGTGGGCAGTTCCTCGAGCCGGATCTGGGTTTTCTTCAGCCACTCGCCATACGGCTTGGCCGCGGCCAGCTTGGACTTCACTTCGGTATCGTCGATGATGCGACCTTCTTCAAGATCGATCAGCAGCATCTTGCCGGGCTGCAGGCGCCACTTCTTGATGATCCGCTCCTCGGCGATGTCCAGCACGCCCATCTCGGAGGCCATGACCACCATGTCATCGTTGGTCACCAGGTAGCGTGCGGGTCGCAGGCCGTTACGGTCGAGGGTCGCGCCGATCTGCCGTCCGTCGGTGAAGGCGACCGCGGCCGGGCCGTCCCAGGGCTCCATCAAGGCCATGTGGTACTCGTAGAACGCGCGGCGCTCGTCGTCCATCAGCCGGTTGCCGGACCAGGCCTCAGGGATCAGAATCATCATCGCGTGGGCCAGGGAATAGCCGCCCATCACCAGCAGTTCCAGCGCGTTGTCGAAGCAGGCCGAGTCCGACTGTCCCTCGGGAATCAACGGCCAGATCGTTTCGAGGTCGTCGCCGAGGATCTCCGAGCGCATCGTGTGACGGCGCGCGGCCATCCAGTTCACGTTGCCGCGCAGGGTGTTGATTTCGCCGTTGTGGCAGATCATGCGAAACGGCTGCGCCAGGTCCCAGGTGGGGAAGGTGTTGGTGGAGAAGCGCTGGTGCACCAGCGCCAGCGCGCTGGTGAAACGCTCGTTGCGCAGGTCGAGGTAATAGTTGCCGACCTGGTAGGCCAGCAGCATGCCCTTGTAGTTCAGCGTCCGCGACGACATCGAGGTCACGTAATACGCGGTCTTTTCGTAACCGGCGGCACGGATCTCGTTGTCCATGCGCTTGCGAATCACGAACAGCTTGCGCTCGAAGGCCTCCTGATCGGGGCAGTCCGTGGCACAGCCGACGAAAACCTGCCGAACGACGGGTTCGCTGGGGCGAACGCTGTCGCCGAGGTCACTGTTGTCGACCGGGACGTCGCGCCAGCCGAGTACGGTCTGGCCGCCGGCCTTGATGTGGCGATTGACGATGGCTTCCATCTCCGCCCGCGGGCCCTGCTCGCGCGGGAGGAAGACCATCCCCACGCCGTACTTGCCGGGTTCCGGGAGCGCGAAGTCGACCTCGGCGCGCAGGAAGGCATCCGGGATCTGAACCAGGATACCGGCGCCGTCGCCGGCCTTGGGGTCCGCGCCGACGGCACCGCGGTGATGCAGGCGCTCCAGGATCTCCAGACCCTGGGCCACGATGCGATGGCTCTTTTCGTTGCGGATGTGGCAGACGAACCCGACGCCGCAGGAATCTCGCTCGAGGGCAGGGTCGTACAGCCCCTGCGCGGGGGGTAAGGCGCGAATGCTCATCAGTTGGACCTCTTTGATGCCTGGTTGATACGGGACGCCTGCGGATTCGCGGGCTGATCTTGCCTGGTTCGGCTCCGGTACCGTCGGACCTTGCGGGATCCGACAATGCCACCAGATCCATGCGTGGGTGCAAGCTTATTCAAGAGGCAGCAATCGTGCCATTTCTTGGACGCGCCATGGGGGCGAAAGAACGCTTCGCGCCGGTCCGTCACGCATCAAGATGGGGCACACCGAGGGCTGCATGCACAAAAATCGACCTCGCAACCCGACACCGCCCCGTGGGAAGGAAGCAAGAGCAGGACGACGGACGCCCTGCGCAGCCAAAAAAAATACCCCGCGAACGACCACAGGGTCAAGATCGAAACAGCCTCCGGTACGACGCTGCGCGCACAGTGAAATGCCCCCGCGCCTTTCCGACCGCCCGCTCTGACCACCTGGCTCGCTCCATCTATCCGGTATCCGGTTCGATCCAGCCGTCCGTCAGCAGCTGCTGAAGGGCCGAAGCCAGTTGCGGCAGCCGGTGTTCCCATTCTCGGGGTGCGACCGTGTGCAGCGTGCAGAATTCGTCCACGTCTGCAATCGTAAGCGCGGTGGCGGAGACGGCGTGCCCTCCGATAAACAGGGTGCGGTCATCCGCGTTCCCGCTCCAGAAGCGGGGGAGTGTGGGATCGAAGCGGTAGCGCTGGGCCGGGTCCAGTCTCGCGGGTGGTTCCTCGGCGTCAGGCTCCCGGTCCGGTGGTCGTGACAGGAATTGGCCCAGAAAACGATCCAGTTCTTTGGAATTTGCGCCCAGGTGGTTGAGTAGCCCCGCGCGCAGGTCATCCAGGTCTTCGGCGCAGATTTCGCGGGCGCGCTCGACCGCGCTGCGACCCGGGTCACCAAACAATTCGGGTCCGGTCACGGCGAGGCGGGCCTCCAGCAGCGCCGCAAGGAGGTCGCGCCAGGCCGGTGCACGAAAACCAATGGACCAGGTCATGCAGTCGTCGTCGAGGGACATGCCGAGATGCGGAACACCCGGCGGGAGATACAGCATGTCACCCGGCTCGAGCACCCATTCGCGGCTGGCGTCGAAGCTGCGGAGGATGGCCAGCGGCAGGGCCGGCAGGCAGATCGGGGACTTCGGCGGCGGTTCCTGAATCTGCCAGCGCCGGCGTCCCTGGGCCTGGAACAGAAAGACATCATAGGCGTCGATGTGGGGACCGACCGATCCGTCCCGTGCGGCGTAGGACACCATCAGGTCGTCACGGCGCCAGTGCGGAATGAAATCGAAGCGACGTAGCCAGTCCGGACCTTCCTCCCAGTAGTGTTCCACCTCGGAGACGAGCAAGGTCCAGGCGTTCGGGGGCAGGTCTGCGAAGCGTTCCAAAGCAAAGGGGCCGTATTCGACGCGCCAGTCCTTCCGCTCGGGATGGCCCAGCACCAGGCGCGAGCGGACACCCGGTTCGCAGGCAAGGCCCGCCAGTTCGTCGGCCGGGAGGGGATTGACGAAATCCGGCACTGCGGCACGGACGAGCAGCGGCCGTTGCTGCCAGTAGTCGCGCAGAAACTCCGCGGGGGTGAGTCCACCGAGCAGCGAGTCCGGTTGGCGCGGCACCGGGTCGGCTCAGTTTTCGGGCAGCTGCGCGGTCAGTTCCGCGGCCAGGCCGACATAGCGCCCGGGCGTCAATTCCCGCAGGCGGGCGCGTGCCTCTTCCGGAATCTCCAGCCGATCGATGAACTCGCGCATCCGTTCGGCCGATACGCGCTGGCCGCGGGTCAGTTCCTTCAGCTTCTCGTACGGGGCCTCCACGCCGTGGCGGCGCATGACCGTCTGTACCGCCTCGGCGAGCACCTCCCAGTTGGCGTCCAGGTCCGCCTGCATCCGGACCGGGTCCGCCTCCAGTTTGCCTAGCCCGCGGATGAAGGACCGGTAGGCGATCAGGGACCAGGCGAAGCCAACGCCGATGTTACGCAGCACGGTGGAATCGGTGAGGTCGCGCTGGAAGCGCGAGATCGGCAGCTTCCCGGCGAGGTGATCGAGCAGGGCGTTCGCCAAGCCCAGATTGCCCTCAGCGTTCTCGAAATCGATCGGGTTGACCTTGTGTGGCATGGTCGAGGAACCGACTTCCCCGGCGATGACCCGCTGCCGGAAATAGCCGGTGGAGATGTAGCCCCAGATGTCCCGGCTGAGATCGATCAGCACCGTGTTCAGGCGCATCAGGGCATGAAACAGCTCAGCCAGGAAGTCATGTGGCTCGATCTGCGTCGTGTAGGGGTTGGGCTCCAGCCCCAGGCCCGCGATCATGCGCCCCGACAGCGTCGGCCAGTCGACTTCCGGATAGGTGATCAGGTGGGCGTTGAAATTACCGACGGCGCCATTGATCTTGCCCAGTACCGCGGCCGACTCGAGCTGGTGGAGCTGGCGTTGCAGCCGGGCCACGACGTTCGCGAGTTCCTTGCCCATGGTGGTGGGTGAGGCAGGCTGGCCATGGGTGCGCGCCAGCATGGGTTGCTCACCGAGATCCCTGGCCAGCGCAGCCAGCGGCCCCAGCAGGTCCCGTAGCGCGGGGAGCAGCACCGCGTCGCGGGCCTCCTTGACCATCAGGGCGTAGGCCAGGTTGTTGATGTCCTCGGAGGTACAGGCGAAATGCACGAACTCGATCTGCGCCGACAGGGCAGGGTGCTCGGCCATCCGCTTCTTGATGTAGTACTCGATCGCCTTCACGTCGTGGTTGGTGGTGGCCTCGATGGCCTTGACCTGTTCGGCGGCGGCGGTATCGAATTCTGCAGCGATGCCATCCAGGAAGGCTTCGGCATCTGTCGCCAGCGGCGGAACTTCGGCGATACGCGGCTCGGCGGCGAGGGCTTTCAGCCAGGCGACTTCCACCCGCACGCGGGCCTGCATCAGGCCCTGCTCGCTGAAATGGGCGCGCAGGCTCACGGTGTGGCGGGCATAACGGCCATCGACTGGGCTGACGGCAGTGAGTGGCGAGAGCGGCATGGGCATCGGACGGGCCTTGGTCTTCGGGGTGCCGCAGTATAATACAGGGCCCGTTCTCAGCCGGAGCAGCCACATGTCGAAACCCGCACAGCGAATCGAGCAGGACAGCATGGGGCCCGTGGAGATTCCCGCCGAGGCCCCCTGGGGCGCGCAGACCCAGCGCGCGGTCGACAACTTCCGGATCGCGGGCCGCCCGCTTCCCGCCGCGTTCATCGAGGCTCTGGCCCAGGTCAAGGCGGCCTGCGCGGAGGTGAACTTGGAACTGGGCCACCTTGCGTCGGAGCAGGCAGAAGCGATCGTTGCTGCGGCCGATACCATCACCCTGGGAGATCGCGCGGACGCCTTCCCGGTGGACGTCTACCAGACCGGGTCCGGCACCAGTACCAACATGAACATGAACGAGGTGATCAGTCACCTCGCCGCCCAGGCCGGCGCGACGGTGCATCCGAACGATCACGTGAACCGGGGACAGAGTTCCAACGACGTGATCCCCACCGCGATCCACGTGGCCGCTGCACAGGCCCTGGAGCGGGACCTGCGCCCGGCACTGCGGCATCTGATCGCGGCGATCGCCGGGCGGGAGCGGGAACTGGCGGGCGTGGTGAAGACCGGGCGCACCCATCTGATGGACGCGATGCCACTGCGCATGGACCAGGAACTCTCCGGCTGGCGCACGCAGCTGGAGCTGGCCGATGCACGGCTGACCGACACCGAGCGCCGCCTGTGCAAGCTCGCCATCGGCGCAACCGCCGTCGGCACCGGCATCAACGCCCCGGATTCGTTTGGCCAGAAGGTTGCGAAACGCCTCGCGCAGCGTCTGGAATTGCCGTTCTCGCGCCAGGACAACGGCTTCGCCGCTTTATCGAGCCAGGATACCGCCGCCGAGCTCTCCGGCCAGCTACGGACGCTGGCGACAGCCGTACTCAAGGTGGCGAACGACCTGCGCTGGATGAATTCCGGGCCATTGGCCGGCATCGCCGAGATCGCGCTTCCGGCACTGCAGCCCGGCAGTTCGATCATGCCCGGCAAGGTGAACCCGGTGATCCCCGAGGCGGTGATGATGGCCTGTGTGCAGGTGACCGGCCTGGACGCCGCGAACAGCCTGGCCGCGCAGTCGGGCAGTTTTCAGCTGAACGTGATGCTGCCCCTGATCGCGGACAACCTGCTGACACAGATCCAATTGCTCACCGGTGCCATGCGACACCTTGCGGACAAGGCGATCGACGGCTTCACCGTGAACCGCGGGCACATCGAGGAGGCCCTGAGCCGCAACCCGATCCTGGTCACCGCGCTGAATGCTGAAATCGGCTACGAGGCCGGTGCCCGGATCGCGAAAATGGCCTATGCGTCGGGGCGTCCCATCCTGGACGTGGCCGCGGAGGAAACGGGGATCGAACGGCAGCGCCTGGCGGAGATGCTGGACCCTGCGCGCCTCACCGGTCCCCGCTGAAGACCGAGCGTCCGTCCCCGCTTTCCCCTCCCCGTGAGGGGGAAGCGGGGAACGTCGGTCAGGCGGGTCCGTCAGGCGGCGATCTGGCGAAGGACGTAGGGGAGGATGCCGCCATGGCGGAAGTAGTCGATTTCCTGCGGGGTGTCGATGCGGACGCGGGCCTGGAATTCGAGCTCCGTGCCGTCCTCGCGGGTGGCCCGCACGTTGACCTGGCTGGCCCGACCTTCGTCGACGCCCTCGATGGCGTAGACCTCATGGCCGGTCAGGCCCAGCGATGCCGCATTCTCACCGGGCAGGAACTGCAGCGGCAGCACGCCCATGCCGATCAGGTTGGAGCGGTGGATGCGCTCGTAGCTCTCCACGATCACCGCCTTGACGCCCAGCAGCAGCGTGCCCTTCGCCGCCCAGTCGCGCGAGGAGCCGGTACCGTATTCCTGGCCGGCGATGACCACCAAAGGCGTTCCTTCTTCCTTGTAGCGCATGGCCGCGTCGTAGATCGGCATGGCTTCACCGTCGGGCAGATGCAGCGTCACGCCGCCCTCGGTACCCGGCGCGAGCAGGTTGCGCAGTCGCACGTTGGCGAAGGTGCCGCGCATCATCACCTCATGGTTCCCGCGGCGCGAGCCATAGGAGTTGAAGTCGGCGGGCTTCACGCCCTTGCTGGCCAGGTAACGGCCGGCAGGGCTGTCGGGGCGGATGGCGCCGGCGGGGGAGATGTGATCGGTGGTCACCGAGTCGCCGAGCAGGGCCAGCACGCGCGCGCCCTTGATTTCGGTCAACGGCGCCGGTGTCATCGTCATGCCATCGAAGTAGGGCGGATTGCGCACGTAGGTGGAGTCGTCCTTCCAGTCGAAACGATCGCCTTCCGGTGAAGTCAGGCGCATCCAACGGTCCTCGCCGCGGTAGACGTCTTCATAGTTGCTCTTGAAGCTCTTGGCGGTGACGCTGCTGGTGACGACAGCCTGAATTTCGGCATTGCTGGGCCAGATGTCCTTGAGGTAGACGGGCTTCCCCATACCGTCCTCGCCGATTGGATCGGTCAACAGGTCCTTGGTCATGGTGCCTGCGAGCGCGTAGGCAACGACGAGCGGCGGTGACGCGAGGAAATTCATGCGCACCTCGGAGTGGATGCGCCCCTCGAAGTTGCGGTTGCCGGAGAGCACGGAGCTGACGATCAGGTCGTCCTTCAGCACCGCTTTGCTGATCGGGTCCGGCAACGGGCCGGAGTTGCCGATGCAGGTGGTGCAGCCGTAGCCCACCACGTGGAAGCCCATGGCCTCCAAATCGTTCAGCAGACCGGACTGCTCGAGGTATTCGGTGACCACCTTGGAGCCGGGAGCCAGCGAGGTCTTCACCCAGGGTTTGACCTTCAGGCCAAGTTCGCGCGCCTTGCGCGCGACCAGGCCGGCAGCCAGCATCACCGACGGGTTCGAGGTGTTGGTGCAGGAGGTGATCGCGGCGATCACAATATCGCCGTGATCCAGGGAAAACTCCTCCCCGTTCATGCTGACCCGGCTCCGCGGCGGCGTTTCCTGCGCCTGGTGTTCCACGCCCACGGCGGTGTGCCCTCCCTCAGCCTCGAAGCGTTCGGCCTCAACCGGTTCCGAGAGGGCACTGGCGCGCTCCTTCAGCAGGGTGTCGATCATGCCGCTGACGCGGGCGCCGGCCTCGCTGAGGCGGAGCCGGTCCTGCGGACGACGGGGCCCGGCCAGGCTGGGCTCCACGCTGGAGAGATCGAGTTCGAGGACGTCGGTGTAGCGGGCGTCGGGGGCATCGTCCTGGCGCCACAGGCCCTGTGCGCGGGCGTACGCCTCGACCAGGTCGATCTGGGCTTCATCGCGGCCGGTCAGACGGAGGTATTCCAGCGTTTCGCCGTCGATGGGGAAGATGCCGCAGGTGGCGCCGTATTCGGGCGCCATGTTGGCGATCGTCGCGCGGTCCGCCAGTGGCAGGTCGGCTAGGCCGGAGCCGAAGAACTCGACGAATTTGCCGACCACCCCGTGCTTGCGCAGAATCTCGACGATGACCAGCACCAGGTCGGTGGCGGTGGCACCCTCCGACAGCTTGCCGGTCAGCCGGAAGCCGACCACCTGCGGGATCAGCATGGAAATCGGCTGGCCGAGCATCGCGGCCTCGGCCTCGATGCCGCCCACGCCCCAGCCGAGCACGCCGAGGCCGTTGATCATCGTGGTGTGGGAATCGGTGCCGACCAGCGTGTCGGGATACGCGCGGCAGCTTCCGTCAGGGCCTTCCTCCATGAACACGGTGCGGGCGAGAAACTCGAGATTCACCTGGTGCACGATGCCGGTGTCCGGCGGCACGACCTTGAAAGTGGCGAAGGCCTGCTGGCCCCACTTCAGGAAGCTGTAGCGCTCCCGGTTGCGCGAATACTCGAGTTCGGCATTCAGGTTCAAGGCATTCACGTTGCCGTACGAATCGACCTGCACCGAGTGGTCGATGACCAGCTCGGCGGGCTGCAGGGGATTGATCCTCTGCGGATCACCGCCCAGTGCCACCATCGCGTCGCGCATCGCGGCCAGGTCGACGACCGCCGGGACCCCGGTGAAATCCTGCAGCAGCACGCGTGCGGGGCGGAACGCGATCTCCTGTGTCGGTTCGGCCTGCGGGTCCCAGTCGAGCAGGGCTTCGATGTCGCCGGCGCGAACCGTGCGACCGTCCTCGAAACGCAGCAGGTTCTCGAGCAGGATCTTGAGCGAGTAGGGGAGACTCGCCGCCCGGGGATCCTCGGTGATCGGCACGATGCCGCACTCGCGGCCGCCTGCCTTCACGGTCTGGGTGTACTTGTCAGAGGGTGCGGTCATGGGGTCGGCTCCAGGGTTCAGGTGTTGAGTCGATGCAGCAGATCGCGGGCCTCCTGGATCAGGCGGTTGCGTCCGAGGAGCAGCTTCCAGCGAGAGCCCCCGGCCTGGCGCCAGAGTACCGCGGCACGAATGCCCGCGAGCAGTGCCGCGCGGATGCGTGCGGCCACGTTGACATTGGAAAGGTGGGTCTGTTCACCCTGCACGATGATGCGAGGCCCAAGCTTGGAGATCGACTCCTGGTAAACGTCGGCCAGGCGGGCGATGACACTCTCGTGGGTCATGTTGAAGTATTCGACCTGACGCTCGGCTGCCTTCAGCCCGTCACCCAGGGCCTCGAGCATGTCGGGACGCGCCTGCAGCTTGCGTTCGAGGAAAATCAGGCCGATCGCGTACCGGGTGATTTCCATGTCCGGTGGCTTTCCGCCGGACTTGAGTTGCACCTCGATCCGTTCCAGACCCGTGCGCAGGTTGGCCTCTCCGCGGAAGATGTCCTGGGGCGCCCCCACGTCGAACGCGAACAGGCTGCCGATGAGGACCTCGAACTCGTGTTCGTCGCAGTGCCCCCGCCAGGCCAGATCCTTCACAAGAGACGCGGCCTGGAAGATCGCGGCCAGGGCCAGGGCTCGGTTGTAGTCGGTGCGCTCCAAGAGTGGCGATTCTCGCGGCTGGGCCAAGGGATCGGGAAACTACTATACCGGAAGAACGGCCCCAGTCTCCGTATCCCCGGCGGCGATGACGGCTCCGCCCAGGCACTCCCGGTCGCGGTAAAAGACGATCGACTGCCCCGGGGTGACGGCCCGTTGCGGTGTGACGAAGCGCACCGTGAGGGCGCCCGGGCCGGATGCTGCGATCCGGACCGGCTGCAGGGTCTGACGATGACGGATGCGCGCCTGCAGGGATTCTCCTGCTGCAGGCGGCTGCCGGATCCAGTGCGGCGCCTCGGTCACCAGGCTGCCGCTGAGCAGCAGCGGATGGTCGCTCTGCTGCGCGGCGATCAGCCGGTTGCGGTCCGGGTCCTTGGCGACCACGTACCAGGGCGACTCGCCGGCCCCTTCGACGCCGCCGATGCCGAGGCCCTGGCGCTGGCCCAGGGTATAGAACATCAGCCCCCGATGCCGGCCGATGACCCGTCCTTCGGGGGTGCAGATGTCACCTTCGGGCGCGTGCAGGTAGCGCGCGAGGAAATCCCGGAAACGCCGCTCGCCGATGAAGCAGATGCCGGTGCTGTCCTTGCGCGCGTGATTGGGCAGCCCCATTTCGAGGGCCAGGCGGCGGACCTCCGTCTTCTGCAGCGGACCCAGGGGAAACAGCGCCGGCTGCAGCTGTTCCTGAGTCAGGCGGCAGAGAAAGTAGGTCTGATCCTTGCCGTCATCGGCGGCGCGGAGCAGGCGCGAGCCATCGGCCTCATGCCGCGCGTCCGCGTAGTGCCCGCTGGCGACATGGCTGGCACCCAGCCTGCGGGCGTGATCGAGCAGGGCGGGGAACTTGACCTCGCGATTGCAGAGGATGTCCGGGTTCGGTGTTCGCCCTGCCCGGTATTCGGACAGGAAGTGCGTGAAGACCCGATCCCAGTACTCGGCCGAGTAATTGGCCTTGTGCAGCGGGATGCCGAGCACGTTGGCCACCTCGCGCGCCATGGCCAGATCGGCCTCGGCAGCGCAGTAGCCGGGTTCATCGTCCTCCTCCCAGTTCTTCATGAACAGGCCTTCGACACGATACCCGTCCTTGAGAAGGCGGGCGGCAGCGACCGCAGAATCCACCCCTCCGGACAGGCCCAGAATGACCCTGGCACCGCGTGTCATGACCGATTGGGGACCAGAATGCCCACCGTATCCAGCGGCAGCCGCACCCCGTTTTCGAAACGGAGGATGGAACGTTCGACCAGTGGACTACGCAGCCGCCAGTGCATGACGGCCTCCCCGGGGGTGAGCCAGTGGGTTGCCACGATCTCGGGGTCCCGCTCCGGGGATCCCTGAAGTGGCTGGGTACCGCCGGTAAAGGCAACTCGCAGGGTGACGGCGCCGTTCGGCAGCGGCAGAAGGTCACAGCCCAGCCAGGCCGTGGGCAGGAAGTCGAGGGCGGTCTCCTCACGCACCTCGCGGATGACCGCCTCGAGTAGATTTTCGCCGGCCTCGAGATGACCTGCAGGCTGATTCAGCACCCGCTGCCCGTCGATCCGTTCTTCGACGAAGAGATAGCGGCCACTCTCGGCGATCACGGCGGCGACGGTCACGTGGCAGCGAAGGCGGTCGGGCATGCAAGGTCCGGAAGGGTACGGTCGAGGGCCATCTGGCGGATGATAACGCGAGCGTGGATCGGCTGCCGTGAAGGCCGCGGCCGTTCGCGTATAATCCCGTCGTCCGTCACCCTTTCGCGACCTCTGGAGCTCCCATGGCCTACGACCACATCAAGATTCCTGCCGGCGCCGAAACGATTTCCGTCGATTCCGATGGTGTACTGCAGGTGCCCGACCGCCCCGTCATTCCATTCATCGAAGGCGATGGTATCGGAGTCGATATCACGCCGGTGATGCGGAAAGTGGTTGATGCGGCTGTCGCCAAGGCCTACGGAGGCAAGCGTGAAATTGCCTGGATGGAAGTCTACGCAGGCGAGAAGGCGAACACCGTCTACGGCGCCAACACCTGGCTGCCGGCGGAGACACTCGAGGCAGTAAAGGATTATGTCGTCTCGATCAAGGGTCCCCTCACGACTCCGGTCGGCGGCGGCATCCGGTCGCTGAACGTCGCCTTGCGCCAGCAGCTCGATCTTTTCGTCTGCCTGCGCCCGATCCGCTACTACGCCGGAACCCCAAGCCCCCTGAAGGCACCGGAAAAGACCGACATGGTGATCTTCCGCGAGAACTCGGAAGACATCTATGCCGGGATCGAGTACGAGGCCGGCAGCGACGAGGTGCGCAAGGTCATCGACTTCCTGCAGAAGGAAATGGGCGTGACCAAGATCCGGTTCCCGGATACCGCCGGCATCGGGATCAAACCGGTGTCCAGCGAGGGCACCAAGCGGTTGGTGCGCAAGGCGATCCAGTACGCGATCGACAACGACCGCGCCTCGGTGACGCTGGTGCACAAGGGCAATATCATGAAATTTACCGAGGGGGCCTTCAAGAACTGGGGCTACGAACTGGCTCAGGAGGAGTTCGGCGCCGAGGAGATCGATGGCGGTCCTTGGTGCAGCTTCGAGAATCCCCGGACGGGGAAGGAGATCGTAATCAAGGACGTGATTGCCGACGCCTTCCTGCAGCAGATCCTGCTGCGTCCGGATGAATACGATGTGATCGCGACCCTGAACCTGAACGGCGACTACATCTCCGACGCCCTGGCGGCGCAGGTGGGCGGCATCGGGATCGCACCGGGAGCCAATCTCTCCGACACCGTGGCGATGTTCGA
>SKJG01000047.1 GCA_007116035.1 Thioalkalivibrio sp.
AGCAGGCCCTGCTGCTCACCGTTTCCGATGCGATCGGTCCGGCTACGGGTGATTACATCATCCGCGGCATCGAACGTGCCGGACGCGATGAGGCGGAGCTCGTGGTCCTGAAGCTCGACACGCCGGGAGGCCTCGATTCGTCGATGCGGGAGATCGTCAAGGCGATGCTGGCCTCGGAGGTTCCGGTGGTGACCTACGTCCACCCGGCAGGAGGGCGCGCCGCGAGCGCCGGCACCTACATGCTGTATGGCTCGCACGTGGCGGCGATGACACCGGCGACCAATATCGGCTCGGCGACACCGGTGCAGATGGGCGGCGGATTCCCAGGTCTGGACGACGGCGATAGCCGGCCGTCCCGTGGCGACGACCGGAACGACCGCGATACGGAGAAAAAAGACGAGTCGGCTGAGAATGCGAACGGTGACGCGAGCGGTGACGACGACGCGGCCGCTGAAGCACCCGATGCCGAAGAGAAGAAGGACGAGGCGCGTCGCGGAGATACCGCGATGGAGCGCAAGGTCCTGGAGGATGCCGTCTCGTACATCCGGGGACTTGCCGAGCGCTTCGGCCGCAACGCCGACTGGGCCGAGGAAGCGGTGCGCGAAGGCTCCAACATCGGTGCCCGCGAGGCCCTGGAACTGAATGTGATCGAGTTCGTGGCCGAGAACCTCGAGGATCTGCTCGAGCAGCTCGACGGCCACAGCGTGCGTATGGCCTGGGGCGAAAAGGTCCTGGACACCGCCAACATCGAGGTGATCCGGGTCGATCCCGATTGGCGCACCAACCTGCTGGCGGTGATCACCAGCCCGAATATCGCGTATATCCTGATGCTGATCGGCATCTACGGCATCATTTTCGAACTCTCCAACCCCGGGGCGATCTATCCTGGTGTCATCGGGGCAATCTCGCTGGTACTGGCCTTCTACGCGCTGCAGGTGATGCCGGTGAACTACGCCGGCCTGGCGCTCATTCTTCTGGGGCTGATCTTCATGGTCGCCGAGGCCTTCCTCCCGAGTTTCGGGATATTGGGCATCGGTGGCATGATCTCTTTCATCACGGGCTCCATCATTCTCTGGGACGATCCGGACTTGAATATCTCGCTTCCACTGGTTTTTGGTACCGCCCTCGTCGTGGGTGTCTTCTCGATCTGGGTGCTCGGACGTCTGATCCGGCTACGCAAGGTCAAGCCGACCATCGGCCGAGACGAAATGATCGGCATGATCGGCGAGGCGCGCGAGGACTTCGACCGCAGCGGGCGCGTATACGTCCACAGCGAGCTGTGGACGGCCGAGACCACCGAGCCGGTGGAGGAAGGACAGAAAGTCCGCGTCGTTGGTCTAGAGGGGCTGCGCCTTCGGGTCGAACCGGTGTCGGATGACGCTGGCGCGAGGGCCGCATCGACGTCCTGATTGCTCTTCCCGACCGTTCGCGATAACCAACGGTTTCAAACAACCCAAGTGAAGGAGAAGTCGTCATGACAGGAGCCTATCTTTTCCCGTTAGTGGTGGTTGTCGCGCTGATCGCGATGTCCATCAAGGTGCTGCGCGAATACGAGCGCGGCGTGGTCTTCTTCCTGGGGCGTTTCCAGGCCGTGAAGGGCCCTGGCCTGATCATCATCATTCCTGGCATCCAACAGATGGTGAAGGTCGACCTGCGTATCATCACGCTCGACGTGCCCAGCCAGGACGTGATTTCGCAGGACAACGTGACCGTGCGCGTGAACGCGGTGCTGTATTTCCGCGTGGTCGATTCGGCGAAGTCCGTGATCCAGGTCGAGGACTACTTCTCCGCGACGAGCCAATTGGCACAGACCACGCTCCGTTCGGTGCTTGGCAAGCACGACCTGGATGAAATGCTCTCCGAACGCGACAAGCTGAACGCCGACATCCAGGAGATCCTGGACTCCCAGACCGATTCCTGGGGCATCAAGGTCACCAATGTCGAGATCAAGCACGTCGACCTGAACGAGTCGATGATCCGTGCCATCGCTCGGCAGGCCGAGGCCGAGCGCGAACGTCGCGCGAAGGTCATTCACGCCGAGGGCGAACTGCAGGCGGCGGAGAAGCTGTCGCAGGCGGCAGAGATCATCAGCAAGAACCCGGCGGCTCTGCAGCTGCGTTACCTGCAGACCATGGCCGACATGTCCAACAGCAGCCAGGCCAACACCATCTTCTTCCCGCTGCCGCTGGAACTGACCAAGGTCTTCGACGCCATTGCCGGAAAATTCGGTGCCCACGGCACCGCGGCCGGTGCGAAGAGCGACTGAGGTCGCCACGGTGGGGCAGGGGTCCGGGGCAGCGCGCCCGGACCCCTTGCTCGACCGGTTTCTGGACGAACTCTGGGCGGTCGACGGACTGGCCCGACTCACCCTCGACGCCTACCGGCGTGATCTGACGGCTCTGTCGGTCTGGCTCGCGGATCGCGGTTCGGCGCTGGCCGAAGCGAGCCGCGCGGACCTGCTGGCGTTCCTTGGGGCGCGGATGCAGGCTGGATCCCGCCCCAAGTCGGTCGCGCGTTGGCTCTCCAGTCAGCGGCGCTTCTATCGCTTCCTGGTCGCTGCGGGGGTGCGCCGGGACGACCCGACTGCCCGTATCGATGCGCCGAGCATTGGCAGACCGCTGCCGGACAGCCTCTCGGAGTCCCAGGTCGAAGCGCTGCTGGCGGCTCCCGAGACCGGGACGCCCATCGGTCTGCGCGACAGAGCCATGCTCGAACTGCTGTATGCAACCGGGTTGCGGGTGTCCGAGCTGGTGACTCTGGAGCAATCGCAGGTGAATCCCCGGCAGGGCGTGCTGCGAGTGACGGGCAAGGGCTCGCGCGAGCGGCTGGTTCCGCTGGGGGAGGAGGCCGCGGACTGGCTGCGGCAATATCTGGACGAGGCGCGGCCGGCGCTGATGCAGGGGCATCCGCCCGCCGAGGCCGTGTTTGTGACTCGCCGCGGGGCGGGAATGACCCGCCAGGCGTTCTGGTACCGGATCAAGCAGTACGCCGCGGCGGCCGGCGTTGCCGCGACGCTGTCGCCGCATACCCTGCGCCATGCCTTTGCCACCCACCTGCTCGATCACGGGGCCGACCTGCGCGTGGTCCAGATGCTGCTGGGACACAGCAGCCTGTCGACCACGCAGATCTACACGCACGTGGCGCGCGCGCGTCTGCAGGCCCTCCACGCGCGGCATCACCCACGGGGTTGACGCAACTCTTTGGTCCGCGCGCAGTCCCACGCGGCAGCGCGGTGGTACACTTCCCCCGGTTTTTTCACCTGACGAGACGGTTGCATGCTGATGATGCGAAACATCCTGATGTCCTTGCTGGCCGTGATGGCCATATCCCCGGCGGTCGCCACCGAGGTGATCGAGAAGCGAATGGCCGAGGTCGTGCCGACCGTCAGTCCGGATTCGATCCAGCCGACGGCCATGGCCGGTATCTTCGAGGTCCGCTATGGAACGGACATCTTCTACGTCTCGGAGGACGGGCGTTTCCTGCTTCAGGGCAGCCTGATCGATCTGGAATCGCGGCAGAATCTGACCGAGAAGGCGAAGCGCAGCGTGCGCGCGGAAATCTTTGCGGAAATTCCGGATGCCGAACTGACCGTGTACACGCCCGAGGGCCGGATTCGGCATACGCTGAACGTGTTCACCGACCCCCAGTGCCCCTTCTGCCGTCAGATGCACGACGACATGGAGAAGTACCTCGAGGCCGGCATCCAGGTGCGTTATTTCATGTACCCGGTTCTTGGAAGGCAGTCACCGGAGATCATGCGTGATGTCTGGTGTGCCGACAGCCGCACGGATGCCATGGACCGTGCCAAGGCGGGTCTCGCGGTCGCTTCCCGGGATTGCCCCACCCCGGCGGAAGAGCATCTGACGCTGGGCCGGGAAATGGGCATCACCGGCACGCCGGCGAGCGTCACCAGCGATGGCCAACTCATCTCCGGCTTCCGTCCCGTGGTCGAGATGCTGATGATGCTGGAATCCCAATAAATTGGAACCCCAATAAATCGGGAGGAGCTAGTACAGCAGGGAAACCATTTTCCGGCGATACTGGTTGACCAGTTCGTGCCGTGGCCCGAGCACCTCGAACGCGGCGAGCATGCCCTTGTGCCCGGCATTGTCGCTGTAGTTCCGGTGGCGCTGCATCAGCTTCAGATACAGGTCCAGCGCCTCCTGGTTGCGTCCGGCAACCATGTAGGCCGCGGCAAGCCGCTCGAGCCCCTTCGGGTCATCCTCGTTGTCGCGGACCGCCTGCTCCAGTGCCGCAAGGTCGGCGCCGCTCAGCGTCTTCGCGAAGACCAGACGGGCGCGCAGCTGCTTCACGGCCTCCTGTTCGTGCACATCCATCGGCAGCAGGTTCAGCTGTGCCTCTGCGCCCTCGGGGTCGCCGGCATCCAGCAGTGCCCGGGCAAGATCGACCTTCAGCACATGGTGGTCGGGATCGTTCGCAACCGCCGACTGCATGTCCGCGACGGCGCCGGCGGCATCGCCGGCTTCCAGCTTCGCCAGCGCCTGTTCCCGGATCCGGTCCGAGGGCCGCTCCACATGCCGGTCGATGATGGCGCGGATTGCCGATTCGGGCTGCACGCCCATGAACTGGTCCACCGGCTGCCCATGGCGGAAACACACCACCGTCGGCAGGCTGCGCACGCCGAACTGGCTGGCGAGGCCCTGCTGCTCGTCACTGTTGACCTTGGCCAGGCGGACCTTGCCGCCGTATTCGTCGACCAGCTTCGCCAGCACCGGCATCAGCATCTTGCAGGGAGCACACCAGTCGGCCCAGAAGTCGACCAGCACCGGACGGCGGAAGGACTCCTCGATGACGGCTGCCTCGAAGTTGCCGGCGGTGACGTCGAGAAGGTCGTTGGTTGCTTCTACCATGAAGAACTCCGGAATCGGTTGTCTGGGGACATTGTCGGGCCGAATGCGGCGATTTCAAGCCTGCGGCGTCGCATTTCCCGGGGCTTGATCGTGCGCCAGAGGCACGCACCGCACTACACTACGGCCTGCCGACATCCGGAGGAAGGCCGCAGGTGAGTTATTCCGCATCCGACATTGAAGTCCTCGAGGGGCTGGACCCGGTCCGCAAACGCCCGGGGATGTACACCGACACCTCGCGGCCCAATCATCTGGCCCAGGAAGTCATCGACAACTCGGTGGACGAGGCCATCAGCGGCTTCGCGAAGAACATTGACGTGACCCTGCACAAGGATGGCTCCCTGTCGGTGACCGATGACGGCCGCGGCATGCCGGTGGACGAGCATCCACGCGAAAAATGTCCCGGTATCGAGGTGATCCTGGGCCGCCTGCACGCGGGCGGCAAGTTTTCGGACAAGAATTATCAGTTCTCCGGAGGACTGCACGGCGTCGGCGTGTCGGTGGTGAACGCCCTGTCGAAGCATCTCGAGGTCTGGATCCGGCGTGACGGCCAGGAGTACAACATGGCCTTTGCCGGCGGTCACAAGGTCAGCGACCTCGAGGTCGTGGGCGAAGTCGCCCGGCGCAACACCGGTACCCGGTTGCAGTTCTGGCCCGATCCGCAGTACTTCGATAGTCCCCGTTTCTCGGTGCCTCGGCTGAAACACGTGCTGCGGGCCAAGGCGGTCCTGTGCCCGGGCCTGAATGTGAGTTTTGCCGACGAAGTCACCGGCGAGCAGTGCCAGTGGCATTACGCCGACGGTCTCAAGGACTACCTGGTCGAGGCGCTGGAGGGGCTGGAGCGACTACCGCATGACCCGTTCATGGGCTCGGTGGCCGGCCGGAAGGAGGCGGTGGACTGGGCGGTCCTCTGGTTGCCCGAGGGCGGCGAGGCGGTGGCCGAGAGCTATGTGAACCTCATCCCGACCCCGTTGGGCGGCACCCATGTGAACGGTCTGCGCACCGGGCTCACCGAGGCGGTGCGGGAATTCTGCGAGTTCCGCAGCCTGGTACCGCGAGGTGTGAAGCTGGCCCCGGACGATGTCTGGGAGCGGGTCGCCTACGTGGTCTCGTTCAAGATGCAGGATCCGGGCTTCGCGGGACAGACCAAGGAGAGGCTGTCCTCGCGCGAGGCGGCGCCATTCGTCTCCGGGGTGGTCAAGGACAGCTTCAGCCTTTGGTTGAACCAGCATCCGACGATGGGCGAGCGCATCGCCGAACTGGCGATCCAGAATGCACAGCGGCGCCAGCGCGCCGGGCGCAAGGTGGTGCGCAAGAGGCTCACCCAGGGGCCGACGCTGCCCGGGAAACTGGCCGATTGCGCCAGCCAGGACCTCGCCCGCACCGAACTGTTCCTGGTCGAGGGTGATTCCGCCGGCGGCTCCGCGAAGCAGGCGCGCGACCGCGAATTCCAGGCGATCATGCCGCTGCGGGGCAAGATCCTGAATTCCTGGGAGGTCGATCCCGACCAGGTCCTGGGATCGCAGGAAATCCACGACATCAGCGTCGCGGTGGGCGTGGACCCCGGCAGCGCCAAGCTGGACGGCCTTCGCTACGGCAAGGTCTGCATCCTGGCCGATGCGGATTCCGACGGCGCCCACATCGCCACGCTGCTCTGCGCGCTGTTCGTACGCCATTTTCGGCCGCTGGTCGAGGGCGGGCACGTCTACGTCGCGATGCCGCCGCTGTTCCGCGTCGATTTGGGCAAGGAGGTCTTCTACGCCCTCGACGATGCCGAACGCCAGGGCATCCTGGATCGCATCGCCGCCGAGAACCGGCGCGGCAAGGTCGCGGTGACCCGGTTCAAGGGCCTGGGCGAGATGAACCCGCTGCAGTTGCGCGAGACGACGATGAACCCGGACACGCGCCGCCTGGTGCGCCTGACCGTCGAGGAGGGCGACGACACCGCGAGCCTGCTGGACATGCTGCTCGCGAAGAAACGGGCCGGCGACCGCAAGCAGTGGCTGGAAGTGAAGGGCCACCTCGCCGAGGTTTGAGCGCTCCATTCCTTATTCAGGGGGGGCATAGCGCCGGGCGAAGCGATTCTCTGGCCCCGGTCGCGGGTGTCGGCAGCAGGGATGCTGCCCGTCAAGCTTACAGGGATGTATTCACGGCGTCCCGCGACCGGGGCCAGAGAGTCGCTTCATTCCCCTGGGGCGGGTGTTGTACCGGTGAGCCTCTGGAGGGCCCATTCCACATGCTCGCGCACCAGTGGCGACGGGTGCTCGGAGCGCCGTCCCAGCGCAGCGAGCGCCTCGGCGCTCGCCGGGCCGTTGCCCAAGGCCACCGCGATGTTGCGCAGCCAGCGCTCGTGGCCGATGCGCCGGATCGCCATACCGGCGGTCCGGTCGAGGAAGCTGGACTCGTCCCAGTCGAACAGTTCGACCAGCGATGGCGAATCCAACCCGTGACGCGCGGCGAAATCCGGCTCCACGCTGACTTCGGCGAAGCGGTTCCACGGGCAGACCAGCTGGCAGTCGTCACAGCCGTAGATGCGGTTGCCCATCAACGGCCGCAGCGGTTCCGGAATCGCGCCGTGGTGCTCGATGGTCAGGTAGGAGATGCAGCGCCGCGCATCCAGGTCGTAAGGGCCGCGGAAGGCACGTGTGGGGCAGATGTCCAGGCAGGCGGTGCAGTTGCCGCAATGGGCTTCGACCCGGTCGTCCACCGGCAGCGGGAGATCCGTGAACAGTTCGCCGAGAAAGAACCAGGATCCCGCCTCGCGGGCGAGCAGGTTGGTGTGCTTGCCGATCCAGCCCAGACCCGCCTGCTCGGCCAGCCCCTTTTCCAGTATCGGCGCGCTGTCCGTGAAGGCGCGATAGCCGAAGGGACCGATCTCGGCCTCGATCCGGCGCGCGAGTTGCTGGATCCGACGGCGCAGCAGCTTGTGGTAGTCGCGGCCAAGCGCGTAGCGCGAGACATAGGCGCGAGCCGGGTCGGCCAGGATCCTCCAGGGGTCGCCCGAGTCCGGGGGCAGGTAATCCATTCGCAGGCTGATGATCCGCTGCACGCCGGGAACGAGCAGCGACGGATCGCGGCGCAGGGGGGCACGATCCCGCATCCATTGCATGTCACCGTGAGAGCCGGTGTCCAGCCAGCGGTCCAGGTGATCCGCGTGCTCGCCGACATCGGCGGGGCTGATTCCCACCCCCTGGAAGCCGAGTTCGCCCGCCCAGGCGCGGATGCGCTCGGCGAGCTCGCGGCATTGGCTTTGCGACAGGGATTGCGGCACGATTCCGGTCATGGCCCTTGGCGGTGTTTACAGCATGAATGATGAACCGATGACCGTTCCCATTGCCAACCGCCTCTTCGGAGAGGCTGGAATGCGCGAACTCGATCGCCGGGCGATGGCGCTGCCGGGGATGGGCGGCGGCAAGCTGATGGAACGCGCTGGCGCGGCCCTGCTCGAGGCTCTGTCGGAAGGCTTCCCACAGGCGCGGACGCTCGGTGTGCTCTGCGGCCCCGGCAACAATGGCGGGGATGGCTTCGTGCTGGCGCGCCTCGCCGCCGAGGCGGGCTGGACCGTGACCGTGCACGCCGGTGAAGCCGGTGGCCGGCCCGACTCCGATGGTGCCCGTGCGCGCCGCGCGTGGATCGACAGCGGTGGGGAAATCCGGCCGCTCGACGCGTTCTCTCCCGACCTCGGCGAGGTCTGGGCCGACTGTCTCTTCGGCATCGGGCTCGGGCGGCCCATTGAGGCGCCATTCGCACCACTGATCGAGACACTGAACCACTCCGGCGTGCCGGTGCTCGCCGCCGATGTGCCCTCCGGCGTGCTCATCGATTCCGGCTCGGTGCGCGGAGCCGCGGTGCGTGCGCGGCTGACCGTGACCATGATCGCGAACAAGTTCGGTCTCTGTACCGGTGCCGCGGTCGACCATGCGGGACAGGTGCGCGTGGCGGCGCTGAATCTTCCCGCGTCGCTGTTCGAGGGAGTGCCCTGGATCGCCACCCGGGTCACGCCGGAACAGGCGCCGCGCGGGCTGCCGTCGCGCAGGCCCGCGGCGCACAAGGGTGATTTCGGTCACCTGCTGGTGGTCGGTGGGGCGCCTGGCTATTCCGGTGCCGCCCGGCTGACCGCTGCGGCGGCCCTGCGCGCCGGCGCCGGCCGCGTGACGCTGGTGACCCACCCGGAACATGCCGCGCTTGCGAACCTGGACCGTCCCGAACTCATGGTGCGTCCGGCGCAGGCGGCGCGCGACATGGACGCCCTCCTGGCGGGAGCGGATGCAGTGGCCGTGGGTCCTGGTTTGGGTCAGGACGCCTGGGCCCGCGCCCTGTGGCCGGCGGTCGCGGACTGGCGCGGCCCCCTGGTCGTGGACGCGGATGCCCTGAACCTGCTGGCGCAGGCGCCGCGACGGCGGGACGACTGGATATTGACGCCGCACCCCGGCGAGGCCGGTCGCCTTCTCGGCAGCAATGCCGCGACGGTGAATGCGGATCGGCTCGCGGCCTTGCGGGAGCTGCAGGATCGCTATGGCGGGACGGTCCTGCTCAAGGGGGCAGGGACCCTGGTGGGGGCGGGAGTCGTGCCGGGACCGCGGGGAACGCCGGCCTGCATCACCGGCGGCCATCCGGGCATGGCGACGGCCGGCATGGGTGACGTATTGACGGGCATCATCGGCGCCCTGCGTGCGCAGGGTCTCGATGCCGGGGCCGCGGCCGTGACCGGTGCAGCCTTGCACATCGCCGCAGCGTGTACCGCGGCGCAACGCCTGGGCGGGGAGCGCGGCCTGCTTGCCGGCGACGTGATCGAAGCCCTTCCCGCCAGCGGTGCCGGCTCTGGAGCATGAGCCATCCCGGCTTCTTCCTCGCCGACGCTGAGGCCACCGAAAGGGCGGGTGCGGCGCTGGCGCAGTGTCCCGGCCTGGAACAGGTGCGCCAGATCCACTTGCAGGGCGATCTGGGCGCGGGGAAGACCACCCTGGTGCGCGGCCTTCTGCATGCGCTCGGTCATCGTGGCACGGTTCGAAGCCCGACCTATACCCTGCTGGAGCCCTATGAACTTCCCGGTCTGACGGTCCTGCATTTCGACCTGTACCGGGTTGCTGACCCGGAGGAACTCGAGTACCTCGGGGTGCGCGAGCAGAGCGATGCGCGGACCCTGTGGCTGGTGGAGTGGCCCGACAGGGGCGCAGGCTGGCTGCCCACGCCGGAACTGGTGGCCGTGCTGCGCCAGGACGGCGACGGGCGCCGGCTGTCATTTTCAGGTCCGCAGGCCGGAATCATCGCTGCCCAGATGGGAGACTTCTGACGGCGCAGTCAGAGTCATCGGTATGTCTTTCAAATGCCGCAAAATTCTTTCTTGCATTTTCACGCGGAAGGTCCACAATGTAGGCAGAGCCCCTGATCGCAAAGGGATTGTCTGTGGCAAAAACGCATCAACCGAATCAACGTCGACGCCTGTTGCTGAAGGGCCTGGCTGGCTTTGGGCTGGGCGTGGCGCCAATCTCTGCCTGGGCCAACTCCGGGTTGCAGAGGGTGCGCATGTCGGTGGATGGCCAGACAACCCGACTCGTCTTCGACATGGAAGGGCCGGCCGACTACAACATTTTCGCCCTGGAATCCCCGGATCGGGTGGTGGTGGATCTTTCCGGCGCCCGAGCGCTGGAGTCGCTGGACGTGCCCTCGAACCCCCGATCCCTGGTCGAGGGCGTACGTTACGCCCAGCGCAACGGGAACGATCTGCGCGTGGTACTGGACCTGCGCGCCCCCGCGGATCAGCACAGCTTCGTGTTGCTGCCCGCTCAAGGTTCACCGCACCGGTTGGTGCTGGACCTGACGGAGCGCCCGCGCAGCGTGACCGTTGCACGGATGGTGCCCGACACGAATTCCGTGGTGCGGCCCGATCAAATGCGCGAACCGCTTCGGGACTTGATCGTGGCCATCGACCCCGGTCATGGCGGGCACGATCCCGGCGCGATCGGTGCGGGCGGCACCCGGGAAAAGGACGTGGTGCTGCAGATTGCGCGCCGCTTGGCGGAGCGTGTGGAACGCGAACCCGGCATGCGCCCGGTCCTGATCCGTACCGGCGACTACTTCCTGCCCCTGCGCGAGCGTATCAGCCGGGCGCGTGCGGCCCAGGCCGACGTCTTTCTGTCCATTCACGCCGATGCGATACAGGATCGCCGGGTTCAGGGTTCGTCCGTCTACATCCTGTCCGACCGTGGTGCGTCGAGCGAGGCGGCGAGATTCCTTGCGCAGCGTGAGAACAGCGCGGACCTGCGTCTGGGCGGGGTGCCGATCGAGAGCAAGGACGATTCCCTGACCAGCGTGTTGCTGGACCTCGCCCAGAGCGGCAGTCTGGAGGCCAGTCATTCCCTGGCCAACCGGCTGATCTCTGAGATGCACCGGGTCGGCAAGGTGCGCAAACCCGAGGTCGAACGGGCGAACTTCGCGGTGCTGCGGTCCCCCGATGTGCCGTCGGTGCTGATCGAGGCGGCGTTCATCTCCAACCCCTCGGAAGAGCGCAAGCTGCGCACCGAGAGTTTCCAGAACTCCCTGGCCGACGCGATCCTGACCGGTCTGCGCGCCTATTTCTCCACCCATGCACCGCCCGGGACGATCATTGCCGAGGGCCGGCGCGACCGGCACATCATTCGTCCGGGCGAGACCCTGTCGGTGATCGCCGACCGCTACCGGATGTCGGTCGCCGAACTGCGCGCGGTGAACGACCTCCCGAGTGATCGCATCTTCGCCGGTCAGGTCCTGCAGATTCCGTCCCGGGGCAGTTGATCCGGGACGGGTTCTTCGCGCTGCGCTTCGACGAAGGGTCGCGTCGCTTTCTGCAGGTCCCGGTTCTGGGCTAGTCTAGGGTCCTGTCACACGTCTGACAGGACCCTGCATTCTTTGCGCCCGGACCCCTCGTGCCGATACAGAAGCTTCCCCCACAGCTGATCAGCCAGATCGCGGCCGGCGAGGTGATCGAACGTCCCGCCTCCGTGGTGAAGGAACTGATCGAGAACAGCATCGACGCGGGCGCGCGTCGAGTCCGGGTGGAACTGGAGCAGGGCGGAGTGCGCCTGATCCGGATCACCGACGATGGCAGTGGCGTCCCTTCGGAGGAGCTCCCGCTGGCGCTTTCCCGGCACGCCACCAGCAAGGTCGCCGAGTGGAGTGATCTCGAGTCCCTGCACACCCTCGGCTTTCGCGGCGAGGCGCTGCCCTCGATCGCCTCGGTGGCGCGCCTGATCATGACCTCCGCGGTGGCTGGGGCGCGCAGCGGCTGGCGCCTCGGAGGTGACGGTTCGGATGCATTCGTCGAGCCGGTACCGGCGGCCCACCCGCAGGGAACCACGGTCGAGATCCGGGACCTGTTCTTCAACGTACCGGCGCGGCGCAAGTTTCTGCGTACCGAGCGTACCGAGTACCTGCACTGCGAAGACGTGGTGCGTACGCATGCGGCGGTGCGGCCGGAGATCGCCTTTGAACTGCGCCACAACGGCCGACAGACTCTGGATCTGCCTGCCGTGGAGCCCGCAGGCGCCGCCGGGCGTGTGGCGGCACTGCTCGGCGAGGGGTTCCTGGAACATGCCTTCGAAATCGAAGAGGAAGGTTCCGGGCTGCGCCTGTGCGGCTGGTTGGGCGCGCCGACGCACGCCCGGTCGCAGGCGGACCAGCAGTATTTTTTCGTGAACGGTCGGCCGGTGCGAGACCGGGTGCTGGCCGCGGCGGTGCGCAGGGCCTACCGCGACGTTTTGTACCAGGGGCGGCATCCCGTGTTCATCCTGTTCCTCGATCTGGATCCGGCCGGGGTCGACGTCAATGCCCATCCGGCCAAGCACGAAGTCCGTTTCCGGGACGGGCGCCTCGTGCACGATTTCATTTTTCGGACTCTGCATCGCGCGCTGGCCGACCTGCGCCCGGGGGATGACGGCCGCCAGCAGCCGGCGGTCCATTCGGCCGGCACCGCGGCCCCGCCCGGCAGCAATGCTTTCCCTGGAACACCGGTAGCCTATCCGCGTGCGGCCTTTGCGGAGAACCGGGCGCCCAGGGATACGCACTGGGAGCTGCCGCTGCCGCATGTCAGCGAGCCGCCCGGAGGGGCGGTGGCTCCTGTCTCGGCCCCGCCGGCCGCGCGTCCGTGGTCACCCGCGGCCGCCGAGGGCGTGGCGCCGCCCCTGGGCTTTGCGATCGGGCAGGTGGCGGACATCTTCATCCTTGCCGAGAACGCCCGCGGTCTGGTCCTGGTGGATATGCATGCGGCGCACGAGCGCATCACCTACGAGCGGTTGAAGACCGAATGGCGTGAGGCGCGCGTGACCCGCCAGCCGTTGCTGGTACCGGAGACGATCGCGGTCACCCGCGCCGAGGCGGAACTGGTCGAGACGTCCGCCGAGCTCCTGCGCGGCCTGGGTTTCGAGCTCGACCGCGCGGGGCCCGATGCCGTGATGCTTCGGGCGGCGCCGGCGCTGCTGCAGGGTCGGGAACTGGGCCAACTGGTCCGGGATCTGCTGGCCGACCTGCACCACCTCGGGCACGCCGATCGGGCGGAGGCCGCGCTGGATGCGGTGCTGAGTACGATGGCCTGCCATGGCTCGGTACGGGCGGGCCGGCGTCTGAGTCTGCCGGAGATGAACCGTCTGCTGCGCGACATGGAGGCGACCGACAACAGCGGTCAATGCAACCACGGCCGGCCGACCTACGTCGAGCTCGACCGGCAGGCCCTGGATCGCCTCTTCCTGCGCGGGCGCTGAGCGCGTGCGCGAATCCGTGCTCCTGCTCATGGGCCCGACCGCCGCCGGCAAGACGGCTCTGGCTCTGGAACTCGCGGACCGGATCGGGGGCGAGATCGTCAGCGTCGATTCGGCGCTCGTTTACCGGGGGATGGACATCGGCACCGCCAAGCCCAGCGCCGAGGAGCGGGCGCGGGTCCCGCACCACCTGATCGATGTCCGCGACCCGGAGGAGACCTGGTCCGCGGCGGATTTCGTGGAGCATGCCCAGCGGCTGATCGGCGAGATCCAGTCGCGTGATCGCGTCCCGATGCTGGTCGGCGGCACCATGCTCTACTTCCGCGCCCTGCTCGACGGTTTGGATGCGATGCCCGCGATCGATCCGGAAGTCCGCGCCACCCTGCGGGCACGCCTTCCGGTGGAAGGTGCCGAGCGCCTGCACGACGAACTGCGTGGCGTCGACCCGGTATCGGCGCAACGGATCCATCCGAATGACCCGCAGCGGATCCTGCGCGCGCTGGAGGTCTACCGAAGCACCGGGCGTCCGCTGGCATCGTTCCAGTCCGCCCCGGTCGGCACCGTGCCGCGGCACTGGCGCCGGTTCGCATTGTGGCCCGAGGATCGCGAGTGTCTGCGCAAACGCATCGCCGAGCGCTTCGACCGCATGCTGGCCAGCGGCTTCACCGGGGAATTGCGCGCGCTGATGGAACGCCCCCTGCTGACCGCTAGCCACGCATCACAGCGCGCGGTGGGTTATCGCCAGGGTTGGCAATGGCTGTCCGGCGAAATCGGCCCGGAAGAATTCCGTGAGCGCGCGATCACCGCGACCCGGCAACTGGCGAAGCGTCAGTTGACCTGGCTTCGCGGCATGCGGGGGCACGGCCTCGAGTACCTTCCCGCAGAGCGCGTGCGGGTCGAAGATCTGCTCGACGGCGCCGATCGGTGAGTGCAGCCGGCCCCGCAGGTGGTGATTCTACCCATGGTCGCGGGGGATTTTACGGGTAATTATGGCGCGGGGCTTGGCTGGCGATATGCTATCGTCCGGAAACGTCCGGTCTGACCAAGCGCACCTGCAGTTAACACGGAAAAAGGAATCTCAATCATGGCAAAAGGGCAGATGCTACAAGAACCCTTCCTCAATGCATTGCGCAGGGACCGCATACCGGTGTCTGTCTACCTGGTGAACGGGATCAAGCTCCAGGGACAGATCGAGTCCTTCGACCAGTTTGTCGTGCTGCTCAAGAGCGCGGTCTCGCAGATGGTCTACAAGCACGCGATTTCCACCATCGTGCCCGCCCGGCAGGTACGGTTGCATCTCGAGGGTGAAGAGCCGCCCGCGGAGGAACAGAATTCGTAATCCCATTTTGGAGTGGACGGGCCTTGTTTGAGCGTCCCGAGAGCGGCGATCGCACCTTGCTGGTCGCCCTGGCCATTGGCGATGTGGCCGATATGGAGGCGCAGACGCAGGAGTTCAGGGACCTGGCGGAGTCCGCCGGGGCCGACGTCGTCGGCGTGATCTCGGGAAGCCGCCGGCAGCCGGATTCCCGCTTCTTCGTCGGTTCCGGCAAGGCCGACGAGGTGGCCGCCGCAGTCGCCTCAGCCGGCGCCGATGTGGCGATCTTCAATCATCCGCTGTCGCCGAGCCAGGAGCGCAACCTGGAGCGGCACTTGAAGTGCCGGGTGCTGGACCGCTCCGGGCTGATCCTCGACATCTTCGCCCAGCGGGCGCGTTCCCATGAGGGCAAGCTTCAGGTCGAACTCGCCCAGCTCCGGCACATGTCGACGCGCCTGGTCCGTGGCTGGACCCACCTCGAACGTCAGAAGGGCGGCATCGGACTGCGTGGCCCGGGCGAAACCCAGCTCGAGACCGACCGGCGCCTGCTGGCGGGGCGCATCAAGCACATCGAGCGGCGGCTGGACAAGGTGCAGCGTGCGCGCGAGCAGGGCCGGCAGGCGCGCCGCCGCGCCGAGACACCCACCGTGGCCCTGGTCGGCTATACCAATGCGGGCAAGTCGACCCTGTTCAACCGCATGACCGAGGCCCAGGTCTATGTCGCCGACCAGCTGTTCGCGACCCTGGACCCGACGCTGCGGCGCCTGGATCTTGCTCCGCACCAGTCGGTGATTCTCGCCGACACCGTGGGCTTCGTCCGCGATCTGCCCCACGAACTGATTGCGGCATTCAAGGCCACGCTGACCGAGACCCGCGAGGCGGCACTGCTGCTCCACGTGATCGATGCCTCCGACCCGGAACGCGACGCGCACATCGCGCAGGTCGAGGACGTGCTCGAGGAGATCGGCGCCGGCGAGGTGCCGATCTGGCGCATCTACAACAAGATCGACCAGTTGCCCGACGCCGACGACGGTGACACGCGACGCTTCGGTGGCGACGCCCTGTGGCTCTCGGCCGTCACCGGCGTCGGGCTGGCCGAGCTGGAGCAGCGTCTGGCGCGTCATTTCACCGAGACGATGTTCCGCGGCTGGGTGTCCCTGCCCGCCGCGTCCGGCAGGCTGCGCAGCCGGTTGTTCGCCGAAAAGGCGGTCGAGTCCGAGCAGACTGGTGCCGCGGGTGTGATGCACCTGCGGCTCAATCTCCCGGAGCGTTCGCTGCGCGCGCTGTTGCGCGAGGCGGGGCTGGACGAGGATCCGGAAAGCCTGCGCGTCGGACGGGAACCGGGGGCGGACGATCCCGGCGACCAGCAGCCGGCCCTTGCCGAGACCTCCCGCCGCAGTTAGCGTGAAAGTCACAGCCCAGTTAGGTCGGGTTAGCGCAGCGTAACCCGACGACGTCCCGGGGACGACGCTATTTCGCGCCCATGAGGTGGGGTGCGAGGCCCGTCGGGTTACGCCCTTTGGGCTAACCCGACCGACAGTTTGCGGCTTTTCATCGTCTGGGGAACGCAGGATTGTGAAGGTTAGTTCGTCGTGGCGGGTGGCCTGCAACCTGGGCAGGCCTTGATCAGGCGCCGCTTCCCGGAGACCTGCATGAACCCCGAACCGCCCGCCAAAGTGACGCGATATGTTCCAGGGGTTAGACTAAGGGGTCATGTCCGGGGCGGGCAGGCGAAAGTGGCGGAATTGGTAGACGCGCTGGATTTAGGTTCCAGTGGGGCAACCCGTGAGAGTTCGAGTCTCTCCTTTCGCACCATCCTGATCGTGGGCATGCACACCTTTTTTCATTGCGCCGGGACGGCGCGTTTTCCCGAATCTCAGATTTCACGCGAGGCCATCTGATGCAAGTTTCTGTTGAATCCACCGGCAGCCTGGACCGCAGGATGACGGTGCAGTTTCCGCCCGACCGGGTCGACTCCGAGGTGGAAAAGCGCTTGAAAGCGTTGACCAAGCGGGTACGGATCGATGGCTTCCGCCCCGGCAAGGTGCCGTTGAAGATCGTGCAGCAGCGCTATGGCGCCGGCGTCTATCAGGAGGTTCTGGGCGAGGTCCTGCAGGAGAGCTATCGCGAGGCCATCGAACAGGAGGGCATCGTGCCGGCCGGAGGGCCGAGCATCGAGCCGAAAATGATGGAACCGGGCAAGCCCATCGAATACATCGCCTCCTTCCAGGTGTTCCCGGAGGTTTCGGTGGCCGATCTTTCGGACGTGGAGATCGAGCGCCCGGTGGCGGAGATCGACGCCGCTGACGTGGAGCGTGTGATCGAGTCCCTGCGTACGCAGCAGCGCAGTTGGGCCGAGGTGCAGCGCGCCGCCGGCGAGGGTGATCGCGTCACGCTGGATTTCGTTGGGACACTGAACGGGGAGCCGTTCGAAGGTGGGCAGGCCGAGGGGTTCGCCGTTGAGATCGGCGCAGGGCGGCTGCTGCCCGACTTCGAGTCCCAGCTCGTGGGCGTCGAGCCAGGCCAGGAAAAGACCATCGACGTGACCTTCCCGGAGGATTATCCGGCGGAACATCTGAAGGGACAGGCCGTGCAGTTCGCCCTGAAGATCCACAAGGTCGAAGAACCGCGCCTGCCTGAGGTCGATGCCGATTTTGCCCGTGCATTCGGGGTCGCCGACGGCGATGTCGATAAACTGCGCGAAGAGGTGCGCGCGAACATGGGCCGGGAACTCGCCCAGAACATCAAGGGTCGGGTGAAGAAGCAGGTGATGGATGCGCTGGTCGCCAAGCATGATTTCGACCTGCCGAAGAGTCTGGTCCAGGGAGAGATCGATCGTCTGCGCACCGAGACCGAAAACCGCTTCGGCGGCGCCGCGCAGTCCCAGCCGCTGCCCGATTCCCTGTTCGAGGAGGAGGCGAAGCGCCGGGTCCGGCTGGGTCTGGTGGTGCGGGCGATCCTCGACGCCGAGAAGATCGAGGTCGAAAGCGATCGCCTGGAGCGGGAACTCGACGCCCTGGCGCAGACCTACGAGGATCCGGCCGAGGTGAAGCGGCATTACCGCAGCAACCCCCAGGCGATGGCCAGCATGGAATCGCTCGTGCTGGAGGATCAAGTTGTGGACTGGGTGCTCGAGAAGGCCCGCGTCACCGAGAAGCCAAGCAGTTTCGACGCCCTGATGAACACGAACAAGGAGATGACCGAATGACGCAACCGCTGGCAGGACCGGGTGCACAGCACACGCAGGCCCTCAACCTCGTGCCGATGGTCGTGGAGCAGACGGCACGGGGCGAGCGCGCCTACGACATCTACTCCCGGCTGCTGAAGGACCGCGTTGTGTTCTGTGTCGGTCCGGTCGAGGATTACATGGCCAATGTGATCGTGGCGCAGCTGCTGTTCCTGGAGTCGGAAAACCCGGACAAGGAGATCAGCCTCTACATCAACTCGCCCGGCGGAGCGGTGACCGCTGGCATGGCGATCTACGACACCATGCAGTTCATTCAGCCGCAGGTCAGCACGCTGTGCGTGGGCCAGGCCGCGAGCATGGGCGCGGTGCTGCTGGCGGGCGGTGCGCCCGGCAAACGCTACTGTCTGCAGCATTCGCGGGTGATGATTCACCAGCCGCTGGGCGGCTACCAGGGGCAGGCCACGGATATTGACATTCATGCCCGCGAGATCCTGAAGATCCGCGAAGAGCTCAACCAGTTGTTGGCCCGGCACTCGGGGCAGTCGGTGGAGACCATCCGCACCGACACCGAACGCGACCGGTTCATGACTGCCCCCGAGGCGAAGGAATACGGACTGATCGATCATGTCCTCGACAAGCGCGAGGTCAAGGCGAAGAAATGAGCCAGTCAACCGGACGTACCGGCGGCTCGCTTGCATCGGGGTCCTAAACGGGGCATGTTGGAACTGCAAGTCTATTCGCAGACCGAGGCATACGGATGAGCGACGAAAAATCTCCTCGCAATGATGGCAAGCTGCTGTACTGTTCATTTTGCGGCAAGAGCCAGCACGAGGTACGTAAACTCATCGCCGGGCCTTCCGTGTTCATCTGTGATGAATGCGTGGAGCTCTGCAACGACATCATCCGCGAGGAGATGCAGGAGGCGGGTCACGCCGAGCGCGACTCCCTGCCCAAGCCCCGCGAGATCCGTTCGATCCTGGACGAGTACGTGATCGGCCAGGACTCGGCCAAGAAGATCCTGTCGGTGGCAGTGTACAACCACTACAAGCGGCTCGAGGCGAAGTCCGGGAAGGATGACGTCGAACTGTCGAAGTCCAATATCCTGCTGATCGGGCCCACCGGCTCCGGCAAGACCCTGCTCGCCGAAACGCTGGCGCGGGTGCTGAACGTACCCTTCACGATCGCCGATGCGACCACGCTGACCGAGGCCGGTTATGTCGGGGAGGACGTGGAGAACATCATCCAGAAATTGCTGCAGAAGAGCGACTACGACGTCGAAAAGGCCGAGACCGGGATCGTCTACATTGACGAAATCGACAAGATCTCGCGCAAGTCCGACAACCCGTCCATCACGCGGGACGTATCGGGCGAGGGCGTGCAGCAGGCGCTGCTCAAGCTGATCGAGGGAACCACCGCCTCGGTGCCGCCGCAGGGCGGACGCAAGCATCCCCAGCAGGAGTTCCTGCAGGTCGATACCCGCAACATCCTCTTCATCTGCGGGGGGGCCTTCTCCGGGCTGGAAAAGGTGATCCAGCAGCGCGCCGAGAAGGGAGGCATCGGCTTCTCCGCCGAGGTGCGTTCCAAGGACAAGGATGCCTCCGGCAGCGGTTGGCTGAAAAAGCTGGAGTCGGAAGACCTCGTGCGTTACGGGCTGATCCCCGAGTTCGTCGGCCGGCTGCCGGTGCAGGCGACCTTGGAGGAGCTCGACGTGGCGGCCCTGATCACCATCCTGACCCAGCCGCGCAACGCCCTTGTGAAGCAGTACGGCCGTCTGTTCGAAATGGAAGGCGTGGAACTGGAGTTCCGTGAAGACGCGCTCGGTGCCATCGCGCAAAAGGCAATGGAACGCAAGACAGGCGCACGCGGCTTGCGTTCGATCATGGAAAACATCCTGCTCGACACCATGTACGAGCTGCCGTCGATGGAAAACGTCAGCAAGGTCGTGATCGACGAGGCGGTCATCCGCGGCGATGCCGAACCTTACCTGATCTACGAAAACGCCAATTTCGCCAAGCAGGCGGCGTCCGATTCCTGAGACCAGGGACCCCGGGGCGCCCGCCCCGGGCAGAACGTTCGCGTCCATCGCCTGTCCCACTTTCCAGGGCAGGCAAGCCGTACCCCATGCTCCTAACGCCCGCGGGTGCCGCCCTTGAAAACGACTCGATCATCCCAAGACTCATCCATTCCACTATTGCTGACCCTCGAGGGGACCCATGAATCAGAAGACCAGCTCCTCCCAGAACGACGTTGAATCGCCGGTGAAGCGGGTCGCCGTGTTGCCCCTGCGCGACGTGGTCGTCTATCCGCACATGGTGATCCCTTTGTTCGTCGGGCGCGAGAAATCGATCCGTGCCCTGGACTCCGCGATGTCCGAGAACAAGCAGGTTCTGTTGGTGGCGCAGAAGAGCGCTGAGATCGATGAGCCCGAGGCCAAGGACCTGCACGACATCGGCACGCTGGGCAACATCCTGCAACTCCTGCGGCTGCCCGACGGCACGATCAAGGTTCTCGTCGAGGGCGCCCAGCGCGCGCACGTGTTGGACCTCGGCGAGGAGGGAGATCACTTCGTCGCACAGATCCGCCTGATGGAGGAGGAGACCGGCGCCGAGGAGCGCGAGATGGAAGTGCTCGCCCGCTCCGCGCTGAATCTCTTCGAGCAGTACATCAAGCTGAACAAAAAGGTGCCGCCGGAGATTTTGACCTCGCTGGCCGGCATCGACGACGCCTCGCGCCTCGCCGATACCATCGCCGCCCACATGTCCCTGAAGCTCGACGAGAAGCAGAAGGTGTTGGAGATCTCGAGCGTGAAGGCGCGGCTCGAGCACCTGATCGCGCAGATCGAGGGCGAGATGGATGTGCTGCAGATCGAGAAGCGCATCCGCGGACGCGTGAAGCAGCAGATGGAGAAGTCGCAGCGCGAGTATTACCTGAACGAACAGATGAAGGCGATCCAGAAGGAATTGGGGGACCTCGAGGACGCGCCCAACGAGGCCGAGGAACTCGCCCGCAAGATCGCGAAGGCCGGCATGCCCAAGGAGGCCAAGAAGAAGGCCCTTGCGGAACTGAACAAGCTGAAAATGATGTCACCCATGTCGGCCGAGGCCACCGTGGTGCGCAGCTATATCGACTGGCTGGTGAACGTGCCCTGGAAGAAGCGCACTAAGGTCAGCCAGGATCTGGCGGCGGCGGAGAAGGTGCTCAACGAGGACCACTACGGTCTCGAGGAGGTCAAGGAACGCATCCTGGAATACCTGGCCGTGCAGTCGCGCGTCCGGAAGATGAAGGGGCCGATTCTCTGCCTGGTGGGTCCTCCCGGCGTCGGCAAGACCTCGCTGGGTCAGTCGATCGCCCGCGCGACCAACCGCAAGTTCACCCGCATGGCATTGGGCGGCGTGCGTGACGAGGCCGAGATCCGCGGCCACCGCCGGACGTACATCGGGTCGCTTCCCGGCAAGATTGTGCAGAACCTGTCCAAGGTCGGGGTGCGCAACCCGCTGTTCCTGATGGACGAGATCGACAAGATGGCGATGGACTTCCGGGGCGATCCGGCATCGGCCTTGCTCGAGGTGCTGGACCCGGAACAAAACCACACGTTCAGCGACCATTACCTCGAGGTCGATTTTGACCTCTCGGATGTGCTGTTCGTGGCCACGGCCAACAGCATGCACATCCCCGGTCCGCTGCTCGACCGTATGGAAGTGATCCGCCTGTCCGGCTATACCGAGGACGAGAAGATCAACATCGCCCGGAATTATCTGATCAAGAAGCAGATCGAGGCCAACGGCCTGAGCGACGAGGAGATCCAGATCGCGGATACCGCGGTCCGCGACATCGTTCGCTACTACACCCGGGAGGCGGGCGTGCGCTCGCTTGAGCGCGAGATCGCGAAGATCTGCCGCAAGGTCGTGAAGCAGCGCCTGCTGGGCAAGGACAAGGCCAAGACCACGCAGGTCACGCCCAAGAGCCTGGAGCGCTACCTCGGGGTGCGCCGGTTCCGCTTCGGCCTGGCCGAGGAAAACGACCAGGTCGGGCAGGTCACCGGTCTGGCCTGGACCGAGGTCGGGGGCGAACTCCTGACCATCGAGTCCTCCGTGGTGCCGGGCAAGGGCAAGACCCTGCAGACCGGCAAGCTCGGCGATGTGATGCAGGAGTCCATCCAGGCGGCCTTGACCGTCGTTCGTAGCCGTGCTGCGGCGCTGGGGCTGGCTGAGAACTTCCACGAGAAGACCGACCTGCACATCCACGTGCCGGAGGGCGCGACGCCCAAGGACGGGCCCAGTGCGGGGATCGGGATGTGCACGGCGATCGTCTCGGCGCTGACCGGCATCCCGGTGAGGGCCGATGTGGCGATGACTGGAGAGATCACGCTGCGTGGGCAGGTCCTTCCGATCGGTGGCCTGAAGGAGAAGCTGCTGGCGGCTCACCGCGGCGGTATCCGTACCGTGCTGATTCCAGAGGAAAACGAAAAGGACCTTGTCGATATTCCCAAGAATATCAAGGCGAAACTCGATATCCGTCCGGTGCGCTGGATCGACGAGGTCCTGTCCGTCGCCCTGACCCACATGCCCGAGGCGCTCGGCAGTGAACCGGGGCCCAAGGTGCCCGAGGTCACGAAGGGCGGCAGTGAACCGCGCCGGAGGAATGTGCGCCACCACTAGAACGGGCAATAAACCGTGTCATTTTCGGCCGCAGACGTCTATTCTTCGTCTGCGGCCGGTCTTTTGGCTCCTCGGGGGCGTGCTTGCCATGACCGTGCGCGCGATATGAGAATAGGGGAGCACCGCTAGTCGTAGACGGCATGCAGGCGACCATGCCGTCTGTTCTTCTCAGGGGTAGCTTGCTTGGTACCCCCCTCCAGATAACACGCATAAAAAGGAATCCCGTGCATGAACAAATCCGAACTGATTGAAGCCATTGCCGATAAGGCCGACGTTCCCAAGGCCCAGGCCAGCCGCGTGCTGGATGCGATGGCCACTGTGGTGGGCGATGCTCTCGCCGAAGGCAACCAGGTGTCCCTGGTTGGTTTTGGCACTTTCCTGGTTCGCGAGCGCCCGGCGCGCAGCGGACGCAACCCCCGTACCGGTGAGACGATCCAGATCGCGGCCTCCAAGAGTCCCTCGTTCAAGGCTGGCAAAGCCCTGAAGGATCGCGTAAACTAGCGCGCTTTCCAGGGTGCTTAGCTCAGATGGTAGAGCGTCGCCCTTACAAGGCGAATGTCGGCGGTTCGATCCCGTCAGCACCCACCAGAAAGGCTGGAAGCAGCCATGGCCGGAAGAGATCCGGAGCGGTAGTTCAGTTGGTTAGAATACCGGCCTGTCACGCCGGGGGTCGCGGGTTCGAGTCCCGTCCGCTCCGCCAACATTGCTAACGAAAAAGGCACCTTCGGGTGCCTTTTTCTTGGGCCCCGCATGCGAGCCAACATCCTGAGAGCGGTGGACTCGGCACAAAAAAGCCAGGACATGCCCGGCTCAGTGATGCTGCGCGGGTAAGGCCGCGTCGGTTGCGACGTCCAGTCAGGTCGGCGCTACGCCCTGCTCTTCGGCCTTGCCCGCTTACCTCTTTTCCGTCGCCGTGTCAGCCAGGCGCGACTTTGCTACCGGCTCGTTCTTCACGGGGTGCGCCGATCACGTAGGCCCAACGGCGAGAATTGCCTCCATCGGGTCCGCGGCAAATAACCGCGGGTTTCGGTCGGCGCTTACACGTGTCGCCGTGCCAATGAAGAGCATCGACGTTCCTTCGGCCGACCCGGTCTCCGCGATCGCCATGCGCCAGGAGATCGCGTTGTAGTGACCTGGCGGCGCGTCGATCTCGGCGACCAGGACACGCGCCTCCTCGTCCGCTGCCTTGACCAAGTCCACCGTGTGCGTGCCCGGCACGGTTACCTCGTATGTGGCCGTCATTGGCGCGTCGGATCGTGGCTCGAACGGCGGGCTCGTCTGGTATGCGGTGATCTCCGCGAGTGTCACGAAAATGTGGTCGAAGTTCAGTGACCAGTGGTCCTTGGTGCGTTTGGGTGCCTGGAAGCCCTCGGTGGCCAGGTCCTCGCCGCTGGCGAACACTTGCAGCGTTCCCGCCGACAGCGGCGAGGCCGCAATGGCACCAGCGAAGATGGCGGCAGCAACGGACATCGCGAGCACGGATCGCATGGGTTGGTTTCCTTTCTTGGGATGGGATGGGTATGAGGGAATGTTTTTTTAGCATAAAGTTCGGCGCATCACCTCGCAAGCGTGCCCGCAACCCTCCGGAGGACCATCATGCCCACCCGGAAATGTCGTTCTGCACCCCTTCGTACCGTCCTGCTCCTGGCAGCACTCGTGGGTGGGTGGGGAAACGCGCGCGCCCATGGAGTCATCCTGACGCAAGACACCCGTTCCGACCTCGACGTGGTGGAGACCACCGCCGCCTTCGACACCGGAGAACCCATGGCGGGTGCCCCGATCACCGTGTTCAGCCCCCGGCATCTCGCCCACGCCTGGCTTACCGGACGGGCAGATCGCGACGGTCGTTTCCGTTTCGTGCCAGACCCTGAATATCCCGGTTACTGGACCGTCCGTGTACGCGAGGAAGGCCACGGCGCCACGATCTCGATCGAGGTCCCCGGCTCGGAAGATTGAGCTCTTCTGCGCGTTTGATCGGCGCTGGAAACCATGCATCCGTAGACCGGTCGGTCGGGTTTTTGTACAGAATCACGGGATCACCCTGCATTCTGGTTTCTGAATGCCGACACCGGAATTCGGAGTCCGATGAAAGCGAACATGTCCGCAATCAACCGTAGACTCGACTTCCGGCCGGAACGCTGCTTCACTGTTCAAATCAGCCTTTGGGAGCGCGCACCGTGCCCAGACGCATCGTCGTCATCCAGGGTCATCCCGATAGCAGCGAGCGCCATCTCTGCCACGCACTGGCGGATGCCTATACGGAGGGCGCGAACCAAGGTGGGCACGAGGTCCGGCACGTGGCGGTCGCGGAGCTGGACTTCCCGCTGTTGCGCAGCGCCAAGGCCTGGAAGGACACGGGGGTGATACCGGATATCCAGAACGCCCAGCACACCGTCGCCTGGGCCGACCATCTGGTCATCCTCTATCCGCTCTGGTTGGGAACCATGCCGGCCATTCTGAAGGCCTTTATGGAACAGTTGTTCCGGCCGGGATTCGCCTTCAGCCGCGAGGAATCCTCGGGGGCGATGGGCCGGAAGCTGCTCACCGGGAAATCGGCCCGGATCATCGTCACCATGGGCATGCCCGCACTCTTCTACCGCTGGTTCTTTCGGGCCCACAGCCTCAAGAGCCTGGAGCGTAACATCCTCAAGTTTGTCGGTATCCGCCCAGTACGGACCACGTTGTTCGGCTTGGTGGAGGGCGTCAGCGCCGGCCGGCGCGAGCGGTGGCTGAGCCGGGCTCGTACGTTGGGAAAACAGGCGCTGTAGACAGCTTCCCTGGATCAACGTAAGCATTGGACTCACACTGACGCTACACCAACTTGTGTTGTGCCTGACCGCAGCCAATCCGGTGCCTGGGGATCCGGAGTCGACCCCGAGCGGGCACTCGGTTCGCATGGGTGAGGTTCCCCAGGCGAGCGAGGAGCGGACACCGCGGGGTCGTCACTGGAGCGCTTTCGTCCGATGGCTCCGCGGGCGATCGGGCACCGTACCGGCCGTTCACGAGTCGTTGTGTATGCCGCGCGGTTCTTTCCGGGCGTGAGCAGGGATCATGGATCACCTTCGCCGGAATGCGCAGCCGCCTGGCAGCGTGGGGCACTGCCCCAATCAAAGACGCCGACTCGATCGATACGTGCCTCGACTGCGTTCATAATGGCCCGGGACGTGTGGCAACCTCGGCGCTGGACGGTGGATGGCGCGTGTCGCCTTCGTCACCCTACAGGGCACCCGGAACGAGTACTCCGTATTCGACGTTCACAGGATGGCATAGAGGAGGTTCCATGGTTCAGATGAAACGCGCATTTGCAGCCCCGGTCCTTGCGGTGGCCCTGATTGCCGCACCCGTGGCGGAGGCTTGCACCCGCGCCGTGTATCTTGGCCCGGAGGACCGGGTCCTGACCGGGCGGAGCATGGACTGGAAGCTGCCGATGACCAGCAACCTGTGGGTCTTGCCGCGTGGAATGGAGCGCGACGGGGTGGCCGGACCGCGCTCGGCCACATGGACCTCCACCTACGGCAGTCTGGTCGTTACCGGCTACGACATCGCGACCGCCGATGGCATGAACGAGGCGGGCCTCGTGGCCAATCTTCTCTGGGAGGTTGAGGCGAGCTATCCCGAGGATGACGGAGAGACATCACGGGTATCGATTTCAGTGTTTCCGCAGTATCTGCTCGACCGTTTCGCCACGGTGGCCGAGGCGGTGACAGACCTCAGGGAAAACCCTGTGGAAGTGGCCGGCGGAGAGGTGCCGGTGGGCCCGCCCGGACGCGCGGCGACGGTGCATGTGTCGCTGTCGGACGCGACCGGTGACAGCGCCGTGATCGAGTTCGTCGAGGGCGAGATGAGAATCTGGCACGACCGGTCGTATCAGATCATGACCAACGAGCCGACCTATGACCGGCAGCTTGCCGTTCTGGAGTATTGGCAGCACGTGAACCCGCGCGAGTTCCTGCCGGGTACGGTGCGCGCCTCGGACCGGTTCGTGCGGGCTCATTTCTACATCAATGCGGTGACGCAGAGCGCCGATCCGCGCATTGCCGCCGCGTCGGTATTCAGCGTGATCCGGCAGGCATCGGTTCCCTGGGGA
>SKJG01000007.1 GCA_007116035.1 Thioalkalivibrio sp.
GAGTGCCGGTCCGCCTCCGAATACACCGCTACCGCCCCGACGCCCATGCGTTTCAGCGTACGGATGATGCGGCAGGCGATGGCGCCGCGGTTTGCGATCAGGACCTTGTCGAACATCGTGATGCTGCTCCCGTTGGGACCCCCGGTCCCAGGGTCCGCGGGCCGTCCCGCGGTGAACACATGCCGCCGGGGCCGTCCCCGGCGGGTACAAGGGGTTCAGCCCTTCGCAGGATCCCAGATCAGCATCTCCACCGGGGTCGGGTTGTAGGCGTTGCAGGGGTTGTTCAGCTGCGGGCAGTTGGACACCAGGACCAGCACGTCCATCTCGACGCGCATCTCCACGTACTTGCCGGCGTCGGAGATGCCGTCCTCGAAGGTCAGGCCGCCTTCGGGGGTCAGCGGCACGTTCATGAAGAAATTGATGTTGCTGGCGAGGTCGCGCTTGCCCAGGCCGTAGTCGCTTTCGCTCAGCGCGCGCAGGAAGCTGTCGCGACAGGAGTGCATCGACTTCTTCTCGAGGCCGTAGCGCACCTGGTTCGACTCCGCCGCGCAGGCACCGCCGAGCGTGTCGTGGCGCCCGCAGGTGTCGGCGGTGATGGTCAACATCACATTGCCCTCGTTCGACATCAGCTTCGTGCCGGTGGTCAGGTAGACGTTCCCCTGGGCCTGCAGGGTGTCGATCGCGCTGTAGCGCTCCACCGTGGGCCGCTCCAGGCTGTAGAAAAGGGTGTCCACGGCCTGGTTGCCCTCGAGATCGAGGATGCGCAGGGTCTGACCCTTGCGCAGCTCCTTGAGCCAGGGCTCACCGGCCGGCACCACCTCGCGGCACACAGCGTTGGCGGGATCCAGCGGGCTCTCCACCAGATTGATTCCAGTCATCTCCTCACCCCTGGCAGTGATGGATCACGGTGTTCGCGAAGGCGCGTGCGTTCTCCGTGCGGAAATTCACGCAGTAGTCGTCGGCCGCTACCGGTGGTGTGTGGTAGATGCTGAGCTCCACCGGGCCTGGATCGTAGACGGGCGCCGGATCCATCGGGTGCGGCGCGGTGTTCAGCACCACCAGCGTGTCCATCTCCGCACGCAAGTCCACATGGTCGCCGGGCCGGCTGTTTTCGGGATCGAAGTGCAGCACGCCGTCCGCGCCCGCGTAGACCTTGCTGAAGAAGTTCAGGTTGGAGACCAGGTCGCGCTTGCCCAGGCCCCACTTGGCCAGTTCGATCAGGAACAGTTCGCGGCCGCTGCGGTAGAAGTCGTTGCGGTATTGCTGGTAGCGGTGCTCGCCGTACTTGCGCACGATGTCGGCGTCGCGGGTGGTCCCACCGATGGTGTCGTGCCAGCCCGCAGTGTCCTTGACGATGGAGAGCATCACCCGGCCCATGTCCGAGTACAGCATGTTGCCGCGGGTCAGCCTGGACGTGTGCTGGCCCTTCAGCGTATCGGCCATGTTGTAACGCTCGAGCAGATTCTGCGGGCTGTACAGCAGCATCGAGACGTTCGCCTTGCCCTCGCGATCGACCAGGCGCAGCGTGAAGCCGCGCCGGATCACCATCGACCAGTAGCGACCACCAGGAACGCGGTCGTGGTGCACCGTTGTTTCCGGGAGCGTATCCGGATCGCTCATCGTCAGTTCTCCTCAGTTGCCAGCGGCAGACCCGTCTGGTCGCGGATCTCGGCCAGGAGTTCGGGCTCGGTCCGTCCCACGGGGATGTCGTAGGTGATGTTGGCGCCATAGGCGTTGGGTGCCTGCGGATCATGGCGGACCTTGTCGAAGACCAGCAGCCTTGTGCCGAGATAGAAGCCTTCCTTCAGGTCGTGGGTAACCATGAAAATGGTCAGCCCGCGGCGCTTCCAGAGATCCAGGAT
Organism: Thioalkalivibrio sp.; assembly: GCA_007116035.1. Lineage (GTDB taxonomy): Bacteria > Pseudomonadota > Gammaproteobacteria > Ectothiorhodospirales > Ectothiorhodospiraceae > Thioalkalivibrio. The sequence continues at coordinate 1,863 of SKJG01000007.1, forward strand.
CAGCGCGTGCATGTCCTTGCGGATCCCCGGATCCAGCGCACCGAAGGGTTCGTCCAGCAGCAGGATCCTCGGATCCTTCATCAGCGCCTGCGCGATCGCGAGACGCTGCTGCATACCGCCCGAGAGTTCGTGCGGGTATTTCTTCAGGGCCTGCTGCAGGCCGACCGCCTCGAGCATCGCGATGGCCTTGTCCCGTGCCGCTCTCCGCGCCGCACCGAACAGGTGCCCGGTCAGGCGTGCGCGACCGAACTCCTCGGCCACCAGGACGTTGTTCAGCGCATTCAGGTGCGGGAACACGGAGTACTTCTGGAACACCACGCCACGGTCGGGACCCGGCTCACCGGGCATCGGCCGGCCGTCCATCAGCAGTTCGCCCCGGGTGGGGGACTCCTCGCCGAGGAGCATGCGCAGAAAGGTGGTCTTGCCGCAGCCGGATGCCCCGACGACCGTCACGAACTCGCCCGTCTTCACATGCAGGTTCACCCGCTCCAGCACGACGTCGCGGCCGTAGGCCTTCCAGACGTTCTTCAGCGTGACCGCGGACATCAGCCCCTCCGGCCCCCGTACCAGGGGAACAGCATGCGATTCGCGAACCGCAGTGCGACGTCGAGAAGAAAGGCGAGCAGCGTGATCCAGACCACGTAGGGCAGGATGGTGGCCATGTCCATGAAACGCCGGACCAGGAAGATGCGGTAGCCGAGCCCTTCGGTCGCAGCGATGGCCTCGGAGGCGATCAGGAACAGCCACGCGGCGCCCAGCGCGAGCCGGGTCGCGTCGAGCAGGCGCGGGACGACCTGCGGCAGCACCACCCGCAGGATGATCAACCAGGTCGACGCGCCCAAGGTCTGGGCCTTGATGAGTTGTTCGGTCGGCAGTTCCTCGACCCGCTGCTTGACGTCGCGGATGATGAACGGCGCGATCCCGAACACGATCAGCACCACCTTGGCGAGTTCGCCGACACCGAAGGTGATGAACAGGATGGGCAGTACCGCCAGCGGCGGGATCATCGCCACCGCGGTGATCAACGGGGACAGGGTGCGCCCGGCATAGGGAATCAGCCCGGCCAGGATCCCGACGACGAGCCCCATCGCCATGCTGATGGCCACGCCCAGACCCAGCCGGGTCAGGCTTGCCGCGGTATCCACCCAAAGCACCAGTTCACCGGTACGCCGGCTCGGCTCGGTGGCGAGCCGCCAGAAAGTGTCGAACAATGTGCCCAGCGAAGGCAGAAGGGGGTCGTTCGGATTCTCCGCGAGCCGGGCCGCCGAGGCGGCCATGTACGCCAGGAGCAGCAGCACGAAAGGCAGCAGCCCGAGCAGGTACCCGACCGCTCGCCGCGGACGCTGGTTGATGAGGCGCTTCATCGGGGCAGCGGTGATGCCAAACCCACCCAGGCAGGGCGGAAGGGCGCAGCGTCATCCGCCACCAAGCGGGTGCCCAGAAGACCCCCGCTTTCGGTGGCGCCCCAACGCCGCAACGGCGAATGACGGACTTCGCCCTCTTCCGCCCGAAGTACGCGGCGTGCACGGTGTCCATCGCCGCCAGCCTCGGCGACGGGGCCCAGTGCAGGGCAGACAAATGCTGCGTCATCCGCCGAAGGACGTCGGCCAAAAGCTGCTGGCGCTGGCTGGATCGTTTCCATACGGGAAGTGTCGGCGGTTGGAAGCTTCAGCGGATCAGAGTTCGCCGTCCGCGGCCATCTGCATGTACTCGGCACTGAACCGGAACCGCACATTGTCCGGATTGCCCAGAACGGAGCCGTCAGCGAATTCGATGCCGACAAAGTCCGGATTGGGCGCGCGCTCGCCGAGCAGTCCGTGTTCGAACGCAAACTGGCGCACCTTCTCCATCGTCTCGATCGGCTCCTCGCCGGTCACGAACGCCACCGCGTCGGACGCGTCGTAGAACATGCGGGTGGAGGCCAGTTGCGCCTCGTAGCCCTCGAGGTCGGTGCCGCCGGCTTCACCCATCGCGGCGCGCGCCGCACGGCCGGCCTCGTCGTCGCCACGCATGACCTCCATGATCTCGTACCAGGCGCCGGTCAACGCCTTGCCCAGGGCGGGGTTGGCCTCCAGCACCGCCGTGTTGATCACCAGCAGGTCCATGATCTCGCCGGGGATCTGGCTCGAATCGAAGACCACGTGGGCGTCGTCGCGGCTGCGGATCTCGCCAAGCTGGGGGTTCCAGGTGACTACCGCCTCGACATCGCGTGAGCCGAAGGCGCCGACGATGTCGGCATCCGAGGTATTCACGACACGGACGTCGCGTTCGGTCATGCCCACCGAATCAAGTGCCCGGGCCAACAGGTAGTGAGACACGGAGAGTTCGACCAGGTGCACGTTCCGCCCGCGCACATCCTCCAGCCGGTCGGTGCCCTTCAGGATCAGGCCGTCATTGCCGTCGGAGAAGTCGCCGACGATCAGCGCGGTGGTGTCCACGCCGCCGGCGGCCGGGATCGTCAGGGCGTCCATGTTGGTGACGGTCACGCCGTCGAAAGCGCCGGCGGTGTACAGGTTGATCGATTCGATGTAGTCGTTGATCTGCACGACCTCGATGTCGATGCCGTACTTCTCGGCCCATTTGTCGACGATGCCCGAATCGGCGCCAAAGCCCCAGGGCATCCAGCCCACGTAGATGCTCCAGGCGATGCGGAAGCTGTCCTTCTGCTGGGCCTGGGCCGTGCCGCTTGCCGCGATTGCAGCAAGCAGGAAACCAAGCATGAGAAGTCGGATCGGAAGGCGACGAAAAGCGAAGCGGAACGGGTTCATGAGGAAATCCTCTTGTGGTTACCGGTGGTCAAACCAAGGCACGGGAGCGCGACCAACGACCGCGAGTCTCCCGGGCTTTTGTCCCGCCGTGTAACCCCCTCCGCTAAACCCGGGGAGGTCGGCAACTCTCGGACCAGTCGTCCGCCTGCGCGGACCGGAACCCTAGTCACCTATTGGTGCTGCCTTCGTTTCGGTTTGGAGACAGAGCCAAAGAGGTCGGCCGCATCTCCCGTGCCTGCCTTGAACCCAAGCAAGTCTCCTGCCAGAAATCGGCATCGTTTGATTTCAGTGACTTGGGTATGTCGGGCAGCGACGACTCAGGCTGCGCGCTGCCCGATGCACGATTTCGGTGCGCGCGACCGCATCACAACGGTGCGACCGTGGACGGCCGAATGAACGTTGCCCGTGAAAGGAGGTCCTTTCATGTGGACGCACGTGCTTGTCACAAATCGTCCGCAGGCAGGGAAGATCGCATTGACCGCAGCGAAACCGCCAAAATCTTCGCCTGCAAGGCAGGCTCCTACAAGAGCAAAAACCCGTGGGAGCGCGCGTTGCGCGCGAAAAGATCCTCTGCGAAGCTTCCGTGTTCATCAGGTGGACGCATGGCCAGCCAAGCAGAGAAGTTCCTGGCGGGATGGTCCCGCTTCCGTTTCACCCACGTGCAACCGGCAGATGCAGGGATACGAGAGGAACATGGACTCATGAGCAACGTGATCGCGATGCCCCGCCTGGTGATCCGCCCGGGCACCGATGCCGACCGAGATGCCGTCGTGGCGATGGTGTCGGAGATATGGGCCGAGACCTACGCGGGACACCTGTCGCCCGGGCCGCCCGCCAGACCGGACGTCGGACACATTCCGGACCTCGTTGGAAACCCGGCGGAACAGGGGTGGGTGGCCACCCTCGGGGCGCGCCTGGTCGGCTATGGCAGCGTCACGGCCAACTGTGTCGACCAGATCTGGATATCCGCGGGAATGCGCCGGCGCGGGATCGGCTCGGCGCTGCTGGCCCGGGCCATCGAGGGAATCCGCGAGCGCGGTTTCGCCTTCGCGCAGGCGGGATGCGAGGATTTCAATCGGCCGGCGCGGCAGTTCCTGGAGGCGAAGGGCTGGCGCGTGATCGACTCGCAAGCGCAGACACTGGGTGGCGGCCGAAACTGCAACGCGCTGGTCTTCTCGAAACCGCTGATGTGATTCGGTCGTGGCGCACGATGGACGGGCATGCGAGCGGCGGCGAAGCCAGCGGCGCAAGGGCTCGGGTCAGGAGATTTTCCAGTCCTGCAGCACCGGAATACGGCCGCGCGCCACCTCGCCCTGCAACAGATTCGGATCCGGCGCCCGCGTCTCGAGGAAAGCCTTGAAGGCCTCGAAGTCCCGCGTATCCATGGACTCGAACTCGATCCCGCAGCCCCGTTCGTTCTCGTGCACGACCCATCCGTCCACGGTAATGGCGAAAACGTCTTCGCCCCCGGCAAAGAGCGTCAACACGCAACTCCGGTCCGAGATCCCGCTGGGGACCTGCTCGACGAAGGCACCCTGGAGACTGACGTCACAGGTCTCGGTATCCACGTACTCGCCGTCGTGAAGATCGAGCTGTCCCGACAGCCGAAGCGGGAAGCGCATGTTCTTTCGTTGTTCCATGGTTTCTCAAGCCACCCGCGGACTGACACCACGGTCGGCGACAGCGACGTCCAATGTCTCGGCAAAAAGGTCCTTTTACTCCTAAGAACGAGAATAGGCGCAAGAAGTTGCAGTTGCCACAAAATTCGCACCATTCGTGCAGGCTCTTCGACCGATTGGGGGCAAAATAGCGCCAATCCTGGCGACAGATCACCCTGGGGATCTGATACCGAATTTTCCGCATGGCCCTCAGGGAACTTCCGTGTGCCTAGGGAAACGCCGACACAATCAGCGTTTCCCTAGAACTCCAACCGACCCTGCCCCGGGCTGAGGCGACGAACGAGTCGCCGGCGCCGCCGCTGCACCTCGGGACCTTCCTCCAATCGGCTTGCGTACACCAGGGCTTGGGACCAGTCGCGGCGCACGTGCTCGTGGTACTTGGCCAGCCGCTCCATCGCCTCGGCGCAGCCAGCGCGGGCCAGCCGTTCCCAGATCGCGGCCGCCTCGGTCCAGCGCCCCGCGCGGCGCAGGGCCCAAGCGAGCGCAAGCTCACCCCGCGTGTCGAGACGGTCGCGGGAACCGGCCAGGACGGACAGCGCCTGCTCCCGATCGCCGCTGCGGTTCCAGGTCTCGGCGGCCGCGACGGGATCCGCAGCGAACGCCGCCGGATCACGCAGGACCCGGGCCAGCGCCGGCCCCAGCACCAGCAGGCTGAGCACGTCCAGGGCGTTGTGGCGAAGTACCCGCTCCAGGTCATCGGCGGGCGCGCCGGCCAGGTAGTCACGCCAGGCGCGCGGCGCCTCCGAACCCGGCAGGTCGTCCTCGCGAGTCAGACCGAGGAGTCGCTGCTCAGCGGTTCCCAGCCGGCAGTCGGGCCAGGCATTGCGGAAGAGCCGGCGCGTGAGGTGCAGCAGATCGACGTGTGGCGGCTCGGGTAACGCCGCCCCCCGCTGCAGGCGGCGGCGATCACGCAGCAGCGGCAGATCGAAGCTCTTGCCGTTGTAACTGAGCATCAGATCGACCCCGGCCAGCACCTCCGCGAGTGCGACGAGCATCGCGGCCTCGCCGGCGAAGCCCGTCAACAGCCATTGCCGCACGCGGACGTGTTCCGGCTCGGCCTGGGCAATGCCGATCATGAACGCCGTGGTACCGGTGCCGCCGGACAGCCCGGTGGTCTCGGTATCGATGCCGGAGATCGATCCCTGGGTCGCGGCCAGCGGCCACACGGGCTGAAGCGAGTCGGCCAGGCGCACGCGACCGTGCCGCGTCTCCAGCGGCAGGCGGCTCTCGACCAGGATCAGGTGCCGCGCAACCACCTCCCCGCCCAGACGCCGCGCAAGCCCGGCGGTCCGTTCGGCATCGCCGGCGCGCTGCCGGTTCGACACCAGCACCGGCCCCTCTAGGCGCCGTGGGGACGCAGTCCCGGGGCCACGTCCTTCGGAGCGAGGGCCGTGGGCTTCTATCGCACGACCGCCCAGGCGTTCCAGCCGTGACCGCAGGGCACCGGGCAGCGGCTGCGCCGCAGTCATGGGCGCACCGGTTTGTGGAAGCCCGCTGGAATCGTCGGCATCCCCGGACCCCTGCACAGGGGCGGGCGCCGGACCCAGGCTGGCCCCGGCCTGGCGCCGCAACGCCTCAAGCCGGCTTTTCAGGCTCATTGGACTGGAATTGTGCCAGCACGGTCAGCGCCGCGGTCTTCGGCGAGAAGCCGCGTTCCTCGTCGGAGGCCAGGATCGGCCCGACGCAGGCCGGACAGCCGTGGCGACATTCACAGTCACGGATCAACCGGGCCGCGTCCGCGGTCACCTGCGCGCGCTGATCGAACAGCGGCGCGGCCAGGCCGACGCCGCCGGGGTAGTTGTCGTACAGGAAGACCGCAGGCCGGAAGCGGGTCTCCTGCGCAGGGTCCTGTTCGCCGCCGTCGGGGCGGCGCATCTGGCCGCGCCCGTCGGCGCCGACGGTCGCGAACCATCGGGCGTCGCCGTCGCCGACCGCGCGGCCGATGTCCTGCGGCTCGGACATCGCGATCAGCGCAGCCACGTGGTGCATCGCATAGGCCGCGCCGAGGAAGCCGTCGAGCGCCTGCTGCCGGTTCGGGAAGCACTCCGCCAGCACCTCCGGCGCGACCTCCCACCAGGCAGCGGTGGTGTGCATCTCCTGGTCCGGCAGGTCGATGTTGCCGTAGCCGATGTTCTCGTGGCTGTAGTAGCGGATCTTCTTGTAGCCGGGGATGCGCCGCACCAGGTGCACCTCACCGTGCGCGGTCTCGGTGCGCCCGTCCTGCCGGTTCTCGAAGCGGTCCAGGATCTTCAGCCGCGTGTAGTCGATCGCGTCGGTGTAGTAGTCGACCGCGGTACGTGTCACGAAGGCCTTGCGCCCGGTCCAGTCCAGCCGCTCCACCTGGTAGGGCTGGGCCTGCACCATGTAGATCGCGCCCTCGTAGATCGTCTCGGCAGCGCTCGAGTAGTCGACCTCGGCGATGATGTCCCGGCCCCCGCCGGTGCTGTCCACCACCACGAAATTGCCCTCGGCAACCGAGCGCAGGCTGACGCTCTGGGCCGGGTAGCTGTCTTCGGTCCAGTGCCAGGTATCGTCCTCCCGGTGCAGCACGCCGTGCTCCTCGAGGTACCCGAGCAATTCCTCGAGGTTCTCCTTCCCGAAGCGGTCGCCGCGGCGGAACGGCAGCTCGAAGGCCGCGCAGCGCACGTGGTCGAGCAGGATCAGGAGCTGGTCGGGATCGATGCGCGCGTGCTCGGGCGAACTGCCGAGGAAGAAGTCGGGGTTGCGGATGATGTACTGGTCCAGCGGCTGGCTGGTTGCGACCAGTACCCCCAGCGACGGACGCATGCGCCGCCCGGCCCGGCCCAGGCGCTGCCACGTAGCGGCGATGGTGCCCGGGTAGCCGTTCAGCACGCAGACATCCAGGCTGCCGATGTCCACGCCCAGTTCCAGCGCCGAGGTCGCGATCACGCAGTCGACGTTGCCGGCGCGCAGCGCCTTCTCGGTCTCGCGCCGCTGACCGGGCAGGTAGCCGCCCCGATAGGCCGCGACCCGGGTCGGCCTGCGCGGATCGGCGTCGAACACGTCCTTCAGATACTTGGTCAGCACCTCGACCATGAGCCGCGACTGCGCGAACACGATGGTCTTCAACCCGCTTTTCACCGCCATCCGGGCGATGCGCGTGGCCTGCGACCGGGCCGAGGCGCGGATACCCAGGTCGGCGTTCACCACCGGGGGGTTCCACAAGAGGAGGTGGCGTTCGCCGGCCGGTGCACCGTTCTCGGTGATCGCGGTCACCGGTTCGCCGATCAATCCCTCCGCCAGTTCCCCGGGGTTCGCGATGGTTGCGGAACTCAGCACGAACACCGGGTCCGAGCCGTAGAACCGGCAGACGCGACGCAGCCGCCGGATCACGTTGGCGACGTGGGAGCCGAACACACCGCGGTAAGTGTGCATCTCGTCGATGACGACGAAGCGCAGGTTCTCGAAGAACTGCGCCCACTTGGTGTGATGCGGCAGCACCCCCTGATGCAGCATATCCGGGTTCGAAACCACGATATCGCCCTTCGTGCGCACCGCCCTGCGGGCATCGCCCGGGGTGTCGCCGTCGAAAGTGAATGCGCGGATACCGAGGCTCCCGGCGTCGTTCAGCTCGATCAGCTCGGCGACCTGGTCCTGCGACAGCGCCTTGGTCGGAAACAGGTACAGGGCCTTCGCACGGTCCGCCAGCGCCGCCTGCAGCACCGGCAGGTTGTAGCAGAGCGTCTTGCCCGAGGCGGTGGGCGTGACAACGACCGTGTGCCGGCCAGCGGTCACCGCGTCCCAGGCCGCGCGCTGGTGGCTATAGAGTTGCTGCACGCCCCGCGCGCGCAGTGCGGCCGCCAGCCGCGGGTCGAGTTCCCCGGGCAGCGGCAGCAGTTGCGCCGGTCGCTCGGGCAGCACCACGCCACCGGTGATCCGGCCCGCGTAACGGGCCTGCAGGCGCCGTACCAACCGCCGCACCGGATCGTCGATTCCGGTGCCCGCCTGCATTGTCCTGGCTGCCTCCGCCATCATCCGTCCCGCTCGTCAGACCCGTACCGCATTATGATCCGGTACGGGTCAGGAAAAAAAAGCCCCGCCCCCAATACATGGGGAGCGGGGGTGGAAGTCCCGCCTGGAGCCCTCGCTGTGTCAGGAGGGCCGGCGGAGCATCGTCACGCCGCAGCGGGTGCCCGGCCCCTGTTGAAGTACATGAACAGGAGGAAGGCCACAACCACCGCAACCCATGCGACATACCAGAACAACGCCGCATAGATGATCGCCATACCCAACGCACCGGCGGCCAACACGTAGTAGGTCATCGGGATCAGCGCCTTGCGGATCAGGTCACCTTCGCGCCCGATCAGTCCCACCGTGGCGGAAGCCGCAACCACGTTGTGCACGCAGATCATGTTGCCGGCGGCGCCGCCCACGGCCTGCAGGGCGACGACGAAGGCTGCCTGGTTGGCAGTCAGGTCGATCTGCACGGCCGTCGCGAACTGGAACAGCGAGAACATCATGTTGCTGACCGTGTTCGACCCGGCAATGAAGGCACCGAGTGCACCGATGATCGGCGAGTACAGTGGCCAGGCGGAACCGGACACCGCGGAAACGCCTTCGGCCAGCACCAGTGGCATCGAGGCGTAGGCGGAGGCCTGCCCCGACTGGATGAACACCTGCACCATCGGCACCGCGAAGATCAGGGCCACGCTCGCGCCCAGGATCGTCTTGCCCGACTGCGCCCAGGCCCGGGCGTAGGCGCCCTTCTCCCTATACATTTTATGCAGGAAGTAGGTGACGATCGACGCCACCAGCAGCACCGCCCCCGGCAGGTACAGCGGCTGCGACGAGGTGTTGATGTTGGTGCCGAAAATGCCGCTCCAGGCCAGTGTCATCTCCGGGGAGCGCAGGAAGGCGGTCACCGGCTCGACGGTACGCGTGATCACGAGCAGCGCGACCACGACGATGTAGGGCACCAGCGCCTGGAACATCGTGATCGCGGCACCGGTGCGCACCGGGTCGGGCTGATCCTGAAACCGACTGATCCACTCGGGCTCCCACTTGCTGCGCTCCTCGAACTGGAACACGTCCTTCGGCACCAGGAAGCCGCGCTTGGCTGCGGTGACCGTGATGGCGAGACCGACGAGGCCGCCGACGATGGACGGGAATTCGGGACCCAGCAGCCAGGCAACGAGCAGGTAGGGAATGGTGAACGCGAAACCGGCAAACAGCGCGAATTTCCAGGCCTTCAGCCCCTCACGGAAGGATCGCGACTTGCCGAAGAAACGCGTCAGCATGCCGACCATGATCAGCGGGATCAGGAAACCGACCAGCGTATGGATGAGGGCGACGTTCACGCCGATCTGCAACAGGTAGTCCGCGAAGGCGACGTCGCCGATATGCCCCTCGACGATCTCCTGCCCCGACAGACCGGCATTGACACCGACCAGGATCGGGGTGCCGACCGCCCCGAACGAGACCGGGGTGGACTGGATGATCAACGCCGACAGCACTGCGGCCATCGCCGGGAACCCGATCGCCACCAGCAATGGCGCCGCCACGGCAGCCGGCGTACCGAACCCGGCCGAGCCCTCGATCAGCGAGCCGAACATCCAGGCGATGATGATGGCCTGGATGCGCCGGTCCGGCGAGATGTCGGTAAAACCCTGCCGCAACGTCTGCATCGCGCCGCTCTCACGCATGGTGTAGAGCAGCAGGATCGCGCCAAAGACGATGAACAGGATATTCAGGGCCGTGACCACGCCGTGGACACTCGCCGCGGCCACCACCACGAAATCCGTACCCCAGAACAGCAGGGCAATCGCCACCGTGACTACGTAGGCCAGCGGCATCGCATGTTTGGCCGGCCAACGCAGAATGACCAGGAAGAGAAATACCGTGAGCACTGGCATCAATGCCAGCAGGAACAGAATACCCAGGTTCATGAACATGCTCCTCTGTTGTTATTGGTATCCGGCTGCGCCGCCCCGGCGTCAGGGAAACGCGCTTTCTTTTTTACCCCGGGCGTCCAGGGACTCCCTTGATGCTGTTCTGCTAGTCGACCAACAGCACGTGCAGGCTGCGCGGACCGTGGGCACCCAACTGGATCGTCAGTTCGATGTCTGCGGTGCGCGAGGGCCCGGTGATCACGTTCACGGTCCTGGGCCAGCCCTTCTCGCCGCGTTCCCTCAGCGCGCCCCAGACCGGCTCGAGATGCGCAACGAGATCCTTCCCGTGCAGGACCACGATGTGATGATCCGGCAGAAAGTTCAGGGAGGTGGGGTTCTCGGGTCCGGACAGGAGCACCAGGCTGCCGTTCTCCGCCACGCCGCGCCAGGCCAGGCTGACCCCGGCATAGTCCCCGCCGCGGGTCGGCCCGAAGCTGGCCTGGATCCCAGCTCCGGACCAGTCCAGCGACTCCAGCGAGGGCGCGACCGCGGCCTCGGGCCCGAGCCCGTGCCCCGCGAGGTAACCCGCCACCGCGCCGGGCACTTCATCCAGTTTCGCGACCTCGCTCATGGTGCCCGAGACCTTCTCCAGGCCCGCGCGGAAGACCTGCTGCAGCGGGCCCTTCGGTAGCTTCGGCAGCAAGGGGGCGCTGTCGGTAGCCCCCTGCCGCTCATCCAGCGCACGGCGCGCGGCATCTCCCAGCGGGCCGCGGCCTAGGCCCCGGCGGATCGACGCCAGCACGGTCTCGCGTCCGCTCATTGCCCGCGCTCCTTCCGGCGCCGCGTCCACACGGCCATGAAGGTCTCACCCTGCGGGGCAGGCAGGTCGCGCCCGCCCTTGAACCAGCCGCCGGCCAGCGGCATGCGGGTGAAGCGCCCCTTGCGGCCGGCCAGCGTGGCCAGCATACGCGCCTGCACGCGGGTCCCGAGCCGGTAGATGCGCGGGTGGGAAGTGAACCAGACCCAGGCCGCGAGCCCCCAACGCAGCGGCTTCAGACCGAGCTTCAGCTGATACTCGCGGTGACGCAGCGTGCGCAGCAGGTCGGGCAGCGGAATCCGTACCGGACAGACCTCGGCACAGTGACCGTTCAACGTGCAGGCGTTGGGCAGGTTGCCCGCCTCCTTCAGGCCGACGCTGAGGGGCGTCAGCACCGAACCCATCGGACCGGGGTAGACCCAGCCATAGGCATGGCCACCGATCGCGCCGTAGACCGGGCAGTGGTTCATGCAGGCTCCGCAGCGAATACAGCGCAGCATCTCGCGAAACTGGTCCGCCAGCATCGTCGAGCGGCCGCTGTCCACCAGCACCACGTGGTACTCCTCGGGGCCGTCGGTGTCGTCCGCGCGCTTCGGGCCGGTGCTGAACGTGGTGTACGTGGTCAGATCCTGTCCGGTCGCGCTGCGTGCGAGCAGGCGCAGCAGCGTGGTCGCGTCCTCGGCGGTGGGCACGACCTTCTCGATCCCGGCGGTGACAATGTGCACCCTGGGCAGGGAGCAGGTCAGGTCGCCGTTGCCCTCGTTGGTCACGATGACGCTGGTGCCGCTCTCGGCGATCAGGAAATTCGCGCCGGTGATCCCGACGTCGGCCTCGAGGTATTTGCTGCGCAGCACCTGCCGCGCCTCGTTGACCATTTCGGGAACCTCGGACAGCTTCCGGGTCAGGCCGTATTTCTGGTGGTTCTCGTGGAAAAGATCGGCAATCTGGCCGCGGGTCTTGTGCACCGCGGGCACGATGATGTGGCTGGGCGGCTCGTGCGCGAGCTGGATGATGTACTCGCCGAGATCGGTCTCCACCACCTCGAAGCCGGCGCCTTCCAGGGCCCCGTTGACGCCCACCTCCTCGCCCACCATGGACTTGCCCTTGGTGATCATCTTCGCGCCAGCGGCGCGGCAGATTTCCACCACGATCCGGCGCGCGTCCTCGGCGCTGGAGGCCCAGTGGACCTTGCCGCCGTTGCGCTCCACGGCGTCCGCGTAGCGCTCCAGGTAGTGGTCCAGGTTCTCCAGGGTGTGGTTCTTGATCGCGACCGCCCGATCGCGCAGGGCATCGAACTCGGGCAGACCCTCGACGGCCTTCGCCCGCTTCACCGCGAACCCGTCCTTGGCGCGGTTCAACGCGACCTGCAGGGTCTCGTCTTTCAGGGCATGGACCGAGCGTTCCTTGAATGCGTGGCTCAGCGACTCCATCAGCGCGACCTCCCGCCGGAACCGGGCGGATCGCCCAGACCGGGCACGTCGGCCATGCCGGCGAGCACCTCGGCGACATGGTAGACACTCACGCCGCCGCCCTCACGGCCCAGACGCCCGGCAATGTTGAGCAGACAGCCGAGATCGCCGCCCAGGACCACCTTGGCTCCGGTTGCGGCGATCGCATCGGCCTTGTCCGCCACCATGCGCCCGGAGATCTCCGGGTACTTCACACAGAACGTGCCGCCGAAGCCGCAGCAGATCTCCGAGTCATTCAGTTCGCGCAACTCCAGGCCGCCGACGCTCGCCAGCAGCCTGCGCGGCTGTTCCTTGATGCCCAAGGCACGCAGGCCATGGCAGCTGTCGTGGTAGGTCACGGCACGGGCGAAGGAGGCATCGACGGCGTCCAGCCCGCGCACGTCGGTCAGGAAGGAGATCAGCTCGTGCGTCTTGCCCGCCATCGCGCGGGCACGCTGCTGCCATCCGGGTTCGGACTCGAACAGTCGGGGGTAATCATGCAGCATGCCGGCGCAGGAGCCGGAAGGCACGACCACGTAGTCGAAATCCTCGAAGGCTTCGATCGTGTTGCGCGCGGTGCGCGCGGCACCGGCGAGATCCCCATTGTTGTACGAAGGCTGCCCGCAGCAGGTCTGCGTCTGCGGAACCTCGACGCTGCACCCGACCTTTTCCAGCAGCGCGACGGCGGCGAGCCCCACATTGGGACGGTAGATGTCGGCCAGGCAGGTAACGAAGAGGCCGACCCTGGGATGCTCGATCGGCCTGTCGGTGGTGGTTTCGCTGCCCGTGGCGCTCATCGACCGTGCCCGGGGAGGAGGAACACGACTCGGTTCCCGTGGGACACTGCGCGCATTGCTGCGGGGCTGGGCATATCTGGAACCATCCGTCGGCTGTTGGATTCGCCTGTCGGGAGTATATAGCCGATATCGGCGCGGTCCGAAAGGTCCGGTTCGATTTCCCGGCCCAGCCGTACCCCTGGCAGCCTGTCGGACTTGGGTGCCCGTAGCGAGCCGCGTGGGAGAGCGAGGGCAGTTTTTCATGATATCGAGGCGCTTAGTGGTTCTATGCAACGAGAGATCAGTGAAAAATGCACCGCTCCTCCCACCGGCGCAGTAGGAGCAGCCCAAGTCCGACAGGTTGCTTAGAGTAGCCGGTGAGGCTGCTCGTCACCCAGACTCAACACCTGCTGGGCCAGTGCGATCGCCTGGTCGCAGAAGGCGTCCAGATCGCGCCAGCGCCCCGAGACATCGAGCTCACGATCCAGTTCGGGGCCCAGCACACGCAGCGCGAAATCACCGGTCGTATCCGGGCTGCGTACCGAGAGCACGTAGAACTGCGGTTCCTGCGCACCATCCTGTACCGTCGCGAAGACATAGCGGTAATCGACACCGTCGTCGCTCTCGATATCACCGAGCACGACGATGGAGAAGTCCCCCAGCTTGTAACGGCGCTGGGGGATGGCGGTCCTGATTCCGGGAGCTTTCATCGATCCTCCTCTTCCTCCGGTTTCCTCTGCCCCGATGCGCCGTCGCGGGCCACCCGAAGCCTGGCGCCATGCGCCGTACAGGGCCAGACAATAGACTGGAATCCGCTCCACGCCCAACTGGAAGGACCATGACGGTACATCGATCCGACACCCCCGAAGACATCCTGAGCGAGGCCGAACTGCTCGACGAACCGGGCGGGAAGACCCTGCGCCTGCGTTTCGAGGGTCCCTTCGAAGGCCGCCAGGTTACCTGGCTCGCCACGCTGCATGCCCTTCTGGAGCCCCAGCCGACCGACCTGGCGCGCCAGCCCGTCGCCAATTACATCGAAATCGGTGCAGCAGGGCCGGATGCAGTGCCGATCACAGTGGGATTGCCGGTGGAGCGGATCGATCCGCCCACGGTGCGCAAGGCGATGATCATGATCCGCCGCTACAAGCGGCTGCGCCGCGGAAGGCACGAGTACGGATCCTCGTAGGAGAGCGGCCTCCGGCCGCGATCCGGACGCCGGGCCGTAGGCAATCGCGTTATCGCGACCGGCGGTCGCTCCTACGCGGACCCAAGCCACACCCCGACCATGAAACGACCGTAGGGCGGAAGAGGCCGAAGACCCTCATCCGCCATCCGGCGCCGGGATTCTCGTGGTCACCGGCGCCGCAAACCGTAGGTCGGGTTAGCCCAAAGGGCGTAACCCGACGGGTCTCGCACGCAACCATGGCCGCAAACCGGCGTCGTCCTAGGCACCCCGGAACGTCGGGTTACGCTGCGCTAACCCGACCTACAGAACTGACATTCTTCGTGTCCTTCATGTCCTTCGTGGTAGAAACAAAACGCCTTTCGACGCGATTACCCGCGCCAGGTCGACAGCGGGCCGGACGGATCGGCGAGGAGCATGCGGACGGACTGTCCCGGCTCCAGCCACAGGAACGCGACCTGCCCGAAGTCCAGCGCGAGCCGGTTGAGCCGCTCCAACCCGATCCCGGGTACCAGTAGACTGGTTTCGTCCGGCCACTCCCCGGCAGGATCCACCGCATAGCCAGCGAGGGCCGGCAGACCCTGCGAGCGCAGCCGCCGCCAAAGGGCGTCGTGCCGGCGCAGATTGTCCAGGATTGGCAGCCGGCGGCTACCCGGATTGAAAGCGCTCAGCCAGCCGGCAGGGCCGTTGTCGGCCAGCCATGCGTCCAGCGGCCCCGGTGCCGGGCGATCGGCGCGAAAGGGACAGAGGCGCGCCCCGATCGGCACCACGTACTCAGCGGCCCGGTAGGCCGCGAGCAACGCCGTATCCGGAACCCCGGGCCGCTCACCGGGCATCGCCGAAACCGCTCCCTGCCTGCGCTTCACCGCTCCCGCGCAGGGCGTCGCCGAGCCCGCTGCCGCGCACCACCCGGCGCAGGATCGCCTGCTCGAGCACACCGGCGCGCGGCTCCAGCAGCGTGAACCAGCGGCGCGCGCGCGTGATCGCGGTGTACAGCAGTTCCCGGGTCAGGATGGGGCTCTCGCGGTCCGGAAGCAGCAGCGCCGCGTGGTCGAACTCCGAACCCTGGGCCTTGTGCACCGTCATCGCGTACACGGTCTCGACCTGAACGAGGCGGCTCGGCTGGATCCAGCGTACGCGCCCGCTGCCGTCGCCGACCGGGAAGGCGACGCGCAGCGCACGCGTCGGCCGCCCGCCGGCGTCCCGCACCGGCATGGCCAGCGTCACGCCGATATCGCCGTTCATCAGGCCGAGGCCATAATCGTTGGCGGTGACGATCACCGGCCGGCCCGGGTACCAGGCCCCGCCACCGATGAGCCCCTGCGAGCGCAGCGCCGTCTCCACCCGCCGGTTGAGGCCCTCCACACCCCAGGGTCCCTGGCGCACCGCGCACAGCAGCTGGAAGCCCGCGTGGGCTTCGAGGACGTTGCGCGCCCAACGCTCGGCAGCGGCCGGATCGCCCTGGTCGCCGGGATCCTCTGCGGCCATCCGGCGCAGGTAATCCGCGTAGCCGCTCGGCCCGGCTCCGTCGGCAGTCGGCCGGAAGAACTCGGCGCCGCCATGCACCACGCAGCGCTCGAGTTCGGACGCTTCGGCACCGTGCAGCCGGATTCTCGCAAGATCGGCAAGCGGCCCACCATCGGCCGTGATCGCGTGCACGCCCTCGACATCGCCGGCATTGACCGCACGCGCGAGGCGACCGATGGCACTGGCCTCGCCGAAGCGGTAGCTCTGCCGCAGCATCACGATGTGCTGGTCGAGGGGCATGCCACCGGAATCAACCGCCCATTCCGGGATCGCCTCGCCCGAGACCGCCTCGAGCCAGCCGGCGGTTGCCGCCGTGTAGTGACCATCCCCCGCGCGGGCGCAGACCTCGCTCAGCACCGCCCCCGCCTCGACCGACGCCAGCTGGTCGCGGTCCCCAAGCAGGATCAGCCGGGCGGTCGGCGGCAGGGCCTGGAACACCGCGGTCATCAGCTCCAGGTCCATCATCGAGGCCTCGTCCACCACCAGCACATCCAGCGGCAGCGGGTTGGCCGGGTGATGCCGAAAGTGGCGCGTTCCGGGTCGGCTGCCGAGCAGGCGATGCACCGTGCTGACCTCGGTGGGTATCGCCGCACGGATGCGCACGCCGATCGCGTCCTCCGGCAGGGGGAGTTGGTGCACCGCACCGGCCACGGAGGCGTTCAATCGCGCCGCCGCCTTGCCGGTGGGCGCGGCCATCCGGATCCGCAACGCCGCCACAGCCCCCGCCTGCAGGTTCATTGCCTGCAGCAGGGCGAGCAGGCGCACCACCGTGGTGGTCTTTCCGGTGCCCGGCCCGCCCGTGATCACCGCGAAGCTCCCGCCCGCGGCCAGCGCGCTGGCGACGCGTTGCCAGTCGGTGACCCCGGGTCGCACCGATCCGAACAGCCGGTCCAGCCAACTGCGCAGCAATGCCGGATCGAGGCCGGCGCGCAGTTCGCCTGTCGCCCCCAGGCGCTGACGCACCGCCGAAGCGATGCGCTGCTCGCATTCCCAGAAGCGACGCAGGTACAGGCGGCGCCCGGTGTGTACCAGCGGCGAACCGCCAACCCCGGGCCCGGCGAGTTCCGGCCACGCCAACGCCGCCGCCCAGTCGCTGGCCGTCAGGCCCCGCAGCAAGTCCCCCGGCCGTGCGAGGGATCGTTCCTGCAATGCGCCGTCGGGCGGCAGGGACAGGGTCCGGTCGGGGTCGGCCAGGGCCACGTCGAGGTCCAGGCAGACGTGCCCCCGCCCGAGCTGGTGGCTGGCCAGGGCCGCCCCGAGCAGCAGCAGTGGCGGTGCGTCCGGAACCTGCTCGTGGAGAAACCCGGCGAAGGCGCGGTCCAGCGCCCGCAGCCAACCCTGCTCGACCCACTGCCCGAGCAGCCTCAGCAGGCCCTCCGCCGAACCCAGGGCCAGCGATTCTGGCGCTGCGCTCATCAGCAACCCTCCTGGTCGGCATCGGGGGCCGACCGGACCATCTCGTCCAGCGCCTCGATCAGGGCGCGCGGCGGCCGTTCCAGGTGCAGACCGCGGCTGGGCGCGTCCAGCCCGCGCAGGAACCAGGTGACCGTGCCGCCGACGTGGCGGTCGTAGTCGTAGTCCGGCAAGCGCGCACGCAGCAACCGGTGCAGAGCCAGGCTGTACAGGACGTACTGCAGGTCGTAGCGGCTCTCCAGCACCCGTTCGCGCATCCTCGCCGGGGCATAGTCTTCGGCGCGCGGACCCAGCCAGTTGGACTTGTAGTCCAGCGTGTAATAGCGGCCCTCGTGCTCGAAAACGAGATCAATGAAGCCCTTCAGCATGCCGTTGAGCAGCTGGGGCAGCACCTCGGGCCGAGGCGCGGCATCGAGCGTCAGCGCGCACACGGCCCGGTCCAGGCGCCGGGCGTCCACCCAGCGGGTCTCGAACCAGAACTCCATTTCCGGCTGGAACACGACCAGATCGCACAGCCGCAGCGGGCCGTCGGAAGCGGGCAACTCGAGCGGATCGGTCAGCAGCCGCACGAACCAGTCGGAGAGCGTCTCCACCCAGTGGTCCCAGCCGCGCCGGCAGCAGCGACACGCGACGGTATCGCGCAGGCGCTCGGGGTCGCCTGCGATCGCGCCGAAGCCCTCGCCCGCCGCCCATTCCAGCAGGCCGTGCAGAAAGGTGCCCGGCCCGGGTCCGCGCGGAAAACGGTGCAGCCCGGTTCCAGCGGGGGCCAGCGCACGGGCCTCGTCGACCGGGGGCTCATCGGCAGCCTCGCTGAACCGGTCTTCCAGCGCCGTGTCCGCCGCCTGCGGGACCGCGGGCAGCCCGCGTCCGGACAACTCCCCGGTGCGCAGGGCGCTGTAACTCGCGATCCACCAATGCTCCCGTGCCGGTCGCGAAGCTTGCCGGGCCGCCCCCGGTAGCTGCGCGTCCGTGTCCGGCCGGTAGATCGTCTCCGTCGGCTCCGGGGTGGGCAGCACGGCGATCCCCGGCTCTTCACCCGCCAGCGCCCGGAGCGCGCCGGCCAGTTCCCCCGCGGGAATCTCGGTGCCGCCCGACAGCAGATGCCCGACCGCCGTCCGGTGCAGTTGATGGTTCCTGGCGTTGCCCAGGCGCAGCGGCCCGATCCCGAGCCAGCAGTGGTGTCGCGCCCGGGTCACGGCCACATACAGCAGGCGCAGATCCTCGGCCAGCCGCTCGCGGTCGGCCCGCGCCTCATCGTCCTTGTCCGGGTGCCAGCGCACCTGCAGCTGCCCGTCGGCATCGTGCCAGGTCAGCGGCAGGTGCCTGGGATCCACCGGGCGGAAACCGCAGACGAAGGGCAGGAAGACCAGCGGGTACTGCAGGCCCTTGGCCTTGTGGATGGTGACCACCTGGACCAGGCCCTCGTCGCTTTCCAGGCGCAGGATCTGCTCGTCGGCGGCCGTGCCATTGCCCTGCAGGTTCTCAGCGAGATACCGGACCAGGCCCTGCTCGCCATCGAGTTCGCCGGCGGCAGTCTGCAGCAATTCGCTCAGGTGCAGCAGGTTGGTCAGCACCCGCTCGCCGTCGGCGCGATGGAAAAGGTCGCCGGGCAGCGCAAACTCGTGCAGCAACCGGCGCAGCATCGGCAGCACCCCCTGGTCGCGCCAGACCTGCCGGTAGGCACGAAACTGCAGCACCCGCTCTTCCCAGTGGGCCTCGTCGCTGTTGAGCCGATCGAGTTCTTCGAGGCCGAGATCCAGCGTGGCCGTGGCCAGGGCCGCGCGCAGCAGCCGGTCCGACTCCGGCTCCGCGCAGGCGCGCAGCCAGCGCAGCACATCGCCGGCTTCCGGGGTGCCGAAAACGGACTCCCGGTCCGACAGGTAGACGCTGCGCACCCCTCGCCTGCGCAGCGCCGACCGGATCGCACCGGCCTCGTGCCGGTCGCGGACCAGCACCGCGAGGTCCGACGGCCGCAGGGGCTCGGTGCGCACCTTCCCGAAGAAGCCCGCGTCCCCCCTGCGCCCGGCCTCGAGCAGCGACACCATCACGCTGGCACAGCGCGCAGCCATCTGCCTGACGTATTCGCCCTTGGCGATGGATTCGGCATCGTCCAGGTGGGCCAGCGTCAGCGCGGGAAGATCGCTGCCCTCCACGCGCAGCACCTCGGGCCGCCCGGCCGCCTCCACCGGTTCGAAGGGCACGGGATTGAAGCCCTCGGAAGAGCGGAAGAGGAAGGCCCCCGGGGCATGACCCTCGGCGTGGGCGAACAGCCGGTTGCAGGCCGCCACCACCGTGCTCGAGGCACGGAAGTTGACCTTCAGCGTGTAGTGACGGCCGGTGGTGTCGAAGCGTGCGCGCAGGTAACTGTAGATGTCCGCGCCACGAAAGGCGTAGATCGACTGCTTGGGATCGCCGATCAGGAACACACCCTGCTCGGGGCGGTTCTCGGCCACCCGATAAACGCGCTCGAAGATCCGGTACTGCACCGGGTCGGTATCCTGGAACTCGTCGATCATCGCCACCGGGAACTGGGCGCGCATGGTCGCAGCCAGACGCGCGCCGCCGGGTCCGGCCAGCGCCGCATCCAGCCCGTTCAGCAGATCGTCGAAACCGAGTTGCGCCCGGCGACGCTGCTCGCGCTCGAACCGGTCGCGCACCCAGGCCGCGGCGTGACGCAGCACTGCCGCGGGCGTATCGTCGACCGCGTCCGCAACCCCGTCGAGCCCGCGGAAGGCCGGATGCAGATCCGGCGGCAGATTGCACCCCTTCTTCAGCCGCTCACGCATACCGGCCAGACTGAACCGCAGCGACAAACCCTTCTTCGGGTCACCTGGCTGCGCCAGCACGGGATCCAGAGCCCAGTCGCGCATATCAGCGAGCAGGCCTTCCGCGCCTCGATACTGGTTGCCGTTGAGCCCAGGCAACGCCGCTCGAAAGCTTGCCGCTACCGCCTCGAAGTCGTCGCGCCAGGGCGCCTTGACCCTCTCCAGTTGCATCAGGCGGCGGTCCAGCAGCGCGTCCAGTTCGCTCACTGGGGCGGCGCGCGGCACCTCCCTGGCCAGCAGGCTGCGGATCCGCCGGTCCAGAACGTCGGGGTCGTGCCCCAGGATCGTGCGCAGCAGCTCCAGCCGGGCCCCCTGCTGCGGATAGACCATGTGACGCCAGCAATCGCGTACGGCCTCGGCGCGCAGTTCCGACAGGTCGGTCTCCAGCTGCTGCTCGAACAGGCTGCCGCTGTCGAAGGCGTGCTCCCGCAGCATGCGGTAGCACCAGCCGTGGATGGTCGACACCGCAGCCTCGTCCATCCACTCCGCGGCGAGCTCCATCTGCCGGGCGCAGCGGGCGCGCGCCAGCGGATCCGGGTAGTCGTCGAGCAGGCGCCGCAGTGCCGCATCGGGTGCATCGGAGGCATCCCCCCGAAAGTGCCGCGCCGCGCCCAGCAGGCGCTCGTGAATGCGCGCGCGCAGCTCCCGCGTCGCGGCATCGGTGAAGGTGACCACCAGGATGCGCGGCGGCAGCAGGGGCTCGGCGAAGGCCCGTTCGCCCCCGTGACCCAGCACCAGCCGCAGATAAAGGGCCGCGATGGTGAAGGTCTTGCCGGTCCCGGCGCTGGCCTCGATCAGGCGGCTGCCGTACAGCGGAAGATCCGCCGGATCCTGCAACGCGATCGCCGTGTCAGCCGACGCCGAGGCGCCCGACCCGGCGCTCGCTGGCAGAAGGTTCTCTGCGTCCGGGACCCGGTTCATGGCTTCGCCTCGCCGCGCCCGACCGCTTCGTACAGGGGTCGATACAGGGCCTCGGTCCACTCGCGGAATCCGCCGCCCTGGAACAGCGCCTCTGCGGTCGGGTAGATCCGGGCATGATAGGCACTGCGGCCCAGGTCGCCGCTGTGATGCTCACCGCCCTCGTACGCGCGGGTGGCCGGGTCTTCCGGATTCTTGCCGTCATTCTCCGCCTCCAACCACGCAAAGGCGGCCTGGCAGGCCGCTGGCAGCGGCCTGCGCTGTCCCTCGCGCCAGGCATCGACCAGTTGTCGCAGGTGTCCCTCGCTTTCTTCCGCCGACAGCGGTGGAAGCCGCAGAGCGGCATCGATGCCTGCCAGCCAGGTGGTCATGTCGAACCCCGAGGCATTCGCCATCAGATGGGTGACCCAGGGCTGCACCAGCGCGTCGTAGCGCCAGGCACCCTTGCGGCCGATCGTGAGCCGCCCGGGCCGGGTGCGCAGCAGGCAGGGCGCGCCGGTCGCATCCGCGCGCAGTCCGACCAGGTCGCCCTCGACCACGATCCCGCCGTGCTCGAAGCCCAGCCTGCGCGAGCCATCCAGACGTTGCGGATGTGCCGCGACGAGTCGCTGGTGGCGCAGGAGGAGCGCCTCGACCTCGCCACGCAGCTCCGCGGCGACAGCGGCGCCGATCCCGGCCAGGGGAAACCGGCCGGACCTGCTCAGGCCCGCCAGCGCCTCGTCGACGCGGTACGCCCACCCGTCCGTGTCATCCGGCGCCTCGAGCGCGGCGCCGACCAGCCGCTCGCGGACCTGCCATTGCGCCAGGCTGTCCAGTCCGAAGGGTTCCTGGTCCTCTGGCGCGGCATTCTCCTCGTCGAAGTACACGCCGAGGCGGTGGTTGAAGAAGGCCCGAACCGGGTTTGCCAGGAAGGCGCCCAGGTCCTCCGGGCGCAGCGGCCCATCGGGGTCGCGGTCGGGCAACGGCCCGGATGCCACCTCCCGTGCCGGCGTCCTATGGAAGCCGGCCCACTCGCGGGCGTAGGTGAACAGCGGACCGCGACCGTCGGCGGGAAAGTTCGCGCGGCTGAAGGGCTGCAGCGGATGTTCGACGGTCAGCGCCCGCAACAGGCCCGCGTCCTCGCCCCCGGCCCGACGCCACCCCGCGGCCAGATGGTCGCGCAACTGGTTCACCAGCACCGACGGCGGCCGCTCGGAATTGTCACGCACGCTGCGACCGACCCAGCTGATGTAGAGCGCCGCGCGCGCCGAAAGCAGCGCCTCGAGGAACAGGTAACGGTCGTCCTCGCGCCGGGACCGGTCACCGGGGCGGTAGTCGCGCGCCATCAGATCGAAGTCCATCGCCACCGGCACGCGGGGATAGTCGCCGTCGTTCATCCCCAGCAGGCAGACCAGCCGGAACGGGATCGCCCGCATCGGCATCAGGGTGCAGACGTTCACCGCACCGCCGAGGAAGCGCTGCGACAGCCCCGGTTCGTCGACCGCCGCCAGCCAGCTCTCGCGCACGATCGTCAGCGGCAGCGGCGTGTCCAGACCCGCGAGCCTGCAGTCGGTCTCCCAGGTCTCCAGCGTCTCGTCCAGCCGGTTCAAGAGCCACTGCTCACGATCCTCCTCGACGGCAAAGAACGCGGCGAGCAAGCCGCGCAGGCGTTCGCCCCAGACCGCGGGGCTGGCATCCTCGCGCAGCCGGGACCACCACGCCTCCAGTGCATCGAGCAGCGCATCGAGCTGCCCCACCAACGCGGCATCGAGACCGCCGATCTCGTCATAGGGCTCGATACCGGCCCAGGCCTGCGCGGCGGAGGCCGGGCCCGAGACGGCATACCCCAGCAGCATGCGGCGCAGCCCGAAACGCCAGCTGTTCTGCTCCATGCCGCGCGGGAGATCCAGGCTGGCGCGCTGTTCGGCGTCCAGCCCCCAACGGATTCCGGAACCCTCGATCCAGGCGTGCAACGAATGCAGTTGCCCGGCACCGATGCCGAAACGGCGGCGCAGGGCGGGAACCTCGAGCAGATCCAGCAGGTCGCTCACCGCGAGGCGTGACTCCGGCAGCCCGAGCAGCTTCTCCAGCGCCACCAGCAGCGCCTCGCGTCCGCGGCGGCTGCGGTCGGACAGCGTGAACGGGATGAAGCGCGGGTCCGCGGAATCCAGTTGGCCGAACACCGCCTGCACATGCGGCGCATAGGTCTCGACGTCGGGCACCATCACGATGATGTCGCGCGGGCGCAGGTCGGGCTCGCGCCGGAAGCGATCCAGCAGCTCGTCGTGCAGGATCTCGACCTCCCGCTGCGGGCCGTGCGCCACATGGAAGCGCAGCGACCGGTCCCGCTGCGGATCGACCGGCGGCCAGTGCGCCCGCGTCTCGAGCAGTGGCCGCAGTTCGCGGATGTCGTCCTGCAATTGCCCCAGCAGGGTCGTGGCGTCGTGGGGTTCGAACAGGTCGATGCGCTGCCAGGGCAGGGCCTCGAGCAACGCCCGGTAGCGCTCGGGCTCGTCGTGCTCGTCGAGCAGCCGGATGTAGTCGCGGCCCTGCTTGCCCCACGCCGCCAGCAGCGGATGGGCATGGTTGTGCAGTTCGAGATCCGTGAGTTCGGTGGGCATGCCGGGCTTGGATGCCTGCCGGCGGCGCGCGGCCCGCAGCAGGTCCTTGTCGGCGACGATGTCCGCCCAGAAGTGCTCGCAGGGGTTGTGCACGCACAGCAGCACCTGGCAAACACGGGCCAGGGCCTCAAGCGCCTCCAGGGCCTGCGCCGGCAGCGACGAGATCCCGAACACCACGATACGGCGCGGCAGGCCCGGTGGCCGCAGGTCCAGCGCGCGCATCCGGGCGAGAAAAAGCCGGTGCACCTGCGCCCGGCTGTGGTCCCGCTCCGCGGGCGCCAGGTCGGCGAGCACGGCCCGCCACAGCGCCGGTTGCCACAACTGCTCCGCATCCAGCGAACGGGCCACGCCGTGTCCGTCACGCAGTTCGTCGCGCCCCGCGGCCCAGCCGGCCAGCCAGTCGGCGCGATACACCTGGTACTGGTCGAAGAGATCGGCCAGGCGGCCGGCGAGTTGCCAACGCTTGCGCAGGTCGGCGTCGTCGCCCAGAAACCGGGCCAGCGGCGCGAACAGTGGATCGTCGAGACATTCGGGCAGCAGGCGCATCAGCCGCCAGGACAGCGCGGCCTTGGCGAACGGCGAGTCTGCGGGAACCTCGTCGGGACCCAACACCGCACGGTAGGCATCCCAGAGAAAGCGCGCCGGTAGCTGGATGTCCAGCGCAGCAGCGATGCCACAGCCGCCGTCGTCTCCGCCCGGATCACGGGCCAGCGCGAGCTTCAGCCATTGTGCGATCCCGTTGCTCTGGACCAGGATCGTCTCGTTCTCCAGGGGCGCCAGCGGGTACCGGCGCAACCACTCCACGGTCAGTGCCCGCAGATCCTGCATGCGGTTGCCGTGCACCACCATGAACCCGGGCTGCAGACCCTCCGCTGCGGTCATTTCAGGTCACCATTCCGGAATATCGGCCACGGGGACATGCTTGCGGCGC
>SKJG01000040.1 GCA_007116035.1 Thioalkalivibrio sp.
CAGGTCGAGATCCTGGTCCTGGACGAAGCGGATCGCATGCTCGACATGGGTTTCATCCGCGACATCCGCAAGATCATTGCGCTGCTGCCGAAGCAGCGTCAGAACCTGCTCTTCTCGGCGACCTTCTCCGACGAGATCAAGCTGCTGGCCGACGGCCTGCTGACGAAGCCGGTGCTGATCGAGGTCGCGCGCCGCAACGCCACCGCCGACCTGATCGCGCAAAAGGTCTACGAGGTGAACCGCGACGAAAAGCGCCAGGTGCTCTCGCACCTGATCAAGACCGAGCGCTGGACCCAGGTGCTGGTCTTCACCCGCACCAAGCACGGCGCCAACCGCCTGGCGGAGCAGCTGCTCAAGGACGGCATCGCATCCATGGCGATCCACGGCAACAAGAGCCAGACCGCGCGCACCAAGGCGCTGGCGGAGTTCAAGAAGGGCGATCTACGGGTGCTGGTGGCGACCGACATCGCGGCACGCGGGATCGACATCAGCGAACTGCCGCACGTGGTCAACTACGAGCTGCCGAACGTGCCCGAGGACTACGTGCACCGGATCGGCCGCACCGGCCGTGCCGGCGCGAACGGCGAGGCGATCTCATTGGTGTGCGTCGATGAGCTGGATTTTCTGCGCAATATCGAGCGGCTGACCAAGCGTTCCCTGCCGCGCGCGAAGGTTGACGGCTTCGAGCCGGATCCCAATGCCCGCGCGCAGCCGATCCAGCTGCGCAGCCAGCAGAACCGCGGCGCCCCGGCCCGCGGTGCCCACGCCGGCAAGGGTCGCCCGGCTGGCAAGGCCAGTCAGCCGGCCTCGGCCCGGCCCGGCGGCTCCAAGCCCTTTGGCGGCAAGCCCGGTTCGGCGCGCCCCGGCTCGCGCTCCGGCAGTGCCCACCGCTCCGGTGGCCGGCACCGGTAGGTAGTGTGTTGCCCGCGTTACCGTGAAAGTCACAGCCCAGTAGGTCGGGTTAGCGCAGCGTAACCCGACGACGTTCCGGGGGCGACGCTGTTTTGCGCCCATGGGTGGGGTGCGAGGCCCGTCGGGTTACGCCCTTTGGGCTAACCCGACGTACCGTGTGCGTCTTTTCATCGTCAGGGGTGCCCCGAGCGTCCGCCATCACCGTGGGTCGCGAAGGGCTGAGCTCCATCGCTATACGGTAATTTTCTGGACGTCTTATGCTCCGGGGAGTACCATTAGCGCCTTATTCAGGGCCGCACCGGCACCGGAACGGTCCTTGAATTTGGGGTCGTCCAGTTTGATGCATGGCCGGATCCTCGGATCATTTTCGGTGCCGATCAGCACAGATCGAGGCTTTTCCCATGGACGATACGCTGCAACGCCTGCTCGACGCCGAGATGAAGGCCGAGAATCTCGCTCGCGAGGCCGAGGAAGAGCGTGAGCGTACGATACGGGCCGCCACGCTCGAGGCGCGGGAACTCGATGAAGCCTTCTCGGCAAAGATTCCCACACTGCAGCAGACCTGGATTGCGCGCTCCGAGGAACGGGCAAGCAACGCCATCGCCGAGATCGAGCGCCGTTATGACGAGCGCCACGAACGGTTGCGCGACCTCGCCGAGGAACGCGAGGACGAAGCCCTGAGCGCCGGGTTCCGAATCCTGATGGACAGTCGGCTCTGAGCCGGGAACGATACCCGACCCGCCGATGAAACCCAGGTTCCGAAGGCCATGAGCAGCGCAGCGAAGCACGCCTACCTGAATACCCGGGTCGCCGCGAAAGCTACGCAATTGATTGGCTTGCAGAATGTCAGGCAACTGTCGCAAATGACCCTGCCCGAACTCGGCCAGCACTTTGGCCTGGCCGATGTGCTCGAAGAACCCGGCAGTGTCCGTTCCAAGAGCCGCGCGGTCGAACAGGGCCTGATCCAGGTGCTGCTGGCCGATCTCGCCGTGCTCGTGCGCCCGATGAGTCCGGAAGAGCGCGGCCTGGTACTGGCCTGGGCACGAAAATACGCGCTGTTCAACCTGAAGACGCTGCTGCGCGGAAAAATCCGCCAACTCGATCCCCAGGAAATCCGCGAAAACCTGTACGACCTTCCGCCCCAGGTACGCCTCTCCAACGAGGATCTGTTTCGCACCGAGAGCGTCGCGGAGCTGCTTCGCTGCCTGGAAGACGGCCCGCTGAGCCTGCTGGCACGGCAGGCCCGCGAGATCTACGAACAGCGCCAGGAGGCTTTCGCGCTGGAGGCCGCCATCGACCAGCGTTATTACAGCGAGATTGCCCGCCGGGTCACCCGGCTGGGCGATGCGAAGGCGGACCGGCAGATGCGGGCTCTGGTCGGCTCCCTGGTCGATCGGGCCAACATCCTCTGGTTGCTGCGGTTTCGCTTTGCCTACGGGCTGGCCCCTTCGGAGACCTTCTACCAGTTGGTCCCGTCACCCAACCTGATGTACCGCCAGCGGCTCCTCGATCTCGTCAGTCTTGAAGACCAGGCCAAGGTGATCGCCGCGCTTCCCGAGCCGCTGCGCACGCTGCTGGCGGATGCCGACAACCTGATGGAGAGCCAGCGGCGTCTCAGCCAGTATTGTTATGGCATTGCACGCGACGTCCTGCGCCACGGCCACTCCGGTGTCGCGAGGGCCCTGGCCTATCTGATCCTGCGGGAGATCGATCTCCAGTTCACGTTTACACTGATCCAGAGTCGCCTGCTGAATCTTCCGGCAACCTATCTCGACCTGGCCCTGGGGTTGAGCCCGGCGATCTGCGCCCACCATTGGCACGATGCGGCATGAATAACGATTCCCTGCATCCCCTGAGCCACCCGGATCCGAAGCCCCGGCAGCGCCCGGGCGGGAGACCATAACGTGCTCAAATCCAAGGCGATGAAGCATGTCCGGCTGCTGGTCCTCGGCGAAGATCTGCCGCAGGCCTCGCTGACGCTGGCCGAAACAGAAAGCTTCCACCCCGATCCGCGCGCGCCGGAGGAACAGCGGCTGGCGCCGCTGGTCGACTCCCGTTACCAGAACGAATACCAGCAGGCGCGTACGCGCCTGGACAAGATCGCCCAGGTGATCCCGGTACCGGAGCCGGACCTGACCGAAATCCGCGTGGTCCATCTCGACGAGCTGGCCGAGGTCAATGCCTGGCTGGGGAGAGCCTGGGAATTCTGCCTGGAACACCAGGAAGGTTTCCGGGAACTCGACGAAAACGCGCGTCGGCTCGAGGAACAGCAGGCGGCGCTGGCCAATTTCGCCGAACTCAACGTCGATCTCGGCGCGCTGCGTGCGGATAAGCGGTTTCTTGATCTCCACATCGGCGTGGTGCCGCGCGAAAACGTCACCAGGCTCGAGGGCGCATTGGGTCTGGCTGGCCATCTGCTGCTCAAGTACATGGAGCGGGAGGGCAATGCCCACGTCGTGATCGTTGGGCCCCGCGACGACGGTCAGTCCGAACTGAAGTCGCTGCTCTCTTCCGCCGGCTTCACGGCGATCCCGCTTCCGCAGGGTCTGGACGACGCGCCCGAAACGATCCAGGCGGATCAGCGCCGCGAGAGCGATCGCATCGAACGCGAGCGCGCCGATCTGCACGAAGAGGTCGAGACCTGTGCCAAGGACATGCACGACAAGCTGGTCCGGGCGTCGACCGTCCTGGCGCTTGCCGAGCCGTTCGTCAGCCTGGATCCCGCGATCCGCGGCGCCGGTTACCTCGCCAGCATCGATGGCTGGGTGCCCGCCGAGGCCCTGCCCGATCTCGAGCGGCGCCTCGATGCGTCCCTGCAGAATCCCTTCAGCCTGGAAAGCCGCAAGCCGCGGGATGACGAGCGTCCGCTGGTCCCGACAGTGCCCGTGCGGAATCGGTTGCTGCAGCCCTTCGCGATGCTGGTGAAGCAGTACGGCATCCCTCGCTATGGCGAGATTGATCCCACCCTGCTGTTCACCATCACCTTCCTGCTGATGTTCGGGACCATGTTCGGCGACGTCGGCCACGGGGCCGTGCTCGGTCTGCTGGCGTGGCTGTTTCGCAAGAAGCTGGGGCGCTTCTATATCTTCGGCGTGCTCGCGGGCCTGTCTTCCATGTTCTTCGGCGTGTTGTTCGGCAGTGTATTCGGCTACAAGGAACTGCTGCCCGCGGTGTGGATGTCGCCGCTGTACAACCCGATCCTGATGCTGCAGCTCGCGTTGGGCTGGGGTGTGCTGTTCCTGAGCCTTGCCTGCGTGCTCACGATCTACAATCGCCTCGCGATCCGCGAACCGATGGCGGCGGTCTTCGGTCCCCACGGGGTCGTCAACCTGATCTTCTACCTGGGGCTGGTCTGGGGCGCCGTTTCGCTGGCCATGACCGGCGCCTTCGGTACGATTCCCGCGGGTCTGGTGATCGCGGCCCTCGCCGGCCTTGCGGCCTACAACTGGGGGCACATGCACGCGCCGATCGGCGAAAAGATCCTGGTGGTGGTGATCGAGACCCTGGAGACGGTACTGGGCTATCTTTCCAATACCCTGTCGTTCCTGCGCGTCGCGGCCTTCAGCATCAACCACGTCGCGCTGATGATCGCCGTGCTCACCCTGGCCGGAATGATGGGCACGGTGGGTTCGGTCTTCATGATCATCTTCGGAAACATTTTCGTGATGGTGCTCGAGGCGGTGATCGTCACCATCCAGGTGATGCGTCTGCAGTATTTCGAGGGTTTCTCGCGCTACTTCTCCGCCGACGGTCGGGAATTCACTCCATTGCGCCTGCGCCGCAAGCCTCGAGCGGCGTGATGATGCGGTTCCATTTCCATTTCCAGTTCAATCAACCCGGGAGTTAACCATGCACTGGCTCGTTGGTCTCATGTCCTTTGCCATCGTCGGCCTGATCGCCGCCGGCTTCTATCTCGAGTTTCGCCCGGCGCTTGCGCCGCGTCTGCGCAATCTCTTCAAGCCCGCGCTGGCCGTCCAGATGACGGTCTTCGTCGGTGCGATGTTCGGGATCCTCGCCCTCGGTATCGGCGACGCCATGGCGCAACCGGCCGGGGTCGAGCAGGTCGTGACCGAAGTCAGCGTGGGTCTCGGTCTCGCCATCATCGGGGTCGGGATCCCGACGGCACTGTCGACGATCGGCGCCGGCATCGCCGTGGGGCCGATCGGTTCCGCCGCGCTGGCCGCCATCACCGAGAAGCCGGAGATGCTGGGTCGAAGCCTGATCTACATCGGTCTGGCCGAAGGCATCGCGATCTATGGCCTGGTCGTCAGTATCCTGCTGCTGAACCGCATCTGACGGAGGCTGCCGTGACTGCGGACGCGCCAAAGGGTCGGGCGACTCGCCTCCTCTTCATCGGAGACCACAGCCTGGCCGACGGGTTCCGGCTGATCGGGTTCGAGACCTTATCCGATCCGGAGCCGGCGCAGGTCAACCGTATCCTGCGTGACCTGGATCGCGGCCGCGAGAATGCCTTCGTCATTGTCGACGATGCCATCATGGAGTGGGATGTGCCCATGCTCGCTCAGCTTCGCCGCGAGGGCGGGCGCATCATCGTGATCTCCCTGCCGCCGCTCGAAAGCATGCCTCCGCGCCTCACCAGTGACGTCGCGGCACGGCTGCAGAACCTGTTCGGGGCAGGCACCATTTCCGCCGGGGAAACAACGTGAATCAGGTATTGGAACTGGAGCAGGCAATTCTGGCGCGAGCGCAGCAGCTGGCCGACCAGTATGCCGAGCAGGCGCAGAAGACGCGGGAGGCGATCCTGCGCGAAGCGGCCGAGCGATTGCGGCAGCGGGAACAGCGCGAGGACACCATCGCGCGCGGGCTCAGCGAGCGCCATTACCGGCAGCGCGTGCAGGCTGCGGAACTCAAGCTGCAAAGCAACCTGGACCGCATGCGCTGGAACCTGGTGCGCCGGGTCGAGGACCGTCTAGCGGAACGCATGCGGGCCTTCATGAAGGACGAGTCGGCCTACCTGGCGCACCTGCGCGAACTGCTGCAGGCGGCTGCGGAACAGTTCGAGAGCGACAGCCTGCTCGTGCAATGCAACGCCGAGGACCGCAAGCGACTGCAGGCCGACTGGGCCTCGATCGAGGCGGCGCTGCCAGGAAAGACGCTGCGTCTCGAGGAGGATGCGATCACAACCCTGGGGGGCATGCTTCTGCGCAGCGCCGACGGCCGCATCCGCGTCAACAATACCTTCGAGGGTCGCATGGCCCGCCTGCGCCTGCGCCTGCAGCAGGCGATCCTGGAACGACTCCTCCCGGCCTCTCCGGAGTCGGGCAACCTCTTCACCGGATGAGATCATGAGCGAACCGCAACGCATTGGCATCGTCCGCGACATCAACGGACCGATCGTCACCATCGAACTGCCGGGCATCCGCCACGGCGAGCAGGTCAAGATCGGCGAATTGGGGCTGTTCGGCGAAGTGATCTCGCTGAGCGGCGATCGGGCCGTGGTGCAGACCTATGAATCCACCGATGGGGTCCGTCCCGGCGAGCCTGCCGAGGGGCTGGGCTGGCCGCTGTCGGTCGAACTGGGTCCGGGCCTGATGGGGGGGATCTTTGACGGCGTGCAGCGTCCGCTGGAGAAAATCGCGCTGCAGTCGGGTGATTACATCCGTCGCGGCATCAATGTCGCCTCGCTGGACCGGGACCGGAAATGGGCCTTCGAGCCGAACCGTGACCTGGAGCTGGGCGACAAGATCGGCCCGGGGAAGGTGCTCGGCACGGTGCAGGAGACCGAGACGGTCCTGCACCGCATCCTGGTGCCGCCGGGCATCCACGGCGAACTGGAAGAGGTCGCGCCGGCCGGTGAATACGACATCGAAGAGATCATCGCCCGGGTGCGTGGCGCCGGCGGCCAGTCGCAGGAACTGCGCATGTACCACCGCTGGCCGGTGCGTACGCCGCGACCCTACCTGCGCCGTGACGACGGGGTCGCACCGCTGATCACCGGCCAGCGCGTGATCGACACCTTCTTTCCGCAGCTGAAGGGTGGCAAGGGGGCCGTTCCCGGGCCGTTCGGCGCCGGCAAGACCGTGGTGCAGCAGCAGATCGCGCGCTGGTCGAACGCCGACATCGTGATCTACGTGGGTTGCGGTGAACGCGGTAACGAACTCGTGGACGTGCTCGAGACCTTCCCCAAGCTGGAAGACCCCTACACCGGTCGCTCCCTGATGGAACGGACCCTGCTGGTCGCGAACACCTCGAACATGCCCGTGGTGGCGCGCGAGGCTTCGGTCTACGTCGGGATCACCATGGCCGAGTATTACCGCGACATGGGCTATGACGTCGTGGTGCTGGCCGATTCCACGAGCCGCTGGGCCGAGGCGTTGCGTGAGGTGTCGGGTCGACTCGGCCAGATGCCGGTGGAGGAAGGGTATCCGGCCTACCTGGCATCGCGTCTGGCTGCGGTTTACGAGCGAGCCGGACGGGTCGAGACCCACGGCGCCGGTTCCGGTTCGGTAACGCTGATCGGTGCGGTGTCGCCGCCCGGCGGCGACTTCTCCGAGCCGGTGACCAGCCACACCAAGGACATCATCGAGACCTTCTGGGCCCTGTCCAAGGAACTCGCGGATGCACGGCACTATCCGTCCATCGATTGGGTGACCAGTTTCTCCGGACACGTCCACACCGCTGCCCAGTGGTGGCACGAAAAGATCGATGCCACCTGGGAGGCGCGCCGTCGTGAGGCGCTGGCCCTGTTGGCCCGTGATGCGGAACTGTCCCGAATCGTGAATCTGGTCGGTCCGGAAGCGCTTTCCTCCGCGCAGCGCTGGGACCTCGAGGGGGCTGCGTTGATCAAGGAGGGCGTGCTGCAGCAGAGTGCCCTGGACGAAATCGACACCTTCTGCTCGCCCGAGAAGCAGTTCGCGTTGCTGGATCTGGCACTGATGATCTACGACCAGGGGGCGGAACTGGTGAAGCGAGGCGTGCCGGTGCAGGAACTGCAGCGCCTGCCGCTGTTGTCCCGGGTGCGTCGAATCAAGAGTCTGTATTCCAGCGATCAGCTCGATGAGATCGAGACGTTTCGTAACGAGGTCGAGCAGAGTTTCGAGAACCTGCGTCAGGAATATGCGAACCACGAGGAGCAGGCCTGATGAGCACCAAGGAATACCGCACTGCCGTCGAGGCCCGCGGGGGCCTGCTGGTGATGAAACACACGCCGGGGGTCGCCTTTGGTGACCGGGTCAGCATCGAGGATCACAGTGGCGGCGTCCGCAATGGCCAGGTGATCCGGTCGTCCAATGAAGAGGTGCTGATCCTGGTCTTCGAGGGAGTCGACGACCTCGATCTGGAGAATACCTGGGTCCGCTTCCTGGATGCGCCGGTGGAGATCGCGTTGTCGCCGGAGCTGCTGGGTCGGGAGTTCAACGGCCTGGGCGAGCCGCGCGACGGGCGCCCCCCGGTCCTGTCCAGTCTGCGCCGCGCCGTCGGCGGTTCGGCGATCAACCCGGCGGCGCGCACCTATCCGCGGGAATTCATCCAGACCGGCATCTCGACCATCGACGGCCTGAACTCGCTGGTGCGCGGCCAGAAGCTGCCGATCTTCACCGGCTCCGGTCTGCCGCACAACCGCCTCGCCGCGCAGATCGTGCGCCAGGCGCGGCTGAAGAACGAGGATGCGTCGTTCTCGATCGTGTTCGCGGCGATGGGCGTCTCCTACG
>SKJG01000134.1 GCA_007116035.1 Thioalkalivibrio sp.
AACCGGCCGTCCACCCTTACCGCCTGAGGGTCAGCAATGGGATGTCCTGCGGACCGCGAGGCCGGTGCGTAATTTCGCAGCGCGCCTGAGGGCGGTGGACTGCCCCAACCGGCAGCGCCCTGCCGGCGGTAACGGCCTGCTTCAGGAGGCGGCGGCCTGCGCAACGAGATCCGGGTACTGCCCGATCACGCGCACATAGGCCACGGCGAAATCCGGAGCGGTGGCGCGTGCTTGCTCCCAATCCCGCAAGGTGCCGACCGGAACGCGAAACCGGCGCGCGAACTCGGCTTGCGAGAGGCCTAGCCCGCTGCGTGTCTTGCGGATCAGCCGCGCTCGCTGGCCGCGGTCCAGCGCCTCAAGTGTTACGTTGAAATCCTCTGGGTCCGCCGGATCAGCAGCCAGAACGATAGGCTCTTTCTTCACCTGTGTTGCTCCTTCGCACGGAAATGAAACGGGGCAGGTTGTCCCGCCAGACGAAAATGCCGGTAAACAGCTTGTCCCCCACCAGACCGACCACCTTGAATCGCTCCTCCCCGTCGATCTCGCGGATCGAGGGGAGGATCAGGTGATCGTCGTCCTCGAGAATGCGGTCGCCAAAGGCCAGAGAAAACTGGTGCTTGATCTGATTGACCGCATCCTTCGCGGGATCGAATCTGTCTTCCATGGCGGCATGTATACGGGAATCCCGTAGTTGATACAAGGCGAAACACACGGGTTTCCCGTATTCCCCCCGCCAATGGCGTGATGATGTGACAAGTGTTTTCAGGCCCCCTTGATGACCGTACCGAGTAGGCAACCGGTCGCTCGCAAGAAGTCCTTCGGTGATCGTCTAGGGGCCGACCCGTGCCCATGGCTGTCTCTTGGCGATCCCAAACGGCCAGCCAGTGGGTTTGGATGAGTGGCTCGACTCGGACTTGAAGCCGACGTTTGGAACCGGTCTTTGGCATCGACATCGAGACCTGCCAGGCCCGCGGTGGGGCGGTGCGAATCATCTCCTGTATCAAGGATCCGGTAGTGATTCAGAAGATCCTCGATCACCTGAAGACGAAAGATGAAACCCGCGGACCCTTCAAGTTACCCGAAAGCCGGGCGCCGCCACGGCACCCATGACGCCTCACCCCGGACTGCCCAGCCACGCGCCCATCAGAAACCCGGCGCTCGCCACGGCGGTGCAGAGCGCCATACCCCAAGCCGTGTCCACGAGCACGACCTTCAGCGGCCAGTCCTTGAGGGTGGCGAGGTTGGTCAGCTCGTAGGTTGCGTAGGTGAAGAAGCCGAACAGGGCGCCCCAGCCCGCGGCCACGGCCAGTGAGTCCGCCGCAAGGCCCGGCTGCACGGCGAAGATCAGGATCCCGACCACGTACAGCAGATAAAATACGAAGGCCGCCGGCCAGTGGACCGTCGGGCTCAGAAAGGGTCGCAGTTGCCTCTGGTAGAAGCCGCGGGCCACAACGCCGAGCCAGAGGAGATCGACGGCGAGGAAGACGCCGAGCGTGAGGGCGTATAGCTTGGCGTGGAAGACGAGGTCCATGGTCCGCCTCTGCAGTCGGGTCGACGGGGAAGGTTACTCCTGACTGCATAGGGCCGACTACTGCCCCTGACGGGTCCCGGAGTCTCAAATCGACCCCGCGGACGGTGCGGAACGTTGAACCAACGGCTGTTGATCCTCGCACTTCGGACGGCGATCCCGCCCCCGAAACGCTTCGCCTCTCACACCATGTAACGGCCTGCTTGTTGCCGGTTCCCAACGGAATTGGCGGGGCGGTTCTGCACTGTCGATAGGGTCATCTTTGTGGGTTGGGCCGAACGGTATAGATCGGAACGTTGACAAAGATCAATCGTGGGTCTAGCTTTCTCTTGGGAGCCTTTCCGGCGCTGACCGACCGATCGTGATCCTTTCACGCTTACTGGCCGTGGCGACGAGCGCCCGAGAAATTTCCGTGATTCTGTCAAGGAACTGGCAGCAAGTGGTGTGGACGGTGGACATGATTTGGATGCCGGCAATATCCACGTGCGGGAGCGTCCACAGGACGAACCAGAAGCATAGAGTCCGGCATTCTTTCGAAAAACGAGAAACGGTTTCCCAAGGGGGCAGCATGCAACGCTCAACCATCTCCTTGCTATTCGCCGCCAGTGTGACCGCCGCTCTAGCCGCATCCATCGGTGTTGCTGTTGCGTCTCCTGGTTCGGATCCTGTTCCTCGAACGACGATGCCTTCGGAAGTCATTCCAGACCGCTACATCGTCGTGTTCAACGATGACATCGCCCACCCCGCGGCGGCAGCCCGGGCCATCATGCAGGGGAAGGGCGGGGAAATTCACCACGTCTACTCCCATGCGCTCAAGGGCTTTGCCGCCAGCATCCCGGCTGCCGCGTATCACGCGGTTGTGAAGAACCCGAACGTCGCGTACGTGGAACAGGACATCACCGTATCGGCTTCCACCACCCAATCCAACGCCACCTGGGGCCTGGATCGCATCGATCAAGCGGCTCTTCCTCTGGACGGGAAGTACACCTACGAACATGACGGCACCGGGGTGCAGGCCTACGTTTTGGACTCCGGTATCCGAGCCACCCACAGCGAATTCAGCGGCCGAGTGGGGCTGGGTGCAACCGCGATCGGTGATGGCCGGGGTACCGACGACTGCAATGGTCACGGGACGCATGTCTCCGGAACGTTGGGCGGCAGCGTGTATGGAGTGGCCAAGGGGGTCACTTTAATCCCGGTGCGCGTGTTGGACTGCCAAGGTGGTGGTACCGCTTCCGGAGTGATTTCCGGTATCGATTGGGTCACCGCCCAGAAGACCAACCACCCTTCGCGGCCGATGGTGGCCAATATGAGCCTCGGGGGTGGGGCCTACAGCCCCATCGATACCGCGGTCAAGAATTCGGTGGCGGCCGGCGTCTTCTACGCCGTGGCGGCGGGTAACGACAACGCCGATGCCTGTAATTATTCGCCGGCCCGGGTCGCCTCGGCGCTGACGCTCGGCTCCACCACCAGCAACGATGCGCGATCGTCCTTCTCGAATTTTGGTTCTTGCCTTGATCTGTTTGCCCCCGGTAGTTCCATTCGGGCTGCCTGGTATACCGGTGACACTGCGACCGCGACCCTCAGTGGCACGTCGATGGCGTCCCCGCACGCGGCCGGGGTTGCCGCTCTGGTGCTGGGCGCCAATGCGCAGGCATCGACGGCGGAGATTAGGAGCGCAATCGTCGAGGCCGCGACGCAGAATGTCGTCAGCAGCGCCGGCCTTGGATCGCCTAATTTGCTGCTGTACTCGCTGACCGGGTCGCTGGCGGACCCAGCTCCTGTGGCACCGTCCATCACGACCACCGAGCTTCCTGATGCGGTCGTCGGTCAAAACTACAGCGTCACCTTGACCGTCGACGGTGGGGGCAGCCCCTATACCTGGTCCGTGAGCGGACTGCCCGAGGGCCTGGCGCTGGATGCAGCCACCGGCGAGATTTATGGTACTCCTCTCGCGGAGGGCTCTTCCACGTTGCAGGTGGTGGTGACCGATACCGAGAACGTGAGTGACTCGAGCAACCTCGTGCTCCAGGTGCTTGCCCAGCCGACCGAGGTCGAACCTGCCACCATCGACACCGTTCGCAACGGCGGTCGCTGGACCAGCGGCATAGCGACCGTGCTGGTGGTTGAAAGTGCATCCCCCTTCCCAGCGGTGCCTGATGCGCAGGTGACTGGAAGCTGGCGCGTTGGCGGCGCGCTTCAGTCTGGCACCAGCAGCGGCACTACGGACGGTAACGGGGTGGCGACCATCACCTCACCGACCTACCGCTCCGCCAATGCCACCATCGAGTTCTGCGTTCGGGAGATCAGTGGCCCAACGGCTATCACGCGGACCTATGCCACACCACTGTGCCAGGGCACCGGCAATCTTCCAGGAGATTCGGGCGAAACCGAGCCAGTCAGCGTCGGCATTACGACCACGAGTCTACCGGATGGCACTGTGGCTCAGGCCTACCACGCGGACCTGGCGGCTAGTGGTGGTGATGGCACGTACACCTGGTCCTTGACCTCCGGGACTCTGCCGGCCGGCCTCAGCCTTTCCAGCAGCACGGAATACGGGGTCGGAGGCACGATCAGTGGCGAGCCCAGTGCGTCCGGCACATCGACCTTCGTTGTTCAGGTTACCTCGGGTGGTGCCGTGAGCAGCGCCGAGTTCAGCATCACCATCGCTGGAACTGGTGAGGCGGATACTACGGCTCCGCAGATCTCTACGTTTGATGTGAGTCGTTCGGCCTCCGGTCCCTGGCAACGGGCTCATATCCTTTGGAGTGTCACCGACGAGACCGCGTTGGCGTCCGTTCAGCTTGAACTGCTGAACGGGACCTCCGTGGTCGATCAGTTGACGCACACCCTGAATGGCACCAGCGCCAGCGGTTCGGACGAGTTGCGCAGCCGCGGTACCATCACGGACGTGCGGGCGACCGTTACGGATACTGCCGGCAATAAAGCCACCAAGATCCATACTTTCTAAGTCCGGCCGACATCACTCGGGCGGCGATGTCGCGGCCGCCCGGGCATGCAGAATGCGTTCACTACACCCGGCCTTCAGCGGCGTGGGATGGATGCCGTAGCGTAGAGGTCAGCCCTTGGCTGTGATGGACATCCTGTGGACAAGTGAGCGCCTTCAAACAGGTTGCGGTCCTTCGTCCCCGCAACCCGGGTGACTGGGAAGGGCCACGACTGCCACTACCGGCCGGAGGGGCTCTTGCCGACCCTGAGCGGGCAGTCACCGGAAACGGATGAAGAGCGCCTGTCGAGCGGATAGCGTTCATTCATCACGGGCCATCGGCAACGACTTGACAATACTGCGTACTTGAGTCGGTGGGAATCCCAGTTGGGTAAACGCTAGCCTACGCTGAGAGGATTCATCTCGTCGCTTCCGTCCACGGCAGCGACCCGCCGTTGTTTCGCTATTGCGTGTCAGGCAGCACGCTGTTCCGGCGTAGCGCACTGCCAGGAATCTCGGGTGCGAGGGCCTCGGTCCGCCAGGACGAGGGATTCCGGCCCAGGCTCCTCCCTTCCGCGGCAAGCGCCTGCATTACCTGTGGATCGAACAGCCGCTGTGTCTGGGGCGGCAGCTCGAGGTCGTGCGGAACTGCCAGATAAAAAAAGTCGGCCTGTGTATCCAGATCCCGCGCCAGCAGTTCGACCCCGAATTGCATGTGTCGGAGGGTTACGCGCATCGCATAACTTGTCAGTACCTCGGTACTGCGCTTTGCGACCGGCACCCAGGACACCTTCATCAGTTCCGGTTCCACGTCCAGAAAGCCGTTCACGATCATCCAGAAACGCAGCTTCGGCATCGCGGCATCCGGGTTTCGTACGGCGAACTCGCGAAACACCTCCACGATCTCCTCGCGATCGAGGCCCACAAACGCCGCCTGTGCGATGGCTCCGTCCGCGTAGAGGACGCCGTCGATATCCACCGGGGGAAACGCCGCAGGGATGGACGCCGAGGAGAGGAGCACGCGATGGATCTCGGAGAGGTCTTGCGTCTCTAGCGCACGAACCGACTTCGGACCCACGTCCCAGATGCGGAATCGGCCGAGATCCAGGTCCGTGGATCCCAGCAGTAGCTTGCGATGCTCGGCGTGCGCGTCGGCAATATCCTGCACGGTGTCCAGATCCAGCTCAGCCGCGATGCGGTCGGCCAATGGCTGATTGTCGAAGAACGACGGCTGCCGTGGAAGGAAGAACAGGAGGCCACGCAGTGTCGCCAGCCGGTCGCTGGCCTCGCGATACAACTGATCGATGCGTTGAATGGAATCATCCGTGCCCAGGAGGCTGAACGGCGCGATCAACGCCCCCGTGCTCACGCCCGTCACCAGGTCGAACTCCGGGCGCTGAAACGACGAATCCAGCACCTCGGCCCATCCCTGCAGCACACCGACCCCGAAAGCGCCGAACTGCCCCCCGCTGGAGAGCATCAGGACGTCATAGGTGAACGGCTCCGCCGCCCGGCCGAACCGCTGTTGTTCAGCATGGCGGTATTCCAGTCGTCGCAGCAGCCGTCCGGCGATGTCATCCCTCTGCGCAAGCGATCGCGCCTCGTGCGCTGCCACGCGCTCTGCGAACGCCTGTTCCGACATCGCGCGCGGCGCGGTGCCACAACCAACGACTGCGGACGCTGCCAGGAACAGCGCCAGCAAAGGCACCACATTTCTTGCCCACGGCATTCACGAAACCCCTTCCCGGACCATGCTTGGCCAACGGGATGCTGGTTGAACGGCTTAGCCAGGCACTGCAAGGGCCGGCCGGCTTTGTCCCAAGCGGCGTCTGACGTCATGCGCAGGTCGTTTTCAGACTGCGGCAAAATCCACCCGAAAGGGTCTGCTTCGCAGAAGAGTATCTTGCCATTTCGTCCGATACCATTCCCTCTATGACATTGGGCCTGAAGCGGCGGGACGGTTTACGACCCTCAGCGGGCACTCGACCCTCAGAGACGAGAGGCCGTTATGGATCGGTTTCCAGCCTCTTGATGTCGCCATCTTCGGGCCGCTCGGAATTCTCTTCCGGCATCGACCAATCTGAAGTGCAGCCTTCTGAAATCCTCAAAGGCTGGTCAAGCCAACGGTCGAAGCAAGCCCACTACCAGAGGTGCTACCCATGATCTCCAGCGCCATCAACGAATTTCGATCAGCGCCTCGCCGCTTTCCAGGCCGGCCGCCACCCGAGGCAAAAGGAACTCCATCCGCTCCAGTAATTTCGACCGGCGAGTATTGCCCATTCCCAGCCACACGACGGGTGGCGTCCTGGCGCTGGACGCGATTCGCCAGATGGCGAAGTCTCCGTCCTTGGTGACAATCACCACCCCCCCTCTTTTGATGCCCACTCCCAAATCACTCGATCCGGCGAAGCTTCCATCCCGAGACCGGCGACGTGGTCGGCTGGACAGCCCTGGGCGCTCAACCACCGAGCAAGTGCCGGGGGCAGTTGCGCATCCACCAGGAAGCGCATCAGGCAACGGACAGCACAGGATGGTCACTCTGACGAGCGGCATACTCCAGAACGGCGAGAATGTCTTCCGGTTCAAGATAGGGGTAATCCTGCAGCACCTCCTTGTGTGAGGCGCCGGCAGCCAGAAGATCCAGGACATCCTTGACCCGAATGCGCAGACCCCGCACGGATGGGCGTCCTCTGCAGACGTCGGGATCGATCGTGATTCGGTGCAATTCGCTCACTTGAGTCGCCACGATGTCCACCGTTATTGCAGAGTAGAAGATCACCGTGGCGGGGACAAGCGCTACCACCGGCTCTTGGGGCGGCCGGTAACGTGCCGGTTACGAGCCGCTGGCTCACGATAGCCACTGTCGGCCCAGGGTCGAGATTCCAACCCCCCAAGATGTTGCTGGCAGAAGCCGAGCCAGAGCGGGCAGTCAGCGGTCATTAGTACCTGACCGGTGTCGCGTGCGGGTGTCGTGAAAGCCTCGGCGGCCCTGAGTTGCCGCGCGGCGTTGACGAACGGAGCCGGCGAACGGCGGACCGGCGGCCTATGCTTGTAGTGGAGGGATCGAGATGGAAGCGCTCATCCCGGGAATGTTGATCTGGATCTGTCTGCAGATCGGTTGCGAGCCGCCCCCGCCGCCAGCGGTCCTCTTGGTGCCGCAGGAAGTCATGGACGCGCGGGTCTACGGAGGGGGAGGTCGCGGAGGGACCTTCGCCTGTGGTCTGTACGATCACGAGACGCAATCGATCTGGCTGCCAGAGGGCTGTCGCGCCGACGACCTATTCGACCAGAGCACCTTGTTGCATGAGCTGGTTCACCACGTGCAGACGGTGACGGGAATGCAATACCCCTGTTTGGCCGCCCAAGAGCCTCTCGCATACGGCTTGCAGGCGCAGTGGTTGCAAGAACAAGGTATCGACGATCCCTACGCGATGTTGGGCGTCGACAAATTCACGGTCCTGATCCGGTCCATCTGCTGGCCGGAAGAATGAAACAGGGGTCCGTCGGTCGGCGGGCCGTGCGCTTGAACTCGATTCGAGCCATCCGACAAAGCCATGAGGTCTCAAGCCGACCCTGAGCGGCTGGTGACGAAACCTGCCCGGAAGTCTCCAACCCGCCTCATTGCTGACGCCCGCTGTGGCTGGAGTAGCGCCATAATCTCCTCTCGCCCCAAGCCACCCCCAGTGCGCTGACGGTCGGGCAAGGCATGCTCGCGGACGGATAAAGACTGGTCGATGGGGACGCTGTGCCGTGCTATACAGAGCCTGTCTATCAACGAGATAGCGGATTCTGTCCAATACACTTTGGAAGCAGAGATGATCAAATTCGTGACCATAGCCGTTCTTGTTTGTAGTGGGTTGCTACTGCCCGGCTGCGCCGCACCACAGTCGGAACAGACCAGCCTCTTTCCGGACTGGAATCCAAATGTTGACCAGCCGATTCAGCAACTTGAAGAAACCTTGGCGAAACTCGACCAACAGCAACGCAAGAACTACACCATCTCGAACGTGGCGTTTCTGTACGATGCCCAACTCTACATCCTTTTTCACGATTTCATCGTTTCGCTTCCCGAGTCAGCACGTGCCTCCGAGATTGCGGAGCAACGCAACTGGTTGGCACAGCGCAAGGCACAGATCCACGCGGCATATTCGAGGCGCGAGGGCGGCACGCTTGCCTCCTACATGGCAGGCCAAGCGTCCATTGACGCCACCAAGGAGCGAATCGCTGAAATCGAAAAGAAGATGGACGGAGTTTCCAAGAAATCCATGCAGGTGACACCAAAGGGCGCGCCTGATGGATGACGTTATGCGGAAGCGAAGGGCGGATGGCCCGGTTAACTCATTGAGTTGCTTGGGCTCGTGGGTGCTCCGACGCTATCGGCAACCGAATGCTGACCAGCCGCTCATGATGAGCGTCAGGGTGGCCGCTGAGGGCCAAGTGGCGCCGCCCAAGTCCTGCCCGGATCGGCCCCGAGAATGGGGCAGTGCCCAGGAATGTTTGGCCTGAGGAAAAATTTTCGGGAAGGTGGGGGTGCGTGCGGGCTTGCCCCAGCGGCCGCACCGGGGGTCGGGTATCCCCGGGGGTTTCGGCGGTCGCCGGTCTGGCGGTGCTTCTCCTCCCGGAGCCGGGCACCGGGATCGCTGCGGACGCCCTGTGACCCCGACTTCACGCGCCGATTGGCTCGCGCTCCAGATCAGGGCGAACGACCCAGTCAGCTACCCGTCCCGAAAGGTCGAGGGAGCGAGACGCCCAAAAAAAACCCCGTTCCCGCCTTCGTTCAGGCGCAGGCCCTGGCGCGTGCCGTTTCGCAATCGAGTTCGATTTCCGCCTCGACCACGCCGTCCTGTGGCGTGCCCAGGTGGAAGCCGACCTTGCGACAGACGCGCTGCATGCCCTGGTTCTCGTTCAGGATGTCTGCGGTGATCCGCGTCACCCCTTCCTCGCGGGCGCTGTTGACCAGCAGGCGGAGCAACTGTGTACCCATGCCCAGGCGCTGATCGGCATCGTTGATGAGCATCGAGAACTCGGCGTGGCGGCTGTCGTGCAGCCGACTCCAGCGGCCGACACCGAGAATACGGTGTTCGTCGCGCTCCGGGTCGTGATAGTCGACCACCAGGGCCATCTCCCGGTCGTAGTCGGTGAAGCAGATGCGGGTGAGCCGCTCATGGGCCACGCGCTGGGTCAGTTGCATGATGTGGAAGTAGCGCAGGTAGACGCTGCCCTCGGACAGGTTCTGGTGGAACTGCGTCATCAACGGTTCGTCTTCCGGGCGAATCGGGCGGATCGTCACGGCCCGCTCGTCTTTCAGGACCCAATCGCTGACGTACTGGATCGGATAGGGCCGGATGGCCGGGCGCGGCAAGGCACGGACATCCACATCCGGCGCATGCAGCAGCACCCGGGCATCGAGGGCGCGCAAGGCCCCGTGTCCGGAGGCGTCCATCGGCGAGGCCAGCAAGGGGTTGATGTCGATTTCCTTGATCTCCGGATGCTCGATGATCAGCTGACTGAAGCGTACCAGCAGCTTCTCGATCTGCGGCAGGTCCACCGCCTCGCGTCCGCGCACGCCCTGCAGCGCGGCATGAATGCGGGTCTGCTCCATCAGGCGGCGGGCGAGGGTGGTGGTCAGGGGCGGCAGGGCGACGGCGCTGTCGCGCATCACCTCCACCATCTGCCCACCGGCGCCGAACAACAGCACGGGGCCAAACTGCGCGTCCACGCTGCTGCCGAGAATGAGTTCGTAGCTGTCGTCCCGGGAGATCATCGGCTGCACGGTGACGCCGTCGAAATGCTCCGCCCCGGCCTTGGCCGCAACGGCGTCGCGGATGCCTTCGAAGGCGGCGGTCACGGCCGCGTCATCGGTCAGGTGCAGGCGCACTCCACCAACGTCGCTCTTGTGGGTGAGGGTCTTGGAGTCCAGTTTGACCACCACCGGATAGCCGATCGCCCGGGCCTGGACCACGGCCTCGGCGGCGGTATGCGCCTTGTGGGTCGCCACCACCGGGATGCCGTAGGCCGCAAGCAGGGTCTTCGATTCCAGTTCGGTCAACACGGTGCGCCGGTCGCGGGCGGCCTGCTTCAGCAAGCGCTTGACCTGGGTCAGGGCGAGGCCGGACTCGTCCCAGGTCATCGCCGGGGCGGGGGTTTCGTACAGGGCCTTCAGGCTGCAGTGGTAGCGCCACATCAGGTTGAACAGGTGGGTGGCGCCATCCGGGTGCGAATAGGTCGGAATATTGGCCTGGTTCAGGATCGCCTGCCCGGCAACGACATCGGCGCCGCCCATCCAGCTGGCCAGCACCGGCTTTTTCAGATCCTTGGCGCATTCCCGGATGCGCTCGGCAGTCCGGGTCGGATCGGTCATCGCCTGGGGCGTCAGCACCACCAAAATGCCATCGGCATTCGGATCACGAGCGGCGATCTCGAAGGCCTTGGCATAGCGCTCCGGATCGGCGTCGCCCAGGATGTCG
Organism: Thioalkalivibrio sp.; assembly: GCA_007116035.1. Classification (GTDB taxonomy): domain Bacteria; phylum Pseudomonadota; class Gammaproteobacteria; order Ectothiorhodospirales; family Ectothiorhodospiraceae; genus Thioalkalivibrio. Next base: position 10,943 of record SKJG01000134.1, read on the forward strand.
ACGGGGTTGCCGTGGCTCCAGTGCCGAGGCAATACGGCATTCAGTTCGGTCAGGGTGTCTTCGTGCAGCGGGGTCAGTTCGCCGCCTCCAGTGATCAGGGTATCGGTGCTGAGCACGCCCGGGCCACCGGCATTGGTCAGGATCGTCAGGCGGCACCCCTGCGGCAAATAGGTTTGCTTCGCGAGCACCTGCGCGACATCGAACATCTCGGACAGCGAGTCCACGCGCAGCACCCCGGAGCGGCGGAAGGCAGCGTCGAGCACGGCGTCGCTGCCGGCCAGGGAGCCGGTGTGAGAGGCGGCTGCCTTCGCGGCGGCCTCGGTCCGGCCGGCCTTGATGACGATGATCGGCTTGGTCAGCGCGACTTCGCGGGCGGCGGAGAGAAACGAGCGGGCATCACCGATGCTCTCCATGTAGATCACGATGCTGCGGGTGTGCGGGTCGTCGCCCAGGTAGTGGATGAGATCGCCCCAATCCACGTCCAGCATCGAACCGATGGACGCGAAGGTGCTGAAGCCCACGTTGTGCTGACGGCTCCAGTCGAGCACCGCGGTGCCCACGGCCCCGCTCTGGCTGATGAAGGCGACGTGGCCGGGCTGCGCCATCACCCCGGCGAAGGTGGCGTTCAGGCCGGTGCGCGGGCTCATCACGCCCAGGCAGTTGGGCCCGATCACCCGCAGCGCGCTGTGCTGCAGGGCCTCCTGGATCTCGGTCTCCAGCGCCGCGCCTTCGGGCCCGATTTCCCGGAAGCCGGCGGAGATCACGATCGCCCCGCGTACGCCCGCGGCGATGCATTCCCGAATCACTGCGGGCACCGTGGGGGCCGGCGTGGCGATGATCGCCAGATCCACCGTTTCCGGCACATCCGCGATGGAGGCGTAGGCGCGAACTCCCAGCACGCTCTGGCGCTGCCCGTTCACCGGGTACAGCGTGCCGCCGAAGGGATGGCTGAGCAGGTTCCACAGCAGGGTGCGGCCGACGCTGCCGACCCGGTCGGTGGCGCCGATCAGGGCGATCGCCTTCGGCGAAAAGATCGAACGCAGATGCTGGTGATCGGAACGCAGGATATCGTAGGACCGATCGGGATTCCGGGCGAGACTCAAACTCATGGCGCATACCTGTGATGGGCTTCGCCGGTGCCGGTGCGAAGCGCTGCTATGTTTCTGTTCGGCAATGCGCACTTCGGACGTCCCGGCGAGAGGTCTTGCTGCATTGCACAATTAGAGGTTACGCATAAACGGAATCCAGTTCAAGAATCCAGTACGTATTTTTACCCATGCCTTTGCCGAGGCCGCGACGGGCGCCGCGACAGGTCCACGGTTTGCCAGGGCCGGGATGGGGGGACACGCCAGGGGCTTGCCCCGACGGGATCGGGCGTCGCCGCATCCGGCCCTACGGCGGGGTGCCGCAAGGAAGCTGGAATGGTTGGACTCGGTCGGGAGCGCCGAGGGACCGAGGGTTCCGCTAGCCGGGCGGCGGGTCGTTTGGGCCCAGACCGTTGTCGGCGATGAGTTGAGGGATCTGTTGTCGGAAGCGGAAGAAACCGTGCGTGGCGTGGGGCCAGGCGAGGTCATCCCAGGGGCGGCGCAGCGGAACGATCTCGATGCCGTCGCCCTTGAGTTCCGTTGCCAGGCGTTTCAAGCCGTCTGCCAGCGGGCCGACCGGGGCTTCCGGCGTCACAACGGTGCGCACGCGGGCAGCGGCACAGTGCTCGCGTATCGGGTCGGCTTGCAGTGCATCGATGACCTGCACATTCGTCTGACCGTCGTGCATCAGACGCTCCGCCGTGTCTGCCGCCAAGGACGCGACGAAACGTCCTGCGCGCTCGCCAAAGGGCCAGCGATGGCCCCGATGACCACTGGCGGCAACCACCACGGCGTGCACTTCGGCCCCCGACGGGATGCGTTCGTGCCCCGCGAAATCGTCGCCATGCAGCAGGAGCAGCGTGGGACGGTTGGTGGCCGGCTGAACCGGCGGAATGAGTGGGCCCCGCCCGGCTGGCGTCTCGTCACGGACGGGTTGGGCCTCGGCGGCCAGGTCCTTGGGCCGGTAACGGCCTCCGGTGTATTTCTCGATGTTGTCGGACCGTGCCAGGTAGGTCTTGCCCGGCGTCTGGATCCCGGCCACCCAGCGCCAGCCAAGCGTGTTCGAGGCCGGATCGGCATCGAGCAGGTGGCGCAGGAAGAAGTCCGCCCCCAGGCTCCACGGTAAGCGCAGGGTGAAGATCCAGATCGAGGCGAACCACATCCGCGCGTGATTGTGCAGATAACCGGTCTGCACCAGTTCCCGGGCCCAGTCGTCGAACCCGTCGATGCCTGTGCGACCGTCCTCGGCGCCGGCCACGGCCGCGCGCAGGTCCGACGAACGGTCCAACCGCTCCCGGTCCGCATCGCGCTCCAGTAAGAACGCCTGCCAGACCTGTGGCCGCATCTGCAGCCAGCCTTTCCAGTAGGTTCGCCAGAACACCTCCTGGATGAACTTCTCTGCCGCCTGCGGCGCGTGCCGTTGCAACACGGCCGCCAATACCTCGCGCTCGGTGATCACGCGGTGGCGGATGTAGGGCGAGAGCATGGACACGTTGTCACGCAAACCCGCACCGGTATCCCGGTTACGCTCGGCGGCATACCGCCGGCCGGCGTTTGGCATGAAGGCCTCGAGGCGGGCCAGGGCCTCGCCACGGTTCGGAGGGAACAGCATCACGTGCCTGTCTTCGCGGGATTCCATCGGGGTTGTCATCCACAGGCCTCGTCAGAGCGGTCGGTTCAGGCCAAGGCCTCGATCAGGGTGGTAGCCATCGCTTCTCCGCTCTCGAACGCGCACTCCACGCGCGGACCCCCCGCCCAGTCGCCGCAGGCACCCACCAACTGGACCGGGTCCCAGAGGAACGGGGCTTCGGCCGTCTGCTCCACCCGGGCGTACAGCCAACGATGGACCATCCGAAACGCCGGCTCGGCATCGCCGATATGTGAACGAAGGGCCCGCAGCAGGGCATCCGCCGTGCTTTCCGCGGCATCATCGACATGCTCCCTCGACCAAGCGGGTGTTGCGTGCACGACCAGTGTCTCCACTGCGCTGGCTCGACCGGGCTTGGTGTGGTCGCGCGCAATCCAGGCGACCGGCCCGTCCCGCGGGCTGAGCGATGGCTCACGCAACCCGGTGGCCCCATCGAAGGCCAACATCAGGGTCAGGCAGGGTGCGTAGCGGACGCGTTCCAGTTCGACAAACCGGACCCCGGCCGAAGCGGCCAGCAGGCCGATCTGCGGTGCGGGGATGGCCATGATCACTGCGTTGAACGACTCGCGTCCAAGCGCGCTGGTGGATGCGGTGTCCGACACCAGCCGCCAGTGCCCGGGCCCGCCAACAAGCCCGGTTACCCGGTATTCCCGAATCACCTGGAGCCCCTCTGCGAGTGATCGGGCCGGGGCCGTCATCCCTGGCGTTCCCACCCACTTCCCGGGCAACCACTCCGCCACGCTGCCATCGGCCTGCCACTGCGCCAACCGAGATTGGAGACGCATTCCTCGAGCCGTGAAGTATTGCGCCCCATGGTCGAAATGAAGCGCACCGACCCGACGCGTCGCCATGCGTCCGCCGAGGCCCCGACTCTTTTCGAAGACGGTGCAGTCCACCCCGGCTTCACGCAGCCGGTTGGCCGCACTCAGGCCGGCCATGCCGGCTCCAATGATCGCGATTTTCATCAGCGTGAGACTGCATGTGGGTGAAAAAATCGTAGGGACAATCCAGCGCCGGGTAATGCGCTGGTTCTTGTCTGCCTGGATGCGTTCCGGCGTTGAATGTATCAAAGGCGGGTACCGAAGGGCCGATTGCGCCTATCGGGATGGGGGTAGGCAATCATCGCGGGCGTCAGATCGCGCGCGAGCACCCGGCCCTCGGTCCCTTCGAGGCGGCCGGCAATCAGCGCTTCCAGTGCGGCCTCGGCGGCTGCGTCGCCCGGCGGACCCGCGGCCAACGTCTCTGGTCCTTTTTCTACTACGCATGGCTTCTCTGTATGATTTACGCACCGGTCTCGAACCGACGGTGGGGTTCGCCTTCCTGCACGCCGGCGCCATGTTCCGTCGCACATCGCTGCCGCTTCATACAACGAAAAGGGGAGCCATTGATGGGCTTGGGGGTGGGTTTCGTTGTGCTCGCGGCTCTCTTTTGGGGGTTGTCGGGCGGGATCGGCGGCATTCTGATGGCCGATGGCTGGGACGCCTTCGTGGTCTCGTTCTACCGGGGTGCAATCGGGCTCGTGTTCGTGCTCGCCTGGCTCGCTTTGCGGCCTCACGGCAGCGGGCTTGCGAGTGGTCGGTTGTGGTTCTGGTCGGCCGTGGCCGGTGTGGGCGTGGCGGGCAACTTCGCGTTCTATTTCGTGAGCATCGCGAATGGAAGCGTGGCGGTGGCAGCCACGCTGATGTACACCGCACCGGTGTTCGTGTACCTCGTTTCGTTTGCCCTGAAGCTGGAAAGTCCCACCGTGCTCAAGCTGGTTGCGATCGCGTTGGTAATGGTTGGCATCGTGCTGCTGACCCAGATCTACGACACCGGCGCGGGCGGTGTCACCCTCATCGGTGCCGGCGCCGGCCTGCTGGCTGGCCTGTCCTACGCGGTGTTCATCTTCGGCTTCAAGTACGCCGGTTCGCACGGCAGTCCGCAGGCGATTCTCTCGATTGCCTTCGGGGTGCTCGTCCTCGTCCTGATGTGGCCGGGGGATGGCGCCCAGATGGGCGCTGTACTGAGTACACCGGACTGGCCGCTGTTCGCAGCGCTTGGCGTGTTCGGGGCGGGTTTGTCGTTCGCTTTGTATATCAACGGGCTCAGGTATACCGCGCCGGCCGTGGCTTCCATCGTGGCGATGGTCGAACCGGTCACTGCGACGCTGTTCGGCGCCGTGGTGCTGCATGAAAGCCTGGCTTTCGTTCAGATTCTCGGGATGGGTCTGATTCTCGTCACGGTGACCGCGCTCAGCGTATCCTCGCGTGTCGCACCGCCAGCGCTTGTAAAGGACCGAAACTTCGAGTGAGCCCCAAACCGCACTGCGGGTGCTGCGAACGGCGGCCGGCCCGGTGGGAACGACAAAACCGTGTGGCGGCGCGGTGCTTCCGGGTTTCACGTTTCGTTCAGATAAGCTGGACTATCATCCGGGAAACGGGAATCACCCCGTGCACCCAGATTGACGTATTCGATGAGGTGAAGGCATGAAACTGATCAAGACGATGGTCGCGGTGGTCCTGGCGCTGAGCCTCGGGGCCTGCGCGACCCAGCCGACGCAGCAACAGACCGGCGCCGTCGTGGGCGGTGTGCTCGGCGGCCTACTGGGTACCCAGGTCGGTGGCGGGCGCGGCCAGACCGCGGCCATCATCGCCGGGACGCTGGCCGGTGCGGCGATCGGTGGCGCGATCGGGCGCAACATGGACGAGACGGACCAACGCCGGGTCCACAACACGTTGGAGACGGCGCCCGATAACCGCACGGTGGCCTGGAGCAATCCGAACACCGGCAACCAGTTCCAGACCACGCCGACGCGGACCTTCCAATCGGCCGGACAGGACTGCCGGGAGTACCGGGTCCTTGGCGAGATCGACGGCCGGACCGAGACCATCGTCGGCACCGCGTGCCGCGACGCCCAGGGCCGTTGGATCAACCAGTAACCGTCGCTGTCGGTGCCGGCGGCGGCAGAGTCCCGCCTTGGCAGCTCAGACGAGGATGCCGCTGTCAGCGATGCCGTCGAAGACAAACTGAACCGCGAGGGCGCACAGCAGGACACCCAGGATCCGCGTGAGCACCTGCGCGCCCGTGATACCCAGCAGGTGCTGGATCCGCACCGCCGCCAGCAGGCAGGCCAGGGTCAGCAGCAGCACCAGCAGCAGCATCGCAATCACCGTGGCCTGATGCAGGGCATCGCCGCTGGTGCCGGCCATCAGCAGGATGGCCGCTCCCATCGCACCCGGGCCGGCGATCAGCGGAGTCGCCAGCGGAAACACCGAGAGGTCGGCACGGTCGGAGGCCTCGCGGGTCTCGCTCTCGGTCGCGGACACCCCTCCCGATTGCCGTGCGAAGACCATGTCGATGCCGATCAACAGCAGCAGGATGCCGCCGGCGGTGCGCAGGGCCGGCAGCGAGATACCGAGCCAGGATAGTAAGGTCTCGCCCAGCAGGGCGAAGGCGAGCAGGATGATCGTGGCGACCACAGTGGCCCGCAGGGCCATCTTCTTCCGGGCCGCGGGGGTGTGCCGCGGCGTCAATGCCGCGTAGACCACGGCTACATCAACCGGCCCCACGGTTACGAAGAAGGTCGTAAAGGCAACGATCGCGACATCAATCATCCGTCACCCTGTTCCTGCGGCAAGAATCCGGGTCCGGCACTGGAATGGCGGACCTGCCTCGGAGTCTACTCCGATCGTTTGCGCGGAAGGCCGCGAGAACCGGGGACGGTGGTTCGGAGGCCGGTTGGCATCGCGGCGGACGGCGGCGCAAAATGCGCGCTGTCCTGGTCCACGGGGTCCCGTCGAGGTCGATGAACGAATTCCGCCTGCGCCTGCGGATCTCCCCGCAGGAAATGCTTGCCTATTATACCGGTGAAGCCCGCTACCTGGTCGCGACCGCAAGCGACGGAACGCGGGTGAAGATGCCCGCGCGCTTCCTGCGGCCTCACGTGACCAGCCAGGGCGTCGTCGGTGAATTCCTGCTCTGCTGCGACGAGCGAAACCGTTTCGTCAGCCTGGAGCGGGTGCGTGGCTAGCGTGAAAATGCAGCCACGGAAAAACACGGAAAACACCGAAACTGAAACGAATCAGATTCTTTTCCGTGTGTTTCCGTGGCGCGGCTTTTCGTCGTCGGGGGTGGCGCAGGGCCATGAATGTTAACCGGGTGATCCGGCAACAGCGCCCCGAGCTGCAGCCTGTCAGGCGTCCCAGCGAAGGTGCGCCAGGTCTGAACGGGTAAAGAAGCGTTCGTGGCGCATGAAACCGGCGATGATGCCTTCCTTCAGGGCGGTGATGCGGCCGGCTTCGTCCCGCTCGATCACCCAGTGGTCGGGAAGGTTGTCCAGCAGGTGCACGGTCGCCAGCTTGCCGTTCTCGTTCACCGACAGGTGCACCTCGTCGGTCTCCAGGTCGCGGAATGCCGGCAGGAACCCAAGCAGCGCAGCCCCCACGGTCATCTCCGGAAGTTCGTGATAGGCGGGTAGGGAGTGCGGGGTGGGGCTCAGCTCGCTGTTCTGCATGGGTCTTCTCCGTGATGTGCCAGGTGCCGGGGCTCTGTGGTCCTTTGCGGCCCGTTGCCCGCAAACTTTAGGTCTCAGCGTCCATCCTTCCTTGCTCCGGGGCGGCAAGTTCTTGCCGCCTTCGGCAGCGCGTCACGGAATGCGGCTGCCGTCCTGCACTACAGCTTATGGAGTGCGGGAGCTTGCTCCCGCTATTCCGCGCCGGGGATGACTCAGCTCCGCACAGCGGCGGCAAGCCGCCGGACTCCATAGGCGCTTGTGCTTTCCTTATTCGGGGTGGCGCGCTCCGAGGCCAAGAGAGTTAGGCCCGCCGGGCGGCCGTCCGGGCGTCAAAACTTCGTTGTTGCGACTGCGTACGGCCGGCCCGGGTGGCGGAATCTTGCCGCGGCAACGCCGCCGCATGACCGGAATCGCATTTCAAGTAATTGAAATCAAAGAATCCCTGCACATGGCACGTCTGTTGCTTCGGATTCGGCAGACATGTTTTTCGAGGTGCAATGGGTATGTCCCTCTCATTCGACAAGGCACTGGGTATCCACGCCGATGCATTGCAGGTGCGCTCACGCCGCCTGGAGTTGCTGGCCTCCAATCTGGCCAATGCGGATACCCCGAATTACAAGGCGCGGGACATCGATTTTCGTGCGGCCCTGGGCCATGCACAACAGGGTCAGAGCGTGACCGTGACCCGCACCCATTCGGCCCACCTGGCCGTGGGCACGCCCGGGCTGGGGATGGAGCCGCAGTACCGCGTACCCAACCAGCCTTCGCTGGACGGCAACACCGTGGACGCGCAGATGGAGCAGGCGGCCTTTTCCCAGAACGCCATTCAGTACCAGGCCAGCCTGGATTTTCTCAATGCCCGGTTTCGTGGGCTGCGTACCGCCCTGAAGGGAGAGTAAGAAGCCATGAGCAATCTTTTCAAGCTCTTCGATGTTTCGGGATCCGCGCTCAGCGCCCAGTCGGTCCGCCTTAATGCCGTGGCCAGCAACATGGCCAATGCCCAGGTCGTCAGCGGCAGTCCCGAGCAGGCGTACCGGGCCAAGCACCCGGTCTTCGCGTCGGTACTGCAGGGGGTCGGACCCCATTCGACCGCGACGCCGGTGCAGGTGGTCGGGGTGATGGAAAGCCAGGCGGAACCGCGGGCGGAATACGCGCCGAATCATCCGCTGGCCGACGAGCAGGGCTATGTCTACAAGCCGAACGTCAACGTGGTCGAGGAAATGGCCAACATGATTTCCGCCTCCCGTTCCTACCAGAACAACGTCGAAGTGATGAACACCACCAAGCAACTCCTGCTGCGCACCCTGCAGCTGGGCCAGCAGTAACGAGCAAGGGGATCCCGGATGAGCACGATTGACAGCGATATCCTGGCCAAGCTGGGACTGACCGGCCGAGAGGCAGCGCCGGAAAAGGGCAAGGACCGGCTGGGCCAGACCGATTTTCTGAAGCTCATGGTCACGCAGCTGCAGAACCAGGACCCCTTCAAGCCCATGGAGAGCGGCGAGTTCCTCGGTCAGTTGGCGCAGTTCGGAACGGTTTCCGGTATCGAGGACCTGCAAAAATCCTTCAAGGGCCTGAGCCAGTCGATGTACTCCGGACAGGCTCTGCAGGCGGCCAACCTGGTCGACCGGCAGGTGATGGTGCCCGTGGACATGGCGGTGATCGATCCGCAGCAGGGGCAGTGGGGTGCAGTTGAGGTTCCTGCCTCTGCCAGTGACGTGACCGTTGGCATCTACGACCAGTCGGGCGCACTGGTGCGGCGGCTCGCGCTGGGTCCGCAGGGCTCGGGTCTGGCCCAGTTTCGCTGGGACGGGCTCGATGAGTCCGGGCAGATGGGAAACCCGGGCGTCTACGAATTCCGCGCCGAGGCCCGGGGTGCAGGGCGGAGCGAGGCGTTGGATGTCTTCCTGGCCGCCCGTGTGGCCAGCGTTTCATTGGGCAACAAGGACGGTTCATTGACGCTTCAGGTGGATGGCCTGGGCGAGATTGATTTTTCCGAGGTGCGACGTATCGGTTGACGGAGTCCACCGGGACTTCCGCGCCCATCTAGCGAATACAGGAGACAGGATATGCCATTTAATACTGGGTTGAGTGGATTGAACGCGGCTTCGGCCGACTTGCGCACCACGGGCAACAACGTTGCAAACGCGGGGACCGTCGGCTTCAAGCAGTCGCGGGCCGAGTTTACCGACGTCTTTCCGCCCGCCTTCGGAGGGGTCAACCAGACCGCCATCGGTGGCGGTGTGCGCCTGGCGGCGGTCACCCAGCAGTTCAGCCAGGGCAACATCGACTTCACGGGCAACAATCTGGACCTGGCGTTGAACGGCCAGGGTTTCTTCGTGCTCAGCGATGCCGGGTCCCAGGTGTATAGCCGCGCCGGGGCCTTCCAGGTGAACCGCGACGATTTCGTAGTGAACGCGCAGGGCCAGCGGCTGCAGGTCTACCCGCCCCAGGACAAGGATGGCACCCGGTTCAACACCGGCGCGCTGACCGACCTGAAGCTCTCCACCGGCGTTGCGCCACCCAAGGCCAGCGAGTTGGTCACGGGTACGTTGAATCTCAGTTCCGAGGCCGAGGTGATCGATCCGGCGATCGCGTTCGATATCGCCGATCCGGGCACCTACAACAATTCCACCTCGCTGACTCTCTACGATTCCCTGGGCGAGGCGCACACCGCGACCCTTTATTTCCGCAAGACCGATGCGCGGGAGTGGGACAGCTACCTCGCCATCGATGGGGGTCTCGTGGGGGATTCCCGGCCACTCCAATTCGACAGCAAGGGAAGCCTGGTCGACCCGGCGACCGGTCGCTTCGATTTCGGTGGTACCTTCCAGCCAGTCAATGGCGCGGACCCGCTGGACCTGACCTTCGACATGGGCGCCACCACCCAGTTCGGCAGCCCGTTCAATGTCTCCAAGCTCAGTCAGGACGGCTTCACCACCGGACGGCTGAGCGGTGTGGACATCGACGCGTCCGGGGTCGTGTTTGCCCGGTTCACCAACGGTGAGTCACTGTCGCTGGGGAAGGTGGCGCTGGCCAACTTCCCCAATCCCCAGGGCCTGCAGCAGCTGGGCGACAACACCTGGGGTTCCTCGTTTGCTGCCGGCGAAGTCGTTCTCGGCGAGGCCGATGCCGGCGACTTCGGCCTGATCCAGTCGGGCGGCCTCGAGGGTTCGAACGTCGACATCGCCGAGCAGCTCGTCAAGCTGATCGCGGCACAGAGAAACTACCAGGCGAACGCGCAGGTGATCTCCACGGCCGACACGATCACCCAGACCATCATCAATATCCGGTAAGCGGGGTAAACGACGATGGACCGCATGCTCTACGTCGCGATGTCCGGGGCCAAGGAAACGGCCCTGGCCCAGGCGCGTAACACCCAGAATCTGGCCAACGCCAGCACCACCGGCTTCAAGGCCTCCCTGGATGCCTTCGCCAGCAGGCCGGTGACCGGTCCGGGCTATGACACCCGCACCTACGCGGTGACGGAGGACATGCGGGTGGACCTCAGCCCCGGCCCGCTGCAGGCGACCGGGCGCGACCTGGACGTGGCGTTGCAGGGCGAGGGCTGGATTGCGGTCCAGGCCCCGGATGGAGGCGAGGCCTACACCCGGGCCGGCGACCTGCGGGTCGACTCCGTCGGCCTGCTGACAACGGGCACCGGCCTGCCGGTGCTCGGAGACGGCGGTCCGATCGCGGTGCCGCCGTTCGAGACCCTGGAGATCGGCAGCGACGGCACCATCAGCATCCGGCCCCTGGGCCAGGAGGCCAACACGCTGGCGCAGGTGGACCGCATCAAGCTGGTCAACCCTGATCCCGCCGAACTGGTACGGGGCGAGGATGGCCTGATCCGGCACGCACAGCGGCTGGAACAGCCGCCGGATGCGGGCGTGAACCTGGTGAACGGCATGCTGGAGTCGAGCAACGTGAACACGGTGGAGGCCATGGTCCGGATGATCGACCTGGCCCGGCATTTCGAGATGCAGGTGAAGATGATGAAAACCGCCGAGGACAACGACGCGGCTTCGGCCAGCCTGCTGCGCCTCTCGTAGACGGCGCTGCGATTTTGAAGTTTTGACAAGGGGATGTACCCATGAACAAGGCCCTGTGGATCGCCAAGACCGGACTGGATGCGCAGCAGACGCGCATGTCCGTGGTCTCGAACAATCTGGCCAACGTCAACACGACCGGCTTCAAGAAGAGCCGGGCGGTGTTCGAGGACCTGGTCTACCAGACGGTGCGGCAGGCGGGCGCACAGTCGGCGCAGAACACCGAACTGCCCTCCGGGCTGATGCTGGGTACCGGCGTGCGCACCGTGGCCACGGAAAAGATGTTCACCCAGGGCAACCTGACCCAGACCGACAACTCGCTCGACGTGGCCATCCAGGGCCGGGGTTTCTTCGAGATCCTGATGCCGGACGGCAGCCTGGGGTACACCCGCGACGGCAGTTTCCAGCTCAACAGCGAGGGCCAGATGGTGACCTCCAGCGGCTACGAGGTCCAGCCGGGCATCGTGATTCCCGAGGGCACCCTGAGCATCACCGTCGCCGAGGACGGGACCGTCAGTGCCCAGGTGGCCGGCAACGTCGGGCCCGTGGAGGTCGGTGCGCTGCAGCTGGCCGACTTCATCAACCCTGCCGGACTGCAGCCCGTCGGCCAGAACCTGTTCACCGAGACCGCGGCGAGCGGGGCTCCGCAGACCGGGACTCCCGGTCTCGACGGCAGAGGCTCGCTGATCCAGGGTTTCCTCGAGGGTTCCAACGTGAACACCGTCGAGGAGCTGGTCAACATGATCGAGACCCAGCGCGCCTACGAAATGAATTCCAAGGCGATCTCTACCGCCGACCAGATGCTCCAGTACGTGAACAACAACCTCGGCCGATAGGCGAGCACGGAAAGGACGGTGCCAAGATGGATAGGTTGAGACATGTTGCCCCCCGGCTCCTGGCCGCCTTGCTGCTGCCGGTCCTGCTTGCGGCCTGTGCGGGTGGCCCGCACGGCGTCGTGCGCGGGGACGATCCGGCATTCAGGCCCGTTGCGCCGGCGGCGCCGGTACCGCCCGAGCAGAACAACGGCGCGATCTTCCAGGTGAGCCAGAACGGGGGCCTGTTCAGCGACGACAAGGCGCACCGCGTTGGCGACATTCTTACCGTTCGCCTGGCGGAGCGTACCCAGGCCCGCAAGTCCGCAAACACGAGCAGCAGCAAGGAAAGCAGTCTGGAAATACCGAACCCGACCATCTTCGGCGGAGGCGTGACGATCAACGGTCGGCCCGTCCTCAACAACGCGATCGATGGCACGCGAAGCTTTGGCGGACGGGGTGACAGCGCCCAGAGCAACCAGCTGGACGGCAACATCACCGTGACGGTGGCCGAGGTGCTTGCCAACGGCAACCTGGTGATCCAGGGAGAGAAGTGGATTCGCATCAACCAGGGCGAGGAATACATCCGTCTGCACGGTGTGGTGCGGCCCGTCGACATTCGCGCCGACAACACCGTGATGTCCACCCAGATCGCCAATGCCCAGGTGGCCTATGGCGGCAGCGGGACGCTGGCGGACAGCAACAGCCCCGGGTGGCTGACACGTTTCTTCAACAGCCCCATCTGGCCCTTCTGAGGAGCACGGCGGCATGTTCAGACAATTAGTGACCCCATGGGCTTCGCGATCCCTGCCGTGGCTGCTCGCCGCGGCCCTGCTGTTGCCCCTTTCCGGGGTTCCCGTTCCCGCCCATGGCTACGAACGGGTCAAGGACCTGGCCTCGGTCGGCGGCGTACGCAACAACCAGCTGGTGGGCTACGGCCTCGTGGTGGGCCTCGACGGCACCGGTGACCGCACCACCCAGGCGCCGTTCACGGTGCAGAGCCTGAAGAACATGCTCGGCCGGCTCGGCGTGACCGTGCCCCCGGACGTGAATCCCCAGTTGCGCAACGTCGCTGCGGTGATGATCCACACGGATCTCCCGCCCTTCGCGAAGCCGGGGCAGACCATCGACATCACGGTGTCCTCCATCGGCAACGCCACCAGCCTGCGTGGCGGCTCCCTGCTGATGACCCCGCTGAAGGGTGCGGACGGGCAGACCTACGCCATCGCCCAGGGCAATCTCGTCGTCGGCGGGCTGGGTGCCGAGGGCCGTGACGGCTCCCGGATCAGCGTCAATGTGCCCAGCGTCGGCCGCATTCCCAACGGCGCGACCGTCGAGCGCGAGGTGGCCAGCGCCTTTGCGCAGGGCGACAGCGTGAAGCTGCACCTGCATCGCTTCGACTTCACCACCGCCAACCGCCTTTCCGACGCGATCAACGATAGCCTCGGCAGCGGCACCGCGAGCGCGGAGGACGGCTCCACCGTTCGCATCCGCGCTCCGGCGGATCCCGGCCAGCGCGTGGCCTTCGTTTCCATCCTGGAGAACATCCGGGTCCAGCCGGGGGAGCCGCCCGCCAAGGTGATCGTGAACTCCCGCACCGGCACGGTCGTGATCGGCAGCAACGTCACGGTCTCTGCGGCGGCGGTGAGCCACGGCAGCCTGACGGTGACCATCACCGAATCCTTCGACGTATCGCAGCCGGCCCCCCTGGCCCGCGGAGAGACCGTGGTCACGCCGCGCACCGAGATCGAGATTGCCGAGGACCTGAACCCCATGTTCCTGTTCGGCCCCGGCGTCAGCCTGGACGAGATCGTGCGCGCGGTGAATCGCGTCGGCGCGGCGCCGGGCGACCTGGTGGCCATTCTCGAGGCCCTGCGCGAGGCGGGCGCGCTGCGCGCCCAGCTCATCGTGATCTAGCCGAGCCGGGAGCCGCCGATGAACGCCGACGTGTCAGGAGTCTACAACTACGCCGACTTCCAGGGCTTCTCCGACCTGCGCCGCCTGGCGCGGGAGGATTCCCCGGAAGCCGCGGACACGGCGGCGCGGCAGTTCGAGGCCCTGTTCATCCAGATGATGCTGAAGAGCATGCGCGACGCGATGCCCGTCGACAGCGGCATGGACGGCGACCAGACGAAGTTCTACCGGGAGATGTTCGACCAGCAGATCGCCCTGGAGATGTCACGGGGCGAGGGCATCGGACTGCGCGAATCGATGCTGCGGGAACTGGCGCCCGGGATGGCTCAGCCGGCCGGCGCCGCCGAACTGCGGATGCCCCAGCACCGGTTGCCGGTGCGCGATTCCCGGCCGGCCTCTGTCGCCAGCGGGCAGGCGCCTGCCCCCGCAGCCAGCACCGGATCTTCAGCGCCCGCAACCTGGCGGCCCGAGTCACCCCAGGCCTTCATCCAGGAACTCTGGCCGCATGCCGAGAAGGCCGGCGCCGAGCTGGGGATCGCGCCGGAGGTGCTGCTCGCCCAGTCCGCACTGGAAACCGGCTGGGGCCGGCACGTGATCCCGCGGCCCGACGGCTCGAGCAGCCACAACCTCTTCGGCATCAAGGCCGACGCCCGCTGGGCCGGGTCCCGGGTGCAGGTGAACACGCTGGAATACGTGAACGGGATACCGGAGCAGCAGCGCGCGGCCTTCCGCGCCTACGACAGCCCAGCCGAGAGCTTCGCCGACTATGTGGATTTCCTGCAGCGCAACCCCCGCTACCGGGAGGCGCTGGCGCAGGCCCCGGATCCCGAGGGCTACCTGCGCGGCCTGCAGGAGGCGGGCTACGCGACCGACCCGGTCTACGCGGACAAGATCCTGGACATCCTGAGCCGGGGCACGCTGCGCCAGATGGTGGAACTCAAGTCCGCTGCCGAAACGCCGATAAGTTGAGCAAGAGGATACAGCGCATGCACATGATCA
>SKJG01000034.1 GCA_007116035.1 Thioalkalivibrio sp.
GAGCACCGCGTGCACCTGACACCGCTGCGCAAGCTATGGATCGCCTGGCGCACCGCGCGAAGTACCAAAAAGCCGCGGTGAGCCAGGTTTCGGTGGCGGAGGGCTCCGTGCGCCAGCCCGTCTCCGACGGAGACCCCGTGGCAGTCGTCGGCGCCGGCTGGGCCGGGCTGGTCGCGGCCCTGGAGCTGGTGCGCGCCGGCCGGCCGGTGGTGCTCGTCGAGGCGGCCGCCAACCCTGGCGGCAGGGGCCGCAGCCTGGTTCTTGACGGCGCCCATCTGGACAACGGACAGCACATTCTGGTCGGGGCCTGCAAGCAAGCTCTGGCGCAGATGCGCGCGGTGGGGGTCGATCCGGAGACCGCACTGCACGTCCTTCCCTTCGGTCTCTCGCTACAGGAACTGCTGCCCGACGGCGGGACCCGTGCGTTTTCACTGTCGCCGCGCTCGACGCGTCCCTGGCATCTGGCCGCGGTCCTGTATCGCGCCCTGAGCGGTGAGAAACCGTCCCGGCGCCTGGCAGCCATGCTTGGAGTGGCGCGGATGCTCGCGCGACCACCGGACGGCGATCTGCCGGTGGCAGAGTGGCTTCGGCGCGGGCACCAGCCGCCGACGCTGATCGCACGCCTCTGGGAGCCCCTCTGCCTGGCCGTCATGAACACGCCCGTGGCCGAGGCCTCCGCAAAGATCTTTCAGAATGTGCTTCGGCAGACCCTGCGGGGAACCGAACGGGACGCCCGCCTGCTGATCCCCCGCTTGCCCCTGGGAGCATTGTTTCCGGATCCGGCCCTCGCCCGGTTGCGTGCCTCGGGAGCCGAGGTGCGCATGTCGACGCGGGTGACCGGGATTGCGGCCCGTGCGCAGGGTGGATTCGAACTGGAGCTGCGCGGCGGAGACCGGCTCCGTGCAGGCCAGGTGATCCTGGCCACCGCGCCGCGCGCAGCGGAACGTCTGTTGCCTGCATCGGACGCCGTTGCGCCAGCCCGGCGAGCGCTCTCTGCGCTCGGCGGGAGAAGCATCTGCACGGTCTACCTGCGCTATCCGAAGCCCCTGGTGGAACTGCCTCCGCTCACAGGGCTGCTCGGTCAGCACGGCCAGTGGTTGCTTCCCCGCTATCTGAACGGGGAACCGCACTGGGCCGCGGTGGTGATCTCGGCCGCGGAGATGTTTCCAGCACTCGACGCCCGGAGCCGTTGGCAACAGGTGGCCCGTGAGCTCGCGGCGACCTTCCCCGGGCTGGGAAATCCGGATTCGGGCCGGGTCGTTTGCGAGCATTCCGCCACCTTCGATGCCCGTGCCGGCATCGAAGAGCTGCGCCCGGACGTCCGTACCGGGATCCGGGGACTCTACCTCGCGGGTGATCACTGCGCGCGCGGGCTCCCGTCGACGCTGGAGGCCGCTGTCCAGAGCGGTCTGCAGGCGGCGACGGCCGCTCTCCATGATGCGGACCCGGGCCTCGCGCATTAGCCGTCCGAAGATGGTCGAGTGCCGGTCAGGGCATACTAGCTTCCGAGCCCGGAACTCACCGCAACCATCTGGCAGAGATCCGCGATGCTGTCCGCATGCATCTTCTCCATGACCCGGGCCCGGTATTTCTCCACCGTGCGTGGGCTGATATCGAGCTCGCGTGCGATGTCCTTGTTGCTCAGCCCGGCAGTGACCAGTTGCATGACCTCACTCTCCCGTCCGGTCAGGTGGCCAGCTCTTTCCCGGATCGTCTGGCGTAGAACCTCCTGCGCGCGTTGCCGTCGATCGGTTTCGACAGCCTCCTCGATCCGGGCGATCAGGCTGTCCGTGGTAAAGGGCTTCTCGAGGAAATCGACGGCGCCGGCCTTCAGCGCACGCACGGTGGTGGGAATGTCACCGAAAGCGGACATGAAGATGACGGGCAGCGAACAGCCCCGGTCGCTGAGTGCCTGCTGCACCTCGAGACCGTCCATGCCGGGCATGCGCAGATCGAGAACCAGGCAACCTGGTTGCGATGGATCGAGGCCCGTCAGCAAGTCCTCCGCCGTCGCGTAGGCCTCGACCTGGTAACCTGCCAGGCTCAGCGCCAGTGACAGCGAACGCCGCACCCCCGGATCGTCATCGAGGAGCACCACGACCGGCGATTCGTTCACGCTGCGTCACCCTCGTGATCCAGGGGCAATGTAAAACGCAGGACGGCTCCGTCGGAGCCCGGTTCAACCCAGATCTTGCCCCCATGCGCCTCGATGATCGTCCGGCTGATTGCGAGTCCCATCCCCATGCCAGTCTCCTTCCTGGTTTCCCATACCTCAAAAATACGCGGCACCCACTCCGGGTCCAGCCCCGGCCCGGTATCCGCCACCGTGACCTGGACCTTTTCCGCCAGGCGCTCGAGTTCGATGCGGATTTGGCGGACGGGAGAGCCCGCGAGTTCGATCGCCTCGATCGCGTTGCACAGCAGATTCACGAGGACCTGCTCGACCTGCAACGGATTCGCATGCACGATCACGGGCTCATTGAGCAGATCCAGCTTCAACCGGACACGCTTGCGGCGGGCGAGCGGGGCGACGAGCGCCACGGCCTCGTGCACCCGCTCCTCCAGACGGCTTGGCTCCTTCTTGATTTCTCCTCGGCGCATGAACCGCCGCAGCTGGTCAACGATCCGCGTTGCGCGATCGACCTGGCCGCGCATATCACCCACGACAGAGAGCAGATGCGCTGCGTCCAACGGCTCCTGCCGCCCAAGCGTAGCGGCGGCCTCGGAATAGAGTTGCGCGGCGGCCAATGGTTGCGAGAGTTCGTGCACCAACGACGCCGCCAGAACCGTAACCGAACTGAGTCGTGAGGCATGCGCCACCTCCTCGCGTCGCCGGCGCATCGCCTGCTCGGCATGCACCCGCTCGCTGATATCCATGTGCACCACCACCACCCCGCCAGATTCCAGCCCGAGGGGAGTCACACTCATCAGGAACCAGCGCTGGTTTTGGGCCGAGTGACAGGGATATTCCAGCGTGAAGTGCCGCGTATCACCGTTGATCACGGCCTGGATGCCTTCGGCGGATCGCTGGGCGAGTCGATCGGGATCTTCGGCTGAGACGTCGCAACAGGCGTCGATGTAATTCAGGCCAATCCCGCTTTCGACCTCCTGTGGGGCACCATTGCCGCGTGCAAAACGTCGCCAGGCCTCGTTGACGGCGGTGATCCGACCCGTGGCGTCCAGTACCGCGATGTGCGCAGACAGTGCGTCGAGCACGGCCTGCCGCTGGTGCTCGCTCTCCCGCCGCTGAACCTCCGCGCTGATGTCCTGGAAGGCCGTCAGGCAGAGGCGACCCCTACCGACAGGGTGTGGCCTGGAAAAGAACCGCAGCTGTCGCGAGCCACCCTGTTCACCCGGCAAAAAGACCTGAACGACGCAGGGTTCTTGTTTCCCTGACTCCCCGGCCCCCTCACAGGCCTCTTGGAGGTGCCGTCGAACGCGCTCGCTTTCGGTGGAATCCAGCAGCGGCCACAGAGACTGCCCTACCCAGTCGGAAAGCAATCCTCCACCGAGCAATTGCACACCCGCCTCGTTGATTTCGATCAATTGGCCGTGGATGTCGAAGACCGCATAACCAATGGGAGACCATTCGCAAAGCTGGGTGAAGAGATCCTTGAGGCTCGCGACACCGGGCTGGCCACAAGCACCGCCCTCAGGCCCAGCCCCGGCCGCAGCCTGGGACTCGACGGATTCGGTAATATTCTGGGCCACAGTCGTGTCGGTTCCGGTAGGGGGCCACTGAGCGGCCGGGAAATACGCCAGGCGCGAGCCTCGGGAAATGCCGAAAGGTCGTTGGGACCCTTTGACGGCGGGCGATGGGGGCCAAACCCGCTCGAGGACTGGCTTCCTTTGAAGTTAGACAGAATGCGACCCGGAAACAAGTGCGGGGCGGGCAACAGACCTCGAAGCAGGCGGGCAAACTGGCTAGAATGGGAGGGCGATTCCCCGGAGATCTTCCATTGCCCGAACTGGACCCTCAGATCCTACTCGACTATCGCGCGGAGCCGGACAGTCTTGCCGGGCGCGTCATCCTGGTCACCGGCGCCGCCGAGGGCATCGGCAAAGCGGTCAGCCTGGCGGCCGCCGCTGCGGGTGCAACGGTGATCCTGCTCGACCGCGACATCAAGCGCCTGGAACAGGCGTACGATGCCATCGAGTCCGAGGGCCACCCCCAGCCCGCCATCTATCCGCTGAACTTCGAGGGGGCCACCATCAAGGACTACGCGGATCTTGCCGACAACGTCCTGGAGTCTCTCGGCCGCCTCGACGGACTCGTCCTGAACGCGGGCTGGGCGGGAAGCCTGACCCCAATGAAATATTACGATCCGGAACTCTGGGCACAGGTGATGAACGCCAACCTGAACGGCCCGGTGCTGCTGATCCAGGCGGTATTACCCATGCTTGAGGTCAGCGGCGAGGGTTCCATCGTGGTTTCCACCCAGAACGCGCGCAAGGCATTCTGGGGCGCCTTCGGCGTAGCCAAGGCGGGTCAAGATGCGCTGATCGACATCCTGTCCCTCGAACACTCCGGTGAGAAGGGCTTCGTCCGCGTCAACGGCATCGATACCGGCCCCGTTCGCACCCGGTTCCGGGCCCTGCACTATCCCGGCGAAAATGCTTCCCTGCTCCCCACGCCGGACCAGGTGGTCGCTCCCTACCTCTACCTGCTGGGATCGGCCGCCGGGCGAATCACCGGCCAGCACATTTCCCTGGAGGGCAGGATAGCGGTATCGGAGGCGCCCGCGACCGGAGCATCCTGAGTCCGTCACTTCCCTGCGTCTTTTCGCTTCCGCCGGACCGACCCGGAGGGGGCACGCGCGTTTGAAGAAGGCTCGGACCCCCGGGGAACGTCTTTACCCGCCCCTGGCAGGCGCGGCACGAAGCGCATGACTTTCTCGACCACGTCCAGCTTCAGGTGGGCCTCGGCCCGGAAGCGCCCCGCGTAGGCCAGATCCTCCTCCCGCAGCTCATAGCAGGTTGCCCCGGTGATGTCGGTGAGGACGGCCGGTATGCCGGCGGCCTCAAAGGCATAGTGACGCTTCAGGTAGAAGCTCTCGCAGCACATGCCGACGTAAGCCGGCACCTCGTCCGCGCGCATGCCCTCCAGGGTCTCCTGCAGGTGCTCGAAATTGGTGATGGAGACCACGCGCAGGCCCCGCTCCCGGGCCATCGCGTAGGCGTCGCCGACCTCGCACTTGCCGCATTCCGAACAGCCATCGCGGAAGCGGAACTTGCAGTCGGCGAGCTTGGCGCAGTAGGGCACCAGCATCACCGTGGCCCGCTCCAGGATCTCCGTCGCTACTTCACCGTGCGGGTTGTGCACGATCAGGGTGTTGCTTTGTTCGCGGTCCAGCCCGAAACGGGCCCCCTGCTCACGCCGGGCCGTGGCAAGCGCGACCAGGCGCTGGAGATCGTCAACATCGAAGCCCAGTAGATCGGCGCCGGGGGTGTTCCCAACCGCCCGCACCAGGGCCTTCCCGCAGTCCTGAAGCCGGCGTCCGCGCAGGCCCGTGCCAAGACGCAGGAACAGATCCGAAGGAGCGAACTGCACTGCGCCGCTGAAGTTGGCCTGCACCACCCGCCCCTGCGGATCGGCTTCGATGGCCAGGTAGATCGCGCCGCCTTCGGTTTTCACGAAGGCCTTCATGGCATCGGCCGACAGCTTCTCATCCAACGCAACAACGGGACGCTCGCTCGGCGGCTCCTCGCGTGGGACCTCAGGAACGAGGCTCAGCTCGAAGGCTTCGGCGAATGCCTGCGACAGGGAATCGCGGATCCGTGCACGGTCCGTGGCGGATCCCGTCACCTCCTCGAGGCTGACGAGACGCTGCCGCGCGCTCAGCACCCCCTCCCGAGACAGCTTTTCGGTCGGCACCCGCAGGATCTTCAGCATGGACTCCGCGTCGGGAGGGGTGACCAGAAGGCTTCCCTGAACCAGGATGCAGTCGTCCAGGCGCCCGGCGAAGCCGCTGCCGAGCTTTCGCCCCTGAACTTCGATGTCGTTGGGAAACACGAACTGCGCGGCGACGCCCAGTTTCCGCAACGCCGCCACCATCGCGCTCCCGTGCGTTTCCAGGATCCGGGCGAGGCCGACGCCGCCTGTATGGTCCGCAGGTAACGCCAGAGACCACCACAGCTGGGAGGGCTCCAGATACAGCGCGCCGCCGCCGGTCGCACGGCGCACGACCTCGATGCCCTGCTCAAGGCAGTATTCGCCACGGACGGCGATCGCCGCGCGCTCATGGGCGCCAAGTACGGCACTGACCGGGTATCGGGAAAAACGAAGCGCCGGTACCAGTGACGGCAACAGGGCATCCTGTGCGGCATTGTCGCGGGCGGAGCGCAAACCCCCATCGCAGATGCGGCAGGCCAGTGGGCGTCGATGCTCCTGGGATTCCAGGGCGGCTGCTGTCATGTTCGGCTCCTCGGCCCTGCGGTCGGCTGACTGCCGCTGCAGATCCGGCGTGTGTTCTGTCACCCACTCTAAATTCCCGAATCCTGTGCTGGGTTGATTTGGATCATCTAGGCGTGCATCGAGCGGTGCGAGGATCATGCCATCGCGAATCGAATCCGGGGAATGCGCCGCAGTCGATCGCATCCGCATTTGCAGAAGGAGCCGACATGACGGACTGGCGTGAACTGATCCAGGCAGTCGAACCCTTGCAGGACCTGCGCCTGCATCACGATCTGGTTTCGACGCTCGAGCGGGACTGGCACGGCCCTGTGGACAGGCCGATTCCCCCGGTGCATTTCTACACGCCGACCTTCAAGTCCTATCAGACCTCCGAGCTCAAGACCTGCGGCAAGAACGCCTGGCCGGCGGTGTCCATCACCGGCGGGGACTGCAAGCTGCAGTGCGACCACTGCAAGGCCAGCATCCTCGAGCCGATGATTCCGGCCCGCACTCCGGAGGAACTGTGGCGGGTGGTGAACGAAATCATCGAGGACGGAGCCCAGGGCATGTTGCTCACCGGCGGCTCGAACCACCGCAACGAGGTGGAATACGCCCCCCATTTCGACACCATTCGGCGGATCAAGGACGAATTCCCGCAGTTCCGCATTGCGGCACACGCGGCGCTCGTCGATGACGACGCGGCGTTGAGCATGGAGCAGGCGGGTATCGACGTGGCCATGATGGACGTCATCGGCGCCCAGGAGACCATCACCCGAGTCTATCACCTGCGCCGGTCGGTGGCCGATTTCGAGGCCACCCTGGAGAGCCTGGTACGGACCCGAATGAAGGTCGTGCCGCACATCGTGATCGGCCTCCACTACGGTCGGATGCTGGGCGAGTGGAAGGCCCTGGAGATCATCCAGCGCCACCTTCCGGATGCCGTGGTCCTGGTGGTGGTGATGCCCTTCTACGCCAGCGAGAAGAAGCCCTTCGCCACCCCGGATACGGCGGAGGTCGGACATTTCTTCCGCGCTGCCCGCGCCGCCCTGCCGTCCACGCCCCTGCTCCTCGGCTGTGCGCGCCCGCCGGGCGAGGCCCGGATGCAGATCGACACCTATGCCGTGATGGCAGGCCTGGACGGCATCGCCCATCCCGCCGACGGCGCAGTGGAACTGGCTGCCCGTCTCGGGCGGCGCGTCCGCGTGACCCCTGCCTGCTGCTCGATCGTCGTCGGCGATGAAGTGATGGCACTGGGCGACGCGCCCAGTGGCCTGGAACTGGATGTGGAGACCATCGTCCAGGAGGAAGTCCGGCGCAGGGCATCTGCCCAGGGCCGGGGCCTCGGCATACCGGTCGTCGCCGCGCCCGCGGCGAACTCTTCAGCCCCCAATCTCGTGGAGTCATGAACCATGCGTGATCCGAAAACCCTGCGCGTCATCGACACCGGCCTGCGCCGTGCCGCGGAGAACCTGGCGCTCAACCGCGCACTTCTGGAAGCCCACCAGGAAGGGGCCTCGCCGCACACCCTGCGGTTCCTGCGCTTCACCCCCTGCGCCCTGGTCGGATTTCATCAAAGCGTCGAGCAGGAACTGCGCTCGGACTATTGCCGGGAACAGGGCATCGACATCCAGCGCCGCATCACGGGCGGCGGCGCGATCTATTTCGACCCGACGCAGATCGGCTGGGAGCTGTATCTGGACAAGCGCTTTCTCGGCACCGC
>SKJG01000118.1 GCA_007116035.1 Thioalkalivibrio sp.
AGATGATCACTTCCAGTCCAGATGACCGGCGCCTCGATGGGATGGTCGATCTCCACGGGCACCTGTTGCCGGGAATCGACGACGGCGCCAAGGATCTGGAACAGGCGCTCAACATGGCCCGGCTCGCCGTTGCCGACGGCATCGTCATCTCGGTGCTGACGCCGCATCACCTGAACGGCGTCTACAACAACCCGGCCCAGGAGGTGCGCGAGCACTGCGCGAACTTTCGCCGGGCGTTGCGTGAGCATGGCATCCCGCTGGATGTGCGGCCCGGGGCCGAGTGCCACCTCGTGCCTGAACTGCCGGCGGCCTTGGCCAAGGGAACGGCGCTGACCATCGCGGACCGGAAGCGGTCGGTGCTCGTCGAACTGCCCGTGTATACGGTTCCCCTGGGCGCCTCCAGCATCCTGGAGGATATCCTCGTGCTGGGGCTGCAACCGATCATCGCGCATCCGGAGCGCAATGGGGAATTGATCGACGGGAGCGAAAAGCTCGCGGAATGGATCGAGATGGGCTGCCTGGCGCAAGTGACCGCACAGTCCTGTACCGGGCGGTTCGGGCCGCAGGTGCAGCAGGCCGCGCGGCGCATGGTGCGCAACGGGCTGGTCCATGTGATGGCCTCCGACGCGCATCGCGACAAACGTCGTGTCCCCGAACTCCGCTCGGCGCGCGAGACGGTCGCGCAATGGACCTCGCCCGACGTCGCCACGCTGCTGACCGAAGACTTTCCACGTGCCTTGGCCGACGGGCAACCCGTGGCGGTCGACCGACTCAAGCACGTGCTACCCGCCCGCCAGCGTGGTTGGGCGAACTGGCTGCGTCGGCTGCGGGCGTGACGGCCCAGGCTGCATTCGAAAGGCGATGGTTGAGCGCTCGCGGGTGTATCTATAGAGTGGCGAAGGATCGACCAGGGGGCGGCGGGAACGACACGCCCGCCGGATGGCGATGTCTGAAGTGGCAACGCGGGAGAAACACATGATGCGAACGACATCTTTTTCGGGTTGGCTGACGGCGGCGCTGGTCACACTGGGCTTGACCGCGGCCGGCGTGGCGCTCGCGGGGCCGGTGGGCAACCTGGACATCCAGGGCAACGTCCGCATCGCGCAACCCGGCTCCGACGTCTTTTTCCGGATGTCGAATACCCGGTATCCCTGGTTCCAGGGGGATCGCATCGACACCGGCGGTGGCACGGCGATCATGGACCTCGATGGCGGCGTGAACATCGGCTTCGCGCGGGAAACCCGCGCGGCCCTGACCGTGGAGGCAGCGGTCGTCCGGGTCGAGCTTGAGACCGGCGCATTGCTGTACGCCATTCCCCAGTCCCGAATGGAGCTGGTCATCACCAGCGGCGAGGACGTGCTCTCCACCCGCGCCGATGCCGAATACCTGCGCGTAAGCGCAGCGGGGCCGGGCTCGTTCGGCATCGTGCAGCGGCTCGATAACGGGCAGCTGCGGGTCACGGTACGCGACGGCATGATGGTCGTCGGCGACAAGGCCGGGAACGTCCACCACCGGGTCGAGGCCAACCAGCGTGTCGATTTTTCCGGCGACGGGCCGGGCCTGGTGATTGCGCAGATCGAAGCCATCACCCCGCCGCCGGAGCCGGAACCGGAGGTCGTGGCCGAGCCCGTGCCGCCGGCGGAACCCGCCCTTGGCGAGGTGAATCCCCTCGTGGTCGGCGGATTGGCGCTCGGCGGCCTTGCAGTCCTCGGGGCCGCGGGGGGTGGTGGCGGTTCGACGCCCGCCAGCCCCTGACGCAGCGCTTTGGCATGTCCTTCGCCAGGCCCAGGACGAACGGCAGGGTGGTGCTGACCCTGCAGCGGGCCGCGGCTCGGTGGGCCACGCTGGCAGCCGCTCTCACCTTGGCCGTTTTGTTTTCCGGCTGCGCCACGCCGCCCAACGGTTCCACGCAGGCCGTATCCGCGGCCGAATTCCAGGAACAGATCGCCAGCGAGGCGCGGGTCGCCGATCTCAACGAGCAGTTGCTATCGCTGGCCGTGGAGTCCGGTCTCGGCGGCGGCCTCTACCGGGTCGGTCCGGAGGACCAGATCCGGATCGACTTCTTCGGTATCCCGGAGCTCTCGCGGGAATACCGCGTCGACGGGCGCGGCAATATCATGATGCCGCTGGTGGGGCAGGTCTCCGTCGCGGGACTGACGCTCGACGAGCTTGAACAGGCGGTTGCGGCGAAGTACGGCGAATCCTACCTGCGCACCCCACAGGTCAGCGCGCAGGTCACCGAATACCGCAGCCAGCAGTTCACCATCGTCGGCGCGGTCGCCAACCCCCGCGTGTACTCCGTGAGCCGGCAAACCACCCTCATCGAGGCGCTCGCGATGGCCGGCGGAGTCACGCAGGATGCCAGCGACATGGCCTACCTCACCGACCGGACCCGGAATCCGGAGACCGGCCGCCTGCAGACCCGTACCCTGCTCGTGGCCATCGATGAACTGATGCGCGACGCGGCCGAGAACAACGTCGTGCTCGGGGAATCGGCCCTGATCAACGTCCCGCGGGGCGGTTTCGTCTTCGTGGAAGGGGCCGTGAACCGGCCCGGAGGGGTCGCCCTGCGGGGCGACATCACCGTGCTGAAGGCCATTGCCGAGGCCGGCGGCCTGAAGTTCGAGGCCGACAAGTCCTCGGTCCGCGTGGTCCGGCGCAACGCCACCACAGGTGAATGGAACCACCTCGACATCGACTACCGGGTGGTTCGTGACGACCCCGCGCGGGACATGCGCCTGCGCAACGGGGATGTCGTCGCGGTCGATACGGATACTTTGAAGGCGGGTTGGGTCGGCTTCTGGCGCAATGCTTCGGCACTCGCCTGGTTCGGATGGCGGCCGCTGCAATGAGACGCGCGGACAGCCGCCTTGATCCCCGCCCGCTGTGGCGCAAGCCGGCCAGACGTCTTCCCGGGCGGGGGGTGGGGCGATGACCTTCGGGACTGACAGGGAGCGCCCCGGTCACCACCTGAAGCCGGTGTCGAGCAACAGCGGCCAGATGACCGTGTATGCACCCGACGCGTCGCTCATGGACGACGACAGCATCGACCTTCGCGAGTACTGGCGCGTCATCGCCAAGCGCCGCTCGGTAATCCTCAGTGTGCTCGCCACCGTGCTGGTCGCCACGCTGGTGGCGACGCTGCTGATGCTGCCCGAGTACCGGGCCACCGTCACCCTGCAGATCAACCCCGAAGGGGCCCGAATCCTCTCTTACGCCGACTTCGAACCATCGGCATCCGGCAGCGCCGGCATCCAGCAGTTCCTGACCACCCAGCATGGGGTCCTGGCCAGTCGGTCGCTGGCCGAGGCGGTGGTGATCAAGCACGGCCTGGCGGAGCATCCAGAGCTCACCGGCGAGTTGCGCCAGCGCAGCATCCTCGCCGAGTTGCGTGCATTGTCCGGTCTTCTGACCGGCGCGCTGCAGTCCTCGGACGACAGCCGCGCCAGTAACCCGGCGCAGCGGGACGGGGCGACAGCGGAAGAAAGGCAAATCCGCGCGGCCACCAGCCGCCTTCGGGAGCGAATCGAGGTGAAACCGGAGCGAAACTCGCAACTGGTCCACGTGAGTTTCGTCAGCTTCGACCGGGAGTTCTCTGCGCAGATGGCCAACGCGGTGGCGCGCGAGTACATCGAGAGCACGATGCAGCGACGCTACGATGCCGGCAGCGACGCGCGGACGTTTCTGCAGGAGCAATTGCACGAGCTGCGGATCGCGCTGGAACGTTCGGACTGGGAGCTGGCCGACTTCGCACGCCGGGTGCGGGTCTCCGATCTCTCGGCCAACCAGGAAATGGCGCGTGAGGGGCTGCGCAGCCTGAACGATAGTCTCGAGACGGTGCGCCAGGAACTGGTGCAGCTCGCCGGTTGGCGGGAGCTGGTCCAGCAGGGTCGGATCGATCATCTGGACCCGGTGGCCAACAGCGCGACCATTGCCGAACTGCAGAAACGGCTGCTCGACGCCGCGACGGAATACGCGACCCTGTCCGAGCGGTTCCTGGACGACTATCCCACCGTGGCCGAGACCCTGCGGCGCATGGAACTGCTGCGCGCGGAGATCGCGGCCGAGCGGCGCAGGATCGCCGACGGCATCCTCGGGCGTTTCGAGACGCTGCGCGCGCAGGAGACGGCGCTGGAGCAGGCTCTCGCCCAGCGCGAGGAACGCATCATGGCGCTCAACGAGCAGGCCGTGCAATACAACATTCTGCGCCGCGAGCACGAGACCAACCGCGAGATGTACGACGGCCTGCTGCAGCGGATGAAGGAGATCGGGGTTGCCGCAGGGGTGCAGGAAAGCAACATCGCGGTAATCGATGCCGCACAGGTGCCGGGTGCTGCCTTCCGGCCCGTCCTGACCAAGAATCTCGCGATGGCATCGATGCTCGGCCTGATGATCGGCATCGGCCTGGCGCTGCTGCTGGAGTTCCTCGACAGGACCGTCCGGCACGCAGAAGACGTCGAGCGGTTGGTGGAACTGCCCGTCATGGGCCTGGTGCCGCTGGTGCGTGCACAGGGTCAGGACGAGGAACCGCACGAGGCGCGAATCCCGGAGCGCGTGCTCAGTCACTTCAGTGCCAAACGTCCGGACTCGGCAGTCTCGGAGGCCTTTCGTTCGCTGCGGACCAGCCTGATGTTCTCGACGCCAGAGGGCATGCCTCGCACGCTGCTCGTCACCAGCACCTCGCAGGGGGAGGGCAAGAGCACCAGCTCGGTGAACCTGGCGACGGTGCTTGCCCAGAACGGCTCCCGCGTATTGTTGATCGACGCCGACCTCCGTAGGCCGTCGCTGCACCGGGACTTCGGACGACCGCGCTCCCCCGGTCTGACCAACGGCATTGCGCAGTTTGAGCAGGGTACGGGCCTGGATCGGTCGTCGATCCATTCCACCGACGTGGAGGGCCTGTCGGTGATGCCCGCGGGACACTCCACGCCGAAGCCGACCGAACTGCTCAGTTCGAGCCGTCTCTCCCGGGTCATCGCCGAGTGTCGGGAAATGTTCGACTACGTGATCATCGATGCCCCCCCGATCCTGGGCCTGGCCGACGCGGTCGTGCTCTCGCGCATGGTGGGCGGCGTGATCGTGGTCGTGGCGGCCGGTCGCACGGGCAAGGAGAATTTCCGGGTTGCGGTACGGCGGCTGCAGCAGGTCCAGGCCCCGCTCCTCGGCGTGGTGCTCAACCGGGTTGACCTCAACAGTCCGGACTACGCCTACTGCTCCTCCGAGTACTACGGTTACCAGGAAGAGCCCGCACTCCCGGAGTCCCCGAAGTTGCCCGTGAGCAAGGCATCCTGAGCGGAGAACCATCGCGGTGTTGACACCGGTTCCCCGCGGCTGGCTGCTGCTTGCCCTCGCTGGCCTGGTCGCGCTTGGGATCGTCTTTTCCGAGTACCGTGCCCTTGGCGCGCTCGACTTCGACGACGACGGCGCCATTCAGGGTGAGCTCCAGGTTGCGCTGCCCTGGGGCGGGTTCGCCGGTCGCCGCCTCGCGGCCGCGGCGGAGGATCACTGGAGACGGTATCCCGAGGCGGCCGAGAACTTCCTGGCGTGGCAGTTGCAGCGCTACCCGGTCGACCACAGCCGTTGGTACCAGCGCGCGATCATCGCCCAGTACCTCGGCCGTGACCCGGATCTCGTGCTCGCCCACCTCGAGGCCGCCGTTGCCGTGCAGCCGCTCCACAGGGAAACACGCTGGCGGGCGGCGACCCTCGCGCAGTTGTTGGGCCATCCGGACCTGGCGGCGACCCACTTGCGGCAGTGGCTGGACGGGCAGCCCCACGCCACCGAGCAGGTGCTGTTCACCGCGGGCCGCTGGATCCACGAGCCCGAAGAACTCCTGGATCGCGTGGTTCCGGACGGCGAGGCGTATCTGACCGCCGTGCTGCGCTTTGCACGGCAACACGGCCGGGTGAATCTTGCCCAGGCGGCTTGGACGCGACTGCCGGGGCCGCGGCCCCCGGGGGATGTGGGCCTGCTCGATTATGTCGACCTCGTGCTCGCGACGGGCGACCATGACGCGGCAATGGCGGCCTGGGCCGACACCTTTCCCGACTACCGCCCGGGGCAGGTCCCGAACGCGGATTTCCTGCACGACCTGGGCAGCCCCAACGGACTCAACTGGAACACGCGCATGCCTGCCGGCAGCCGGGCGAGCAGGGACCCGCAGCGCTTCGTCAGCGAACCCGCCAGCCTCCGGCTCGACTTCGATGGTCGTGAGAGTCTGCACCTCGGACGGCCCTCGGTCCGCATCCCGGTTGTGCAACACAATGGCGGCTGGGTACTCTCGGGGTACTGGCGTGGTCAGGGGCTGACGACCCGGGCGTTGCCCTACCTGAGCGTTTGGCCCGAGGGCGGCCGCCGCGTGCGTGTCGACGTGCCTGCCGCGACCTTCGACTGGACACCGTTTCGTATTGAGGTCGAGGTCGAGGCAGGACTCGAGGCAGCCGGTGCCGCCCCCCTGCTGCACCTGCAGGTGCGCCGGGACGTGCCGCAGCACCATTTCGACCGTTTCCTGGCCGGCAGCCTCTGGTTGGATGCCCTGCGAGTGGAACGACTGGATACGGACAGGGCCGAATGAACCATGACCGACGTGATAATCCGCAACAGCCCAGACCCGGCTGGTCAAAAACGTGACGCGATTCGTCAGGGGTTCGGTTCGTCTCCGTGTAAACTGTTGAATTCCAGGAATCGGCTATATGGACCAAAATTTGCTTATCTGATGATCACGAATCCTCCGCAGGCAGGGAAAAGCGCATTGACCGCAGCGAAACCGCATCATGTATGAAGACTTCTACGGGCTGAAGACGGACCCGTTCCGACTGACCTCGGATCACCGTTTTTCCTTCAGCCACGCGAGCTACAGCAGGGCCAGGGCATCGGTGCAGTATGCGCTGCTCCGGGCCGAGGGCTTCGTGATGATCACCGGTGGGCCGGGGACCGGCAAGACCACGCTGATCCACGACCTGATGGCCGATCTGCCGCGCAACGAGTTTATCGTGGGCTACCTGGCCAGTTCGCAGCTCGGAGCGGACGACTTGTTGCGGATGGCCGCTCATGCCTTTGGCATGGAATCCGCCGCGCCCAAGAAAGCGCAGATCCTGATGCGCCTCATGGAATTCCTGTCCCAGCAGTACCGGCTGGGTCTCCACGCGCTGTTGATCATCGATGACGCGCAGGATCTCGCTCCTGCCGCGATGGAAGAACTGCGGCTATTGAACAACCTGCAGCAGGGTGGGCAGCAACTGCTGCAGATCGTCCTGCTCGGGCAGGAGGAACTGCGCTCGCTGCTCCGCAGGCCCGAGATGGAGCAGGTGCATCAGCGGTTGGTGGCGGCCTGGCATCTCGAGCCGCTGAGTCCCGAGGAGACGGTCGCTTACGTTCGTCATCGTTTGGAAACGGCTGGCTGGACCGGCGATCCGGTGATTGAACCCGGCGTGTTGCCGATCGTGCATGCCTACAGCAGGGGCGTACCCCGCCGCATCAACCTGATCTGCAGCCGGCTGCTCCTGCACGGCTTCATGGAGCAGCGCCACAGCATTACCCAGGCCGATGCCGAGACCGTCGCGTATGACCTCGGCGATGAGGAACTCACGCACCACGATCGCAACGATCCCTCGTCCTCGCCCGAAGAGGGCCTGCGCGCGGCTGCCACCGTGGCCCCGCACGCATCCGGCGAGAAGGGGCGCGCCGCGGCGCGCGAAACGCCGGCAGTCACCGCGGCAACCTGGTCGCGGATCGATCAGGGGCTTTATCGTACCGACGCGCCGGCACCGCCATCGGCTCCCAGCAAGCGGGAACCGTTGGAGGAAATCGGTGGGCTGGTCAAAAAAGGTCGCGTCGAGGCGAAGGCCGCCGAAGGCGAGCCAGACCGGCCATCCCTGAAGGCAGCCCGCAAGCCTCAGCGACAGGTCATGCCCAGAGCCGGCCAACGCACGGAACAGCCGATCGCATCGCCCGCAGGGTCGGGAACGACCCGCAAGGATCCGATCGCCAAGCCCGAGCCCAAGCCCAAGCCCAAGCCGGAACCCAAGCCGGAACCCAAGCCGGAACCCAAGCCGGAACCCAAGCCGGAACCCAAGCCGGAACCCAAGCC
>SKJG01000003.1 GCA_007116035.1 Thioalkalivibrio sp.
CCCCGTCAAGCCCTCTTCGGGCACGGAATCGACATCATGGCCCAATGCGGCCAGTCGCGTGGACAACGAGGCTGGAATGTTCTCATCCAGCTTGAGCTTCATGCGACCTTCGGTACCGGTGGCACCGGCAAATCCTCCTCGGCCGACGCCGCGGCAAAGGCAATCACCGCTTGCACATCTTCGGCCGAGAGCGTCGGGAAATCGACGAGGATGTCAGCAATGGTCGCACCCTCCGCCAAGCTCGCCAAAACGGTACGCAGCGTGACACGTGTACCGCGGATCACGGTCTCACCGCCGCAGACGTCCGCACGCGTTTCCAACCGCGCTTCATCCCACATACTGAAACCTCCGACGGCTCTGTTCCGCTCAGCATAGCAAACGGCAAATCGCATCGTGCGCAACGGGCTCTTCGGGATCGGACCAAGGCAAGCTCTTGAATACACTAAGAAAGGATCGAAAATTGAGGCCGAAATCGGCCTTAAAAGCGGATTTTTGGGGCCAAAAACCGGCAACCAAGCGGCCGCCAGGTTGCCGGACCCGGCCAGCGAAGCCGCCCTCAGCCCAACCGATTGCCCAGGGGGCTCGCATACGGGCTTGCCAGGCTGCCAGGCATCTTGGGCCTTATCTGGGAGGCGAGCCCCCTGGGCGACGGTCCCGCCTGGGGCCGGGTCGCCAAGGGGGCTCGCCTCCTACCACCGGGGCGGCCCGGACATAATCCTGTGGGAGCCCAACCCCCTGGGCGATCGCCGCGCACCTGCTGACGCAGCGCACGCTTCGGGATGCGCCGGCGCGCTACGCGGCGAAGTGGCGTCTGGCGCCGTGGAAAGTGGCTGCCCCAGACGTGTGCACCCGCCGCCAGATTCGGGATTGCGAATGCGGTACTGGAGGTACTTCTCACCCGGGTGCTAGCATGTCAGGAACACGTAACCGGCAGGAACCGAAGCCCGTGCGCTTGACCCGGCAGCAAGTCGAAAGCATTCGCAGGTCGGCCCAGACGGCGTTCGGCGCCGGCACCATGGTCAAGCTCTTCGGGTCGCGCGTCGACGACAGCAAGCTGGGCGGGGACATCGACCTGCTGGTCCGACCGACGCATCAGGACCACCTGTTGCGGCGGAAGCTACGCTTTCTCGCGCTGCTCGAGGGCGCTCTGGGTCAGCGCAAAATCGACGTGGTGATCGAGCAACCGCATGACGCTCGTCCCATCGTTCGGGTCGCCCGGGAAACCGGGGTCAGCCTGTGACCCTCGACACTGAGAAGGCGGCGCTGCAACATGCACTGGATCTGTGCCGCGCCCACGAGGCCGCACTCGGGGATGCCCTGGCCGACATGGACCGGCGCAGTTGGGTCGCCGCGGAACTGGACCATCTGTCCAAGGCGGATCGCCGCCTGCTCGACCAGTTCGCCTATCGCTACACCCGCCTCCAGGACGATATGGGCCAACGGTTGATACCCGCTGCGCTCCGAGCGCTCGGGGAAGACATCGGCCCCATGCCCATGTTGGACCGCCTCAACCGCCTCGAACAACTGCGCTGGCTTCCGTCCGCAGAGGAATGGACCGAGTTGCGCCGCATCCGCAACGAGTTCACGCACGAGTACCCCGAATCCCCCGAGGAGCGCCGCGAACGCCTCGAACTCGCCACGCACGCAGCCCGTCGACTGGTCGAGATCGTCGGCATCATGGAACGGCGAGCGGGAGAACACGGGTTGGCGCAAACGGCCGACACGGGTCGGACCAAGCCAAGCCTCTGAAAAATATATAAATCGCTTCCAAAACGGGGCGATTGTTGGCCTTATCCGCCCGTTTTCGGCCCCAGAAACGCCCCGCTAAGGCACCCTGACCCGCTTCTGCACCGAATCACGGAAACGGAAACCGGCGCTCCGCAGCATGTGGCGAGCCTCGCAGCCTGGGAATGGGCGCTGTCTTGGGAGCACTCAGGCTACGCGTGCGCTCGCCCGCCGACCTGTGTCACATGGCGCCGGCCCGTTGGGCGTAATGTGGCCAGCATGGAGTCAGTGTGCGTATTCCGCGGAAGCTGGCGGACAGGCTTCGCGTTTCCGACATACAGCCACGCGCAGACGCGCGGCTATTCCTGCGTCGCGGTTGCCCTGGCACGTGATTCCTGCATCCGCTGTGATTCCTTCTGCGCCTCGGACAGGAGGCGATCCCAATCATCCGGGGGATGCCCCCTTTCCAGCATCTTGCGAAACACCCGGTAGGCATCGTCGCCGCTGTCGTAAACGCGCTTGGTGTCCTCGTCGTTGACCCACGCAAGCACGATCACCTTGGTGCGCGCGTGGTAGCGGAAGAACAGGCGGTACTGCTGGAAGAACTTCGCCCGCAACCAATGCTTGCGATCTTCGCCAAGAGTACCGCCTTGTCGGCATTCTGGCCGCGCGGGGTCTTGTGGAATGATGTCGAATGCCAACTTGGTGATCGCCGCCAGTCGCTTGCTGGCGTTCTTCTTCACGTACCCGATCGGGTCTTTCTGCCTTAGAGCCTCGACCTGCTGGGCCAAGGCTTCCAGTTGAACGAGGAACAACGGGTGCGCGAAGACGGTCCAGCCGTGGATGACCAGGGGCGCGGGTTTGCCCACGCTCATTCATCGTCTGCCGAAAGTACGGCATCGAGATCGACTTCGACGCCGGCAACCAGCGACTGAAGCCGTTCGGCAAGCCCCGCATCCACTGCCTGCAGGCGCTCGGGGTGGCTGGCCATGTCGCGGGCCAGGAAGCCCAGGAACTGTTCGAGCACCGGGTCGTCGCCTTCGGAGACTCCGGCGCGCGTCAACACCACCTCGCCACTGGGGCGAATGGTGTAGTGAATCTTGTCGCGCTTGCCGAGACGAAGAGCGCGCCGCACGGTTTCCGGCACCGTGGTCTGGTAACGGTCGGTCAGCGTGGATTCGGCTTCGAGGATGGCGGCCATGGCTCTCTCCTGAGGACCTGGGTGGGTAGCCGAATGGTAATGCGGTCGCATTACCCCGTCAATGAGCCTCTAGGGTCGGATCAAGCCAAGCCATCACTTTCCGACACGGGTCCGACCAAGACAAGCCATGGAAAAATCGATAAACCGCCTCCAAAAAGCGGGCGATCTTTCCCCTTAACCGCCCGTTTTCGGCCCCAGAATCGCCCCGCTAAGGCGCCCTGACCCGCTTCTGCACAGGGGGGAAGTGGGTGTCACGGCCGTGCTCCCGGGAGCCCCGCGCACTGCCCCCGCTCCGCTCCGTGTATTTACTACCCCGCTTGCGCGGCATACTATGTGACCAGTTTTCTAGTCAGGAGTGAGCGGCATGTCCGAATCGACGATCAGCCTGGCCGAGGCCAAGGCACGCCTGAGTGAACTCGCCGAACGAGCCGCCTCCGGCGAATCGATCCTCATCACCAAGCGCGGCAAGGCCGTCGTCCGCCTGACTCGGGCCAGCCTCCCGAAAAGGGCGATCGATGCGCGCACGCTTCAGGCCGTCACGGAGGCCCAGCACCGCACGGCAGACGAGGACTTCCTGCGCCGCCTCCGTGAGGATGCGCGCTACTGATGCGCTATCTGGACACGAGCATTCTGGTCGCAGCACTGACCCGCGAGCCCCGTACTGAAGACATGCAAGCCTGGCTGGCATCGCAGGCCGCGGACACGCTGTGCATCAGCGAATGGGTGATCACCGAATTCTCCTCGGCCCTATCGATGAAGGTCCGCATGGATCTGCTTACTCCGAATGAACGGGCCAACGTGCTGACCGCCTTCGCCGCGCTTCGGGAAGCGTCGCTCACCACCCTCCCAGTCGCCACGATGGACTATCGCATCTCCGCCCATTTCGCCGCCCACCACGCATCCGGCCTGCGCGCGGGCGATGCCCTCCACCTAGCCATCGCTTACAACCACGGGTTCGAGCTGTGCTCCCTCGACAAGACCCTGGTCGGCGCGGCGGAGCCACTGGGAGTCAGCGCGCGGTTGCTGTGAACGTCGGCGCGCCGACCGCCCACACGGATCGGACCAAGGCAAGCGCTTGAATCGGCTCCAGAAACACCGGAATTTGGGGGGGCGCAATCGGCCTTGAACGGCCGTTTTGGGGCCGAAAACGGGGCTCCTCTGGTCAGCGATAGACTTCCCAGCGGTGGCCGATACGCACGACCAGGATTACGAGGACATCCTCCTGCACCTTCTAAGCTACTCTAGGACATCCATTTTCCTTGAACGCCCGGCGCCGCCGCCGGCCTTTCCGGGGGTCGGACCACGGCAAGCGGTTGAATCCGTTCCAGAATCACCGGAATTTGCGGGCGAAATCGCCCTTAAACGGGTCATTTTTGGGTCGAAACCGCGGCGATCCTCGCAGCCCGGGAATGGCCGTTGGCTTGACGGCACTGAGGCTGCGCGTACGTTCTCCGGCCGACCTCCCGCCTACCGCCGGCCAGCGTGGATCCCGTGCGCAGCGCCAGTTACAGGTAGCTCGCATGGTGGGCGGTGAGCCGGATTGGCCGGCCTGGCGCCATGATCACTGCTTGCCGGAGTGAGACTTCGTTGTCGTCGGTCCGGGTGGGCGGCAATTGCCAGACGCGCTGCAGGTGCGATGACCTCGGCCGCTTTCGCGACGCGGCGGCAGATCGCGGCCGGAGGCCGCTCCCACCACTCACGCCCCCCCCGCACCCCCTCCCCTGTCAGGAGGCCGGGCCGCTGGGCGAAGGGGTCGTCGATGCAGCCGGGGCACCGAGAGGATTCGCGTCCCGTAGCGGCCCTGGGCAATTGGTTATTGGGTGTGCCTAGGGGACGCTGAGCGGACTCGCCGACAGAGGCCGGTCTGTTTCGAACGGATTAAGCACGATGATGCCATTGAGATCCTGGCCATGCTGAAGATCTTCTGAGAGGAGGTAACGGCAATCTGCGCAACCTGCCGCGCCGACGATCAGCGCATCCCACCAGGAGAGACCGAATCGCTTCTCAATTGACCAGGCTGCTTCGAGCACCGCTGAATCGATCTGTACCGGCTGCCACGTGAGTAGATCGCGGATATCGGCTCGAGCCATTTCCGGATCGAGGCCGGGCGAAAGCCGCCGCGTCACCACCTGATAATATTCCTGAAGCACCTGAAAGCTGAGCCGACCCGAGCCCTGGCTCCAGAGGGTATGTATCCACTCGACGGCCAGGGCATGCTTCTGGGGTTCGCTGGAATCCCGGGCATAGACGAGTACGTTGGTATCAACGAAGTACCGATCGGTCATACAGCCGCTCCCGGGAGGGATAATCTGAGCCGGCATCCTTCAATGCCTGTCGCGGCCGCGCCATGTACCGTTCCAGCGCCGCGCGGCGCTCGGATTCCTTTTCGCGGCGCTCCCGGAGCATGAGGCCGACGAGCCGTGAAACGCTGGTGCCGCGCTTCGCAGCCTCGATTCGCGCCCAGCGTGCCGTTTCTTCGTCCAAGGTGATGGTGATGTTTTTCATTGACACGAAATTAGTGCGGCACTGGTTTCGTGTCAATGGCTCTGGATCTTCGGGGGTCGGACCAAGGCAAGTCTGGATCTTCGGGGGCCGAACCAAGGCAAGTCTGGATCTTCGGGGGCCGAACCAAGGCAAGCGCTTGAATGGGCTTCAGAAAGACCCGAATTTGGGGGCGAAATCGACCTTAAACGGGCCATTCGGGGGTCGAAAGCGCCGCGATTCTTGGCCTTTATTCGCCCGTTCTTGGCCAGAACCGCCCCGCCCTGGCCCGGTTCTCGGCACCGAACCACGGGAACGGAACGGGCGCTACGCGGCCGGACCGGAGCCGGAGGTTATGTGTACACTCGTCCACCGACCTGGTGCATGGCGGTGGCCAGCCTGGCGTCGAAAGTGGCTAGCGTGGATCCCGTGCGGAGCGCCAGTTCCAGGTAGGCTGGATCATAGGCAGTGAGGCGTGGAAAAGTGGTCAGATTGATTTTCGCGGGCTGGGCGGCCCGAACGAGGAAAAGATATCGGTCCCCGTGTCCCCGAAGAATTGGCTTGGTCCGACCCCCGGTGCACCGCCGTCGACCGGCTCGCCGAGCGTGGTCACCTTCCCGAATCGGCTCAATCCAATCGCTCGCTCAGCCGCGTGATCAGGTCCATCCGTTCGTGGAGTATCGCGAGGACCACCGCGGGCCCGTCCGTTTGCGGCAGGCAAAAGATGTAGTGGTGCCCCGCCAGGCGGACACGTAGCCCTGGCAGCAAGTCATCTCTTTGCCGAAACCGGCCCTGTCCGAGGGCCAGTTCGGTCGCAAATGTTTCGAGCCGTTCGACGTAGGCCCGGCACTGCGCGATACCCCATTCACGCTGGGTGTAGCGGACGATCTCCTTTAGATCGGCCTGAGCGCTCCGCGTGAGAACGTACGGGCGATTCACCCGCCGGATTCGGCACGCAGGGTTTCTTCGGCGATCTCGCTGATGGTGCCTTGCGCATACTCGCCGCGCTGGGCCTCGGCGACGCGCTCAGCCAGTAGCGCCCTGAGTTCCTCCGCTGCCTGGTCTTCGCTCCCCGACGGGAACAGCCGCTCCAGCGTGAACTGCTTGATGCTCTTGCCGGCCAAGGCCGCCATGGCTTTCAGGGCCTGGTGCTGTTGGTCCGTAATGTCAATCGTTAGTCGGCTCATGCGCTTGCCTCCGTGATCCACGACGTCCCGGACAGTATTCCACATTTGTGATTTTGTGGGAATGTGCGGGAAAACGGGACGGAAAACGGGGCGACTCTTGGCCTTATTCGCCCATTTTTGGCCCCAGAACCCCCCGCTAAGGCGCCTTGGCCCTCCTCCATGATCACCAAAATTGCGCGAGAAGCCCCCGGCTTTAGCCGTGGGGAGGATGTCAAACCGCGGGAACGGAGGTGAGCGTTGCCCGGCACGCGGCGATGTTCCAGTCCAGCTATGGGCGCTGGCAGGCGCGGCGGCGGATCAATCGGTGAGCGACCACGGATCGCCGGATGTTAACGGCAAGGCCGCGGGTTTTGCGCTCGGGGGGGCCATTCATAGTGGATGCCGTTAGGCTTGAATCGCACTGTTTGGGACGCTATTTGCGGTACGGTAGACCGTATGATGGAATGAACGGGTTGAAGGTTCAAGACCCTTACCGAGGTTGCCATGTCCCGCATCAGTGCCAACGATCTGAAGACCCGAGGGGTCGCCGCCATCGAAGCCGCCCTGTCCACAGAGCCCGAGGCGATCGTCTCCGTGCGGGGCCGGGAACGTTACGTGGTGATGGACATCGCCCACTATCATTACCTGCGCGAGTGCGAGCTGGAAGCGGCGCTGGCGGAGACCCGCTCCGATCTGGCCGCAGGCCGGGCGGTACGCGAATCGCCCGAGGCACACCTCACCCGGCTGGATTCCCAGGAATGACGTACCAACTGGTCTTTACGGACCAGTACAACCGCCGCGCCGCACGCTGGTTGCGCCGCCACCCGGAGCTTCGCAACCAGTACCTGAAAACCCTGCAGCTGTTGGAGGCCAACCCCCACCATCCCTCGCTTCGCCTGCATGCGCTGAAGGGAAGGCTCTCCGGATTGCATTCGATCTCCATCAACCTCTCCCAGCGCATCACGCTTGAGTTGCTGATTCAGGACCGCGAGATCATTCCGGTGAACGTTGGGGACCACGACACGGTGTATTGAAGCGATCCCCTTGGGGTTGGACCAAGTCAAACCTCTGTTTTTAAGCGTAAACCCCGCCTAAAACAGCCCTCGTAAGGAGTTTGAAACGCGATTTCAGGCCTGAAAACGCCGGCCCAGGCACAGAATTCGCAGGGCATCTCCCGTTTGAAAGCCCCACGGGTCGGACCATCCTAACCCATTGAAAAATAGAAACACGGCTTCAAAAAACGGCGCGATTCTTGGCCTTATTCGCCCGTTTTTGGCCCCAGAACCGCCCCGCTAGGGCGCCTTGGCCCGGTTCTGCACCGAACCACGGGAACGGAACGGGCGCTACGCGGCG
>SKJG01000109.1 GCA_007116035.1 Thioalkalivibrio sp.
CGTGAGTCGGGCTCGCTGATGCCGCAGCTCTTCGTGGCCGCGGCCATCCGCAGGCAGCCGGTGCGCAAGTGGTTCTGGGTCGCGGGTAGCGTCGGCCAGGGGATCGCCGTGGCCCTGATGGCCGTGGTCGCATTGACCCTGGAAGGCGCGGCGGCAGGATGGGCCATACTCGTTCTGCTGACGCTGTTCGCATTGTCGCGGGGTGTGAACTCGGTGGCCTCCAAGGATGTGCTCGGCAAGACCATCGCCAAGACCCGCCGCGGCACAGTGATGGGCTACGCCGCCTCCGCGGCTGGCTTCGCAACGCTGGGCCTGGGTCTCTACCTGAGCCTGGCCCACCTGGAGGATGCCGGTATCGGTGTCTTCGTGGCGCTGCTTGCGGCGGCGGCCGGGGTCTGGTGGCTTTCCGCACTCACCTTTGCCGGTCTTCGCGAGCAGCCGGGGGCCACCGAGGGTGGCGGCAACGCGGTGTCCGAGGCGCTGCGTTCACTGAGCCTGCTCTGGCAGGACCGAGATTTCGGCCACTTCGTCCTCACCCGCGCGCTGCTGATGAGCACCGCCCTGGCGCTTCCCTTTTATGTCCTGCTGGCGGAGGATGCGACGTCGGGCAGCTTCGTCACGCTGGGCCTGCTGATCGTCGCCACGGGCCTCGCCTCCGCGCTCAGTGCTCCGATCTGGGGCCGGGCGTCGGATCGCTCGTCGCGCTGGGTTCTGATCGTCTCCGGACTGATCGCCGGATGTCTGGGGATCGGCCTGGCACTGGTCAGTTGGGCCGGGCTGGCCTACGCTCTGGACGGCTGGTTCTATGCCACGCTGTTCTTCATCCTCGGGATCAGCCACGCCGGTGTGCGCCTGGGCCGAAAGACCTACCTGGTCGACATGGCCACCCAGGAAACCCGTGCCGCATTCACCGCGGTCAGCAATACTGTAATCGGCGTTCTGCTGCTGATCGGAGGCCTGTTCGGTCTGGTGGCGCAACTGGCCGGAACCGAGTTCGCAATCCTGCTGCTCGCATTGTTCAGCCTCGCCGGCGCCATCAGCGCCTGGCGCATGCCCGAGGTATGACCCGTTGGCTCTACTGACTCTGAAAGGTATCCGCCTGGCCTATGGCATGGCGTCACTGCTCGATGGCGTCGACCTGAGCCTGGAGCCGGGCGAACGCGTCTGCGTGGCGGGACGCAACGGCGAGGGCAAGTCCACGCTGCTGAAGATCCTGGCCGGTCAGATCCAGCCCGACTCCGGGGAGGTCACGCGCAGGGACGGGCTGGTCACCGCCTACCTGACCCAGGAGCTGCCCGAGGACGTTCACGGCAGCATCTTCGACGTGGTGGCCGAGGGACTGGGGCGCAATGGCCTGCTGCTGGAACGGTTCCATCACCTGAGCCTGGAAGCCGCTCAGGGTGACCTGAAGGCCCTGGAGGCGATGGGCCAGGTACAGGTCGAACTGGACGCGGTCGACGGTTGGTCGCTGCAGAACCGCGTGGAGACCACGCTTTCGCGCCTCGAACTGCCGGCGGACCAGCCCTTTGCCGAGCTCTCGGGCGGGTTGCGGCGCCGGGTCTGGCTGGCGCGGGAACTGGTGCGGGCACCCGATCTGCTGCTGCTCGACGAGCCGACCAACCACCTCGACATCGCCGCCATCGCCTGGCTGGAGGGGATGCTGGCCGGCACCGCGATGACGGTCGTCTTCATCACCCACGACCGCAGTTTCATGGCGCGCCTCGCCACGCGCATCCTGGAACTCGACCGCGGCCACCTGTACGAGCACCCGCCCAGCCTCGAGGCCTTCCGGCAGCGCCAGGCCGAGCGCCTGGAGACCGAGATCCGGCAGCGCGCCGAGTTCGACAAGAAGCTGGCCCAGGAGGAGACCTGGGTCCGCCAGGGCATCAAGGCGCGGCGCACCCGCAACGAGGGCCGGGTCCGGGCACTGGAACAACTGCGGCGCCAGCGCGCGGAGCGCCGGGAACGGCAGGGGCAGGTGCGCCTGGCGCTGAGCCCGGAACAGCGGTCCGGAAAGCGCGTGATCGAGGCGGAAAAGGCCAGCTTCGGCTATCCCGGAAAGATGGTCGTGCGCGAACTCGATCTGCTGCTGCAGCGGGGCGACCGACTCGGCATCGTCGGACCCAACGGCGCCGGCAAGACCACCCTGCTGCGTGGCCTGATCGGGCAGCTTGCGCCGCTCTCCGGGACCGTGACCCTGGGCACCCAGCTCGAGATCGCCTACTTCGACCAGACCCGTGCGCAACTGGATGAAGGCGCCTCGGTGCAGGATGCCGTCGGCGAGGGTCGCGACCGGGTCACGGTCAACGGCAACACCCGCCACATCCTGAGCTACCTGGAGGACTTCCTGTTCCCGCCCGCTCGGTCGCGCCAGCCGGTCTCCGCGCTCTCCGGCGGCGAACGCAACCGGCTGCTGCTGGCCCGGCTGTTCCTACGCCCGGCGAACCTGCTGATCCTGGACGAACCGACCAACGACCTGGACGTGGAAACGCTGGAACTGCTGGAGACTCTGCTGATCGAGTACACCGGCACGGTGATCGTCGTCAGCCACGACCGCGCCTTCCTGGACAACGTGGTCACGAGCACCCTGGTACTGGACGGCAGCGGCGGCGCGGAGGAATTCGTCGGCGGCTGGTCCGACCTGCCCGAGCGCGTAACGGCGCCGCTGCTGGTGACGCGGATCCAGGCCCCCGAAAGATCCGACCCGGCACCGCGCCCGGCCGCGACCGAACCCCGGCCGGCGACCCGCGCCGGCCCCGTGACGCGCAAGCTGTCGTACAAGGACGCGCGCGAACTGGAACAGCTCCCGGCGCGGATCGAGCGGCTGGAGAAACAGCGAGAGGACCTTGCAACCCGGCTCTCGGACCCCGCGTCGTTCCGGGGGGGCGGCACGGGCGCCCAGGAACTGCGGCAGGAACTCGAGACCCTGGAACAGGAACTCGCCGCCGCCTACGCGCGCTGGGAGGCTCTGGAAACCCCGGACTGACGGCCCGCGCGAACCGCGCGCCGAAGCGCGCGGATCACCCCGGCACGTCCCGATTCGCCCGCCAGGGCCGAGAGCTCGGGCCAATCGTGCAGATCGCGTGCCGCTGCCGCAAGCAGACGCGCATCACGCGCAGATAACCGTTCGAGCACACCGGGATCGGCCTCCAGCCAACGACTCAGCGACGGCAGCGCCAGTTCGAAGGATCGCCCGGCGTCGGCGAAGCCCAGGATGGACTCGGCGTCGGCCAGCGCCCCTTGCCATCGCGGCGACGGCAAATCCTGCTGCACCACGGTCGCTGAGTCCGGCTCGAGCTCGCGCAACGGGCCCCTGCGCCAGATCGGCCAATCGACCGCAACCTGGCCGCGCAGCAGGTCCAGTTCGACCCGCGCCCGAGCATCCACGCCGCGGAGCACCACCGCCGCGTGCAGCCCGCTGGTGGTCTCACGCCGGAAGCCGATCCGCAGGGTACGAAACCCTGCAGCGTTCCAGAAATGCAGCAGATCGGGCCGCGCGCCAAAGCTTGCACCGAGCATCGCAAACCCCTTTCGGCGAGCAAAATGCTGCACCGCGCGCAACATGCGGGTGCCGACTCCACGCCGCTGCCATTGCGGATGCACCGCGATCCGCGCCACCCGCAACGCCGTCCGGCGGGCCGCGTCCAGCGCACCATGCCCGGCCAGCACGCAGGGTAGAAAGCGCCCGGGCGGCCGCCGCTCGCCGCGCCAGACCGCGCGCGCCAGCATGGGATCGAGCCCGGGCTCCGGCCGTGCCAGGACGACCCCCAGCAGTGGACCGCCTCCGACCGGTTCG
Source organism: Thioalkalivibrio sp. (assembly GCA_007116035.1). Lineage (GTDB taxonomy): Bacteria > Pseudomonadota > Gammaproteobacteria > Ectothiorhodospirales > Ectothiorhodospiraceae > Thioalkalivibrio. The sequence continues at coordinate 3,797 of SKJG01000109.1, forward strand.
AACAGGCCGACATGCCAGCCCGTGCCATCGAGCCAGCGCTGCAGGTCAGACGGCCGGGTGCGGTAATGAGCGTCCGAGAGCAGCCCCACGACCGCGGCAAGGCGCCGTTCATCCCGTTCCAGCCGATCCCCAGGGAACCAGCGCATGCGCCCTGCGGGTTGCCTTCCCGATACTGCGGCCTCCGCCTCCGCGTCCAGCAGGAACAGCCGGGTAATCCAGTCCTCGAGAGGATCGTTCGCGGGCCAGCGGACCGGTCGCTCCAGACGGAACTCGTGCAGCCGGTGCCCACGCTGACGCAGGGCCTCGAGGAAACGCAGGCGAAACCCCCGACCACTGCCCTCGAATCCCGCCGTGGTCGTCGCAAAGACCGTTCTCGGGGCCAATTCAGCCAGCGCCAGCAAGCGGTGCACCGGTAGCGCCGCCGCCTCGTCCACGACCAGAAGGTCCGGCTGGACGCGCTCCTCCAGCAGCTGCGCCGGGGCCACGTAGACATCGGACATGCCTCGGCCGGGGCCGCGCTGCGGACCCGGAGGCGAAGCCAACCCGGCCAGCAATGGCTGAATCGCGGCGGGGTTCGGCGCGGTCACCCGCAGCGCGAGGTCGCTGTGGGTCTGCCAGTGATCGACCAGGGCACCCAGCAGGGTCGACTTACCCCTGCCCCGGGCAGCCGTGATCACCACGCTCGATCCTGCGTCACGGACTGGCAGTCCCACCACCTCGCGGAAGATGCGAGCCTGGCCCGTGTTCAGGCGCAGCCGCCTGCCGCGGCGGATCGGCCGGGGCGCCGGCAGCGCGACGTCCGTATCCGGCCACTCGACGATGTCCTCATGCAGGAAGCGTTGCAGACGACGCGCAAAGGGCGTCGGGGCAGGTGCGCCAACCAGGAGCAGGAGCACACCCCCGCCGCGCAACAGCCCGGCCGCCAACGCCAGGGCGTCGGCGGGCAGGTCGCGGCCCGTCTCGAACACGAGGGCATCGAGTTCGCGGCCCAGCCAGTGTGCCGCCTGCGCCGGCTGCACCCCATCCATCCCCGGTGGTACCCGGGCACCGAACCACGCGACGCTGCCCTTGCCGGCCAGCCCCCGGATCCAGTCCGTCGCGCGCGCCACAGCAACACCGGAGGCGCTCAATGCAATCAGGCGGCGCGGACAGGAGCTTTGCAAAGGCGCAGAGGGCATGGGGTTCCATGATACCGCCGGCGGGAAGCGACCGTGCCGCAGTGGCCAGAAAAGGCGGCAGAACCGGCCAGCGTTTTCCCCTCAGTAACAGGCCCGTCCGTGTCGGCAAGCGCGGACCATGCGGGAAGTCCGGGCAGGACGTTCGATAGCCTGGCCTGCGCGCCCTGCCCGGTAACCTCATTCCGTGCGCGATCCCCCGCAAAAGGGACAACAAAATATTTGTTGGCGTTCTTCCGAAGCGAGGCGTATAGTCGTGCGCGTGAGGGTTCGCTCAGCGACATGTTGCCGGTCGTTTCTGTATCCGCAGGTACTCCCGTTGACTGTTTGCCACCGAGTCGCTCACTTTTTGTTTCTCTCTAGGTTACGAGGTTTATAGTTGTGAATACTGGTGTCGTGAAGTGGTTCAACGAGAGCAAGGGTTTCGGTTTCATCACCCCCGATGATGGCGGCAAGGATGTCTTCGTGCATTTCTCCGCAATCGATGGAAGCGGTTTCAAGACCCTGGCAGAAGGTCAGAAGGTCTCTTTCGAAATTCAGCAGACCCCGAAGGGCCTGGCCGCCGGTGCGGTGAAGGCGATCTAAGGGCAATGCCCGCAACCCAGGGTAACCCCCTGGGTTGATCCGGCCGCCCCTCGGGCGGCCTTTTTTTTGCTCACCCAGCGACCTCCCTGCAGCCCGCCGCAGCGAATAGAGTGCAGCCGTGGGACGGGAGCCGAAAAAGAAAAGGGCCGCGCCACGAAGGCACCGTGGCGCGGCCCTGGTCGACGCGGCCTACACCGCGTTGACTCGGTTACAGGCTGTAGTACATGTCGAACTCGGCCGGATGGGTGGTCATGCGGATCCGGGTGACCTCCTCCATCTTCAGGCTGATGTAGGCATCGATCATGTCGTCGGTGAATACCCCGCCGGCGGTCAGGAACGCACGATCCTTGTCCAGCTCGGCCAGCGCCTGATCCAGCGCGTGGCAGACCTGCGGGATGTTCTTCTCCTCTTCGGGCGGCAGATCGTAGAGGTTCTTGTCCATCGCATCCCCGGGGTGGATCTTGTTCTGGATGCCGTCGATGCCGGCCATCAGCATCGCCGCGAACGCCAGGTAGGGGTTGGCGGTGGAATCCGGGAAGCGGACCTCGATGCGCCGCCCCTTCGGGCTCATCACGAACGGGATGCGAATCGACGCGGAGCGGTTGCGCGCCGAGTAGGCCAGCATTACCGGGGCCTCGAAACCGGGGACCAGACGCTTGTAGCTGTTCGTCGATGCGTTGGTGAAGGCATTCAGGGCGCGGGCGTGCTTGATGATGCCGCCGATATAATAGAGCGCCGTCTCGGAGAGACCGCCGTACAGGTCGCCGCTGAACAGGTTGCTGCCGCCCTTGGACAGCGACATGTGCACGTGCATGCCGGAGCCGTTGTCACCGACGATGGGCTTGGGCATGAAGGTCGCGGTCTTGCCGTGCACGTGGGCCACGTTCTGGATCACGTACTTGAGGATCTGCACCTCGTCGGCCTTGCGCGTGAGCGTGGCCGCGCCGACACCGATCTCGCACTGGCCGGCGGTCGCCACCTCGTGGTGGTGCACCTCGGTGTGCAGGCCCATCTCGGTCATGACTTCGCACATGGTCGAACGGATGTCGTGCAGGCTGTCCACCGGCGGGACCGGGAAATAGCCGCCCTTCACGGTCGGACGATGACCGATGTTGCCGTCCTCGTAGACCCGCTCGGAGTTCCACGAGGCCTCGCTGGAATCGACCTTGCAGTAGGAACCGGACAGGGACGTGCCCCACTTGACGTCGTCGAAGACGAAGAACTCGTTCTCGGGCCCGAACAGCGCCGAGTCGGCGATACCGGTGGAGGCCAGATAGGCCTCGGCACGCTTGCCGAGAGAACGTGGGCAGCGATCATAACCCTGCATGGTGGCAGGCTCGACCACGTCGCAGCGGAGGTTCATGGTCAGATCCTCGAAGAACGGATCCAGCACCGCCGAATCGACATCCGGCATCAGGATCATGTCCGACTCGTTGATGCCCTTCCAGCCGGCAATCGAGGAACCGTCGAACATCTTGCCGTCTTCGAAGGTACCCTCCTCGATCTCGTGGGCGGGCACGGTGACGTGCTGTTCCTTCCCCTTGCTATCGGTGAAACGGAAGTCGATGAACTTGACTTCCTTTTCCTTGATGGTGTTCAGCACGTCGGCTGCGGACATGGAGTTTCTCCTTTCGTGTTGGCTTGAGAGTGTGCGACGCATGCCCGACCCGGCGGCTGATCCTCCGGACATCGCGCATGATTACAAGACCTCGTAAGCAGGGTTTGTGCCAGCATCAAGGTCTGCATTTTCCGGCCTTATGATGACATCACAACCCATCGAGCGCACCAAAATAGAACGGAAAACGCACCATCAACGTGCGTGATCGAATCCGCGTTGCACATTTCTGGTGCGGCCACGATACAGAATCAAGACCTCACCGAGTTGATCTTCCAGACCTGGGCACTCCCGGACCCGTTCGGAGAGTTCGACGGCACGCTGGTTGAGATAGGCACCGTCAGGCTCGTCGTCCAGGCGCAGGGTCACCGTGATGTGGATCCGCCCGCCCAGGTAGTGCAGGCCCACCTGCTCGATCGCTGCCAGCTCCCGCTGATCCGCCCAGGCGGCACGGATGTGCTCGGTGACGTCGGGCCGCAGCGGCAGCCCCACCGTACGTAGCTGCTCCTCGTCGTTCTCCGGGTCGACGTGCACCGTCACGTCGCGCAGCGTGGACATGCTGGACATCACCGCGCGATAGACCTCGTCGGCAATCTGGTGGCCTTCCGAGACCGAGATTCGCGGCGCCACCTGGATGTGCACATCGGCGGCGGCCTCGTTGCCCAGTTTCCGGGTGCGTAGCATGTGCGCGCTCTTCAC
>SKJG01000005.1 GCA_007116035.1 Thioalkalivibrio sp.
CGGGACGACGGCAGCCTGCGCGACCGCTTCCGCGCACGCATCCTGTTTCCAATCCGCGACCGCCGCGGCCGCGTGACCGGCTTCGGCGGACGCCTGATCGAACCCGGCGAGCCCAAGTACCTGAACAGCCCTGAATCCGCAGTCTTTCACAAGAGCCAGACCATCTACGGGCTGTTCGAGGCAAGGCGCGCCGAGACCCGGCTCAGCGAACTCGTGGTCACCGAGGGCTACATGGATGTCGTCGGACTGGCGCAGGCGGGCTTCCGGCGCTCGGTCGCCTGCATGGGCACCGCCCTCACCCGCGGCCACCTGGACCTGCTGTTCCGCCAAGTGCCCCGGCTGGTCCTATGCTTCGACGGCGACGAGGCCGGGCGGCGGGCCGCCTGGCGGGCCATGGAGCAGGCGCTTCCCGTGGTCCAGGGCATGCGCGAGATCCGGGTGCTCTTCCTACCGGAGGGCGACGACCCGGACAGCCTCGTCCGCCGCGAGGGGTTGGAGGGCTGGCAGCGGCGTCTGAATGCGAGCGCGGTCCTGTCGGAAACATTCATACGGCTGCTCGCAGCGCGCTACCCCCTGGATACCGCCGAGGGCCGCAGCCAGTGCGCGCATGCGGCCGTGGCCCTGGTCAACACCGTGACCGATCCGTTGTTCCGTGGCCAACTCTGCGACCTGGTGGCAGAACGCACCCAGACCCCCCGCACACGGATCGAGGCGATGCTCGAGCAGCCGGAAGCCGGTCTACGCACCGCTGCCGCCCCGCCCCAGGGGGCCGACGCTGCCTCCGGTGGCGCCGGGCCCAGGGCGCGAAACCAGCTGTGGTCCGCGCTGCTCGCGCGCGTGCTGCAGTTGCCACAGGCGGACTGGCGAGACCCAAGCATCCTGCGCCTGGTCGCCGCGGGCGGCCGTGCTCCGGAGATTCTCGGCTCCATCCTCGACAGTATCGACGCCAGCCCCGGCATTTCCACGGCCCGCCTCCTCGAACAGTTCCGGGACGCCCGCTTCTTCCCTCGCCTGATGCAACTGGCCAGCCTGCCACTGGGCGGTGAGGCACCCGAACTCTCCCGGCGCGTTGCGCTGGACAGCGCCGACCGCCTGTTCCGCGAGCATTGCAGGGAACGCATGCGCAGCCTGTCGTCCCAGACCGACCGTCCATTGGGGCAGGAAGAACTCGAGGAGTTGCGGCGCCTGCAGGCACTGCTCGCGCAGGGCGAGGGCATGGGGAAGAGAGGGGAATAAGCGTGTCGCCGACGCGTCCCATCAGCGTCGAAGCGCTTGAAAACCTGCCTCACCACCCCCACATCCGTGGAAGGTCGACGAACGTGAGCGAAAAATCGACGGAACCACGAACCGGAAATGGTTTGCCGCCAGGGGTTGTAACCTTCGGAGAGGGGACAGATCCCCAAAGGCCTTCATACCACAACGTGACGCAACTGCAAAATCAGCATTCTCTGCTATACTGTCTGGCTTGGTTTCAGACGAATCACCTCGGAGCTTATACGCGATGAATCGGGAAGAGCAGCAGTCTCAGCTCAAGGAGCTTATTGCCAAGGGCAAGGAGCAGGGCTACCTCACGTATACCGAGGTGAACGACCACCTGCCGGACTCGATCATCGACTCCGAGCAGATCGAAGACATCATTGCGATGATCAACGACATGGGCATCGCGGTGCACGAACAGGCCCCCGATGCCGATACGCTACTCCTTTCCGACGGCAGTGTCTCCAGCGATGACGATGCCGAGGATGCCGTGGCCGCGCTGGCCGCTGTCGACAGCGACTTCGGACGCACGACGGACCCGGTACGCATGTACATGCGCGAGATGGGTACCGTCGAGCTGCTGACCCGCGAGGGTGAGATCCGGATTGCAAAGCGCATTGAAGAGGGCCTGATGCAGGTTCTGTTCGCGCTCGCGCACCATCCCTCGGCAATCAGTCAGCTGCTCGAGCAGTACGAACGTCTGGTCGCGAACAACAACCGCCTGACCGATCTGATCGTCTCCTTCATCAACCCCGATGTCGCCGACGGCGAGGCGGTCGCGCGCGGCCTTGCCGACCCGGCCGACATGGTCGAAACCCCCGCCCCTGCCGCCCCGACTGCAGCCGATGCCAGCGACGACAGCGGGGATAGCAGCGACGATGATTCGGACGACGACGAAGAAGTCGAAGACACCGGCCCCGATCCCGAAGAGGCACGGGTACGGTTCGGGCGGCTCGCCGAATTGCACCGGACCGCCCAGGAAGCCTGCGACCGGGGCGACAGGGAGTCGTACGCCGTGGCCCGCGAGGAGACGGCGCGCTACTTCATGGAATTCAAGCTGGTTCCGCGGGTGGTCGACGAACTGACCTCCAACCTGCACAGGACCATCGACCAGATCCGCCGCCACGAACGCACGATCATGAACCTGGTGGTGGTGCAGTCGCACATGCCCCGCAAGATCTTCATCGACTCGTTTCCGAAAAACGAGACCAACCTCGACTGGATCGCCGAGGCGCAGAAGGCGAGGGGCAAGTACACAGACCAGTTGGCGGTGGTCGCCGACGACGTGGTGCGGCTACAGAAGAAGCTCCGCGAGATCGAACGGCAGGCCAACCTGAGCATTGCCGAGATCAAGGACATCAACCGCCGCATGTCGATCGGCGAGGCCAAGGCGCGGCGCGCGAAGAAGGAGATGGTCGAGGCCAACCTGCGCCTGGTGATCTCCATCGCGAAGAAGTACACCAACCGCGGGCTGCAGTTCCTGGACCTGATCCAGGAGGGCAACATCGGCCTGATGAAGGCGGTGGACAAGTTCGAATACCGGCGCGGCTACAAGTTCTCGACCTACGCGACCTGGTGGATCCGCCAGGCCATCACCCGCTCGATCGCCGACCAGGCGCGGACCATCCGCATCCCGGTGCACATGATCGAGACCATCAACAAACTGAACCGGGTTTCGCGCCAGATGCTGCAGGAGATGGGTCGTGAAGCGACGCCGGAGGAACTGGCCGAGCGCATGGAGATGCCGGAGGACAAGATCCGCAAGGTGATGAAGATCTCCAAAGAGCCGATCTCCATGGAAACCCCGATCGGCGACGACGAGGACTCCCACCTCGGCGACTTCATCGAGGACGAGAAGGTGATGACCCCGGTCGATTCCGCCGCGCGCGAGAGCCTGTCGGAAGCCACCCGCGAGATCCTGTCCACGCTGACGCCGCGCGAGGCCAAGGTGCTGCGCATGCGCTTCGGCATCGACATGAACACCGACCACACCCTCGAGGAAGTCGGCAAGCAGTTCGACGTGACCCGTGAGCGCATCCGCCAGATCGAGGCCAAGGCCCTGCGCAAGCTGCGCCACCCGACCCGCGCGGAACTGCTGCGGACTTACATGGATCTCGAGTAAGCTCGAACACAACCCCGGATCCAATCCGGGGTTGCTCGGTCATGCGGGCCTGTAGCTCAATGGTTAGAGCAGAAGACTCATAATCTTTTGGTTGCAGGTTCGAGTCCTGCCGGGCCCACCACTCCCTTCGGTCGCGCTGGACCTCGGCGGACTATCCCAGCCTCAAAATGAAAAACCTGGTTAGGCGGTGGCCGGCTGCTCGGAAAAGCGGACACCCATCACCGCGCCATCCCGGAACACCACGGTTGCTTCGCGCAATCCCTCATCCGGAAGGGCCAGCCGCACGGGTGTCCCCGGATCGGGTGCCGGCTCCCACAACGTCACCCGCACTCCGCCAAGAGAGAGATTCAGCAACTGGCATGGCGAACGACGCTCGTGCACCCAGATCTCACTGATGACATCAACATCCCGGCGGGCAAAGCGACGGCGATCTGGGCCGCCCGGGGCCGTATGCGGCGGAGTGTCGGTGGCCACGCCCTGCAACCACACGTTGGCCGCATCGCGGTGATCCTCACGCGCCGATCTCGCGTAGATCTCGGCCTGGAAACGATTCTCAACCGGCGGGAAACCCAGCCGCTCGATCACCGCGGCCACAAACCGCGGCAGGACTGCTTCATGATCGGAGCGCGTCTCGAGGTCATCAAGCAACTGTGCGTCGATTTGCTTCAGAACCTTGAGGCGACCTTCCCAACTGGCTACCGCAATGGCGGAAAACCACAAATTGGCGAGGTCCTGTGCAAGTTCATCCGGCTTCATCATGTGTCAGGGTTGGCGTGGGACCCGTGTTTGGATCGGTGACGAACATAGCACGTTGTCGTCCGTAACGGTGTCCGTGCTGCCGTCCAGTATAGGCTACGCCGGGACGACTGTATTGGTGGCCAGTGCCAAGAAACCGTCCTGGAACTATGCGGTTTCACGGGCAGGTTTGGCGGGTGACCGATTCCTTGCCCGCTGCAGTCATCTTGCGAACACCGAGAGCCGCTTGGTGCGCACGGTATACCGGACGCGACACGCCGGGGACGACTCGGCAAGGCGCGTCGGGCGATTTTTGAAGCTATAAGAAAGGGGGAATGCACGGCGTCCGCGGCTGCGTCGCGAATGCCCGGGGCCGGCGACGCCGGCCCTGCCGAGTGGCTCTGGAGGAAGGCATGTTCGAACATATCCTGGTGGCAGTGGATTTCTCTCCGGCGTGGCAGCGGCTGCATGCGCAGCCGGAACGGCTGCGGTCCCTGGGGTGCAACCGGCTGACGCTGGTCCATGTGCGCGGGGGCGCGCGGGACGAAGAGGAAGCAGAAAAGGTCGGGGGGGCCGCGAAGCGGCTCGAGGAGGCCGCGGCGACACTGCAAGGGAAAGGGTTCGAGTTGGACACGGTGGTCGGAACCGGGCCGGTGGTCGAAGAACTCGTGCGCGTGGCGCAAGAGCGGGGCGCCGGCGTGATTCTGGCTGGGGCCCATGGGCACCGCACCCTGGATGATCTGCTGCTGGGAAGCACGGTGCAGGAACTCATGCGCGGGGCCGACCGTCCGGTGCTGATGGCACCGACCGACCCCTCGGTGGAGTTGCCGGCGGAGCCGGTCTCGCGGCTGCTGCTGGCGACCGACGGTTCGCCGGCCGCGGGCGCCGCCGAGGCAGCCTTCCTGGAACTGCTTGGGCACTGTGACAGCGCGGTGGTGGTGTCGGTCGGCGGCTGGGTGGACCAGCGCGAGTATGCCGAGGAACGCCAGGCGATCGAAGACCATGTGTCGGCGTTGGCCGAACGTGCCGGGAAGCATGACTTCGACGCGGAACTCCTGGGCCAGGGCCGGCCCTCGGCAGAGATCGCGCGGGTCGCGCAGGAGCGCGACGTGGATCTGGTGATTCTCGGGCGGCGCGGCCACAACGCGTTGGCCGAGCGGCTGCTGGGCAGCACCGCGGAGGCCGTCTGCCAGCAGGCGCGGCGCCTGACGCTGGTGGTGCCCGGCAGCGGCTGACCCTGTTCCCTCGCGGGACGGCGGATCGCCGCCTGGGCACGGGAACATTGCCCCTGGCGCCGGTGCCCAACGGATACCGTGACCAGACCCACCAACGATAACGACGAAGGGCTCCAGCCTCCGCCAGCAGTGCTCGCGGAACCTGAGATTTCGGTGATCGTCCCGGCCTGGAACGAGGCCGACGAATTGCCGCGGACCCTGCCGGCGCTGCAACGTGCGCTGGGCGAGCTGGGACTGGCCGCCGAAATCGTCGTGGTCGACAATGCCTCCACGGACAACACCGCCACCATCGCCCGCGAACACGGGGCCCGCGTCGTGTCGGAAGTGGAACGGCAGATCGCGCGGGCGCGGAACACCGGAGCGCGCGCGGCGCTCGGGAGAGTGCTGATCTTCGTCGATGCCGATACCTGGCCCAGCGGTGAGTTGCTGCGTGCAGCCTGCTCCGCCCTGCATTCGGGGACGGTGTGCGGCGGCGGGGCGCAGGTCGCCTTCGAGGACCTCGATCACAGGCTATACCGGTCCGGCACCGCGCTATGGAACACCCTCGCCCGCCGGTTCCACCTGGCGGCCGGATGCTTCGTCTTCGCGACCCGCGAGGCCTTCGAGGCGGTTGGAGGCTTCAGCGAGCAGGTCTACGCCGGCGAGGAGGTGGCCTTCTCGATACACATGCAGCGCTGGGGGCGGCGACATGGGCAGCGCTTTGTCGTTCTGCCCGAGCCCGCAGTGCTGACGTCCGGGCGCAAGGCGGATTGGTATTCTCTCTGGCAGCACCTGGGCCTGCTCGCCCTGCTGACCGTTTTTCCCTTCGCACTGCGATCCAGGAGACTCTGCGGGTTCTGGTATCGGCGGCCGAAGGCCACACCGCGCGGGAGACACGATGACGATTGACACGCCCAAACGGTCGCATGCCTTCTCCTGCACTTCGCTCGAGAACCGGGCCTCCCCGCTGGCCGGACGCACGGGCCCTGCCTCGATAAAGAGGCCCCCGCGCTCCGACCTGCGCCCCCCGGGACCATGCATCGGGTGCCCCTCGTCCGCGGCGACGATCTGGTCGGCCTTTTCACCAAGCCCTCAGAGCGTTTCAGGCTGATGCGCGCGGAGCCGGGCCCGGTGGGGGGTCAGCGCAGCGGTAGCAGGGGCGGGCGTGTTTGGCTGACAGCGGCCATCGCCACCGCGCTGCTTGCCGCCGGCGGCTGCACCGTAACTCCGTCCCGGGACAGCCGTTGGGCCGACGCTGCGGATCCTTCCTGCGTGAGTTTCACAGAAGACCTGAATCGGGCCATTGCCCGGGAGACGCACTTCGATCCGACGCTGGGGCGCATCGACGGTCTCCCCTGGGTTCGGACCAACCGTTTCCTGGCGGGATTCGACTACGACCAACTCGACGACGCCGAGCGACAGGCCTGGTTCGACGCGGGTTTTGCATTGGCCCGGGATGCGTACCTGCTGGAATTCGACCGGCTGTCGGCGCAAAGCCGCGATGCGCTTCGCGCCCGGCATGGCTTCGAGACGCTCGGCAACCGGCTCGACGACTGTTTCGTTGCGCTGCCGGCACCTCCCGCTCTGCCCCGGCAAGCCTATGCCGTGCCGGACGGGTACCGCAGGTCACAGCGAGTGCTCGGCCTCTATCCGGTCACCAGCCTGGTAGCCCGACCCTTCATCGCCGGATACCGAAGAGACATGACGGATCGCTACGAAAGTGGAGCATCGGCCCCGTTCGATCGCGAGGCGCGGTATCGCGGCCAGGCGGGCGGGACTTGGCAGCAGGACGCGGAGATACGCCTCGATGCGTTGGGCGTCCCCCGGCTCTCCCCGGAACAGTGGCACGCGCTGTTTCTGCGCCATCAACCCGAACTGGTCTCCGAAGTCGCCTCAGACGCCGATCGCATCGGCAGCCCGTTTTTCGATTCCGACGGCCGGATCGAGATCGATACCGAGCGACCGACGGTGTGGACCTATGCGACCTTCACGCGTATCGACGGCCGTACGCTCCCACAACTGAACTACGCCTTCTGGTTCCCCTCGCGCCCGGCTGCAGGCCGTGTGGATATCTACGCCGGCGAACTGGCCGGTCTCCTGTGGCGGGTGACGCTGGACGAGGCGCAGCGGCCCGTCCTGTACGACAGCATTCACCGCTGCGGGTGTTACCACAAGCTATTCCTGCCGCAGGGCACAACGATCGATGTCAGCCGGATTTCGGGGGAGAAACCGCTGTTCTTCAGGCTCGACGAAAGGGTCGATACCCGTCGCGGGCTCCGACTCCGCATGGCATCCGGAAGCCATTACATCATCGACGTGGATGCGCCGGAATCCGGAACCGAGGCTATCCCCTACACCCTTCGTCCCTACGCGCAGCAACTCGCGTTGCCAACCCCTGATGGTGCTGCGCGCAGCCTCTTCGGCGCCGACGGCATCATCCGCCAGTCCCAGCGGGCGGAGCGCTTCCTCTTCTGGCCCCTTGGCATACCCTCCGCTGGCGCCATGCGTCAGAGCGGCATGCACGCCAC
>SKJG01000035.1 GCA_007116035.1 Thioalkalivibrio sp.
CATGCTCTCGGGTGCACTGACACCGAGGAGCCCCAGTCCGTTCGCCAGCACCTGCCGGATGCCGCCGATCAGAGCCAGGCGGGCGGAGACCAGCTCCGTCTCCTCCGCGTTCATGAAGGGCACCGCGTTGTAGTAGGCATGGAAACCGGCCGCGAGGTCGCGCAGGTACTGGGCCAGTTGGTGTGGCTCGTAGGCCAGCGCGGCCGCGGCGACGAGTTCCGGGAAACGGTCCAGTTGGGCGAGTAGTTCGGTCTCGGGCTCCAGGGTCAGGCGGGCGATCTCCGGGCCGTCGGCGGCGGCCGTGACCAGGCCGCGCTCGGTCGCTCCGCGCTGCACGCTGCAGATGCGGGCGTGGGCATACTGGATGTAGTACATGGGGTTGTCGTTGGACTGGCTCTTGGCCAATTCCAGGTCGAAATCGAGGTGCTGGTCGCAGCGTCGCTGCACGTAGAAGAAGCGCGCGGCGTCGGCGCCGACGTCTTCGCGCAGTTCACGCAGGGTCACGAAGCTGCCGGAGCGGGTGGACATCTGCACCCGCTCGCTGCCACGGTACAGGATCGCGAACTGCACCAGCAGCACGTCGAGGCGGCTGGCGTCGAGGCCGAGGGCGTTCAGCGCCGCGCGCACCCGCGCGACGTAGCCGTGGTGATCGGCGCCCCAGACGTTGATCATCCGGTCGAAGCCTCGTTCGAACTTCTCCCGGTGGTAGGCGATATCGGATGCGAAGTAGGTGTACTCGCCGTTCTCGCGGCGCACGACGCGGTCCTTGTCGTCGCCGTGGTCGGTGGAGCGAAACCACAGGGCGCCGTCCTTTTCGTACAGCGCGCCACGTTCCTGCAGCAGGGCCACGGCCGCGTCGATCGCCCCGGAGTCCGCCAGGCTGCGCTCGGAGAACCAGCTCTGGTACTGCACGCCGAAGGCCCCCAGATCGTCGCGGATGTCATCCAGGATCGCGTTCAGGCCATGGTCGAAGAACTGCCGGTACAGGCTCGGTCCGAGGAGATCGACGGCGCGGTTCACCAGGGCGTCGATATAGGCCTCCTTGTCGCCACCCTCGGGTTCGTCGGGCGGGAGGCCCTGCAGCACCTGCTCCGCCGGGTGCGCGCCGGCATCGCCCAGCAGCACCGAGAGATCGTCGGCGATGGCGTGGACGTACTCGCCGCGATAGCCGTTGGCGGGGAAGGGCAGGGCGACGCCGCGCTTCTCCAGGTAGCGCAGCCAGACGCTGGCGGCGAGGATGTTCATCTGCCGCCCGGCATCGTTCACGTAGTATTCGCGGGTCACGTTGAAGCCGCAAAAGGCCAGCAGGTCGGCGACGGTGGCGCCATAGGCCGCGCCGCGCCCATGCCCGACATGCAGGGGTCCGGTCGGATTCGCGGACACGAACTCGACCTGCACGGCCTGGCCGCGGCCGATGTCGGAACGCCCGTAATCGGCGCCGGCGTTGGCGATGGCCTGCAGCACCACGAAGCGCGCGCTCTCCTCGAGTCGGAAATTGATAAACCCCGGTCCCGCGATCTCGACGGCGGCGAGGCCGGGAACGGCGGGGAAGGCCGCCTGCAATCGCTCGGCGATCTCTCGCGGCTTGCGCCGCGCGGGGCGCGCCAGCTGCATGGCCAGGTTGGCCGCGAAGTCGCCGTGCTCGCGCTCGCGGGTGCGGGTCAGCCGTACCTCGACGCCGTGGTCGTCTGGTACGACGCCATCGCGTACGAGTTGGGAGAGCGCCGACGCCAGCGCCTGCTCGAGGATTTCTTTCAAGGCCGCAATAACCGATGGTGGAAGAAAGCCCGTTATTCTAACCCAACCCGTCGACCAGGCGTGATTCGCATGGGTGGGCGCGACCTTTTGCCGCGATCTGCGGCTTGGTCATCGTGGCTGGAAGCCGCTCCTAAGGGTGGGTGTTGGCGTTAGGAGCGACCTCTGGTCGCGATTTGGGGCTGGGCCATCGCGGCTGGAAGCCGCTCGTACGAGGGGGTCAGGCGAGGGTGATCGGATCGACGTCGATGCTGATGCGCAGGTTGCGCGGGGGCGGGTTCCGTTGCCAGTGCTCGCGGGCGTCGGCGAGGGCCTGGTGCAGGGGCTTGCGGCTGGCTGACGCCAGCAGGATCTGTTCGCGGTAGCGGCGGTTCACGCGATGCCGGGGGGCCGGCGCGGGTCCGAGGACACGGACGTCGCGAACGTGGCGGCGCAGTTGTTGCGCGATCTCTTCGGCCTGCCGCGCGCTGGCCTCCGGGCTGGGGCCGTCGACGCGGATGAGCGCCAGAAAGCCGAAGGGGGGCATGCCGCTGGCGCGGCGCTCGTTCAGCAGAGGCTCGACCATGGCCGGGTAATCGCCGCTGCGCAGACCCTGCATCAGCGGGTGCTCGGGATGGCCAGTCTGCACCAGGACCGCGCCGGGTTCGCCGCCGCGTCCGGCACGTCCGGCGGCCTGCAGGACGAGTTGCAGCGTCTGCTCCGCCGCGCGCAAGTCCACGCTGAACAATCCCTGGTCGACGTCGATCACCCCGACCAGGCCGACGCGGGGGAAGTCATGGCCCTTGGCCAGCATCTGCGTGCCGACCACGATGCCGGCGTCCATCGCGCGGATGGTGTCCAGGCACTGCTCGAGTTCGCCCCGGCGGCGGATGCTGTCGCGGTCTAGCCGCACCATCGGAATCCTGGGGAAGTGGCGGGACAGCGCCCGCTCCAGGCGCTGCGTTCCCAATCCGTGATGGCTCAGTTCCTGGCTGCACTGCGGGCAAGACTGCGACAGCCGCTCGCTGAACCCACACAGGTGGCAGACCGACCGGCGCGCCGCCGCGTGCACGGTCAGGCGCGCGTCGCAGTGGGGGCAGTCGGCGACCCAGCCGCAGTGATCGCAGGCCAGGACGCGCGCGAAGCCCCTGCGGTTGAGCAGGATGAAGCACTGCCGTCCCTGGGCGAGGGTCTCGCGCATGGCATCGAGCAGCGGGCTGCAGAGACCCTCGTCGGGACGGTGCACGCGGGTATCGAGGCACCGGACCGGCGGGGGCTGCGAGCCGTCCGGGCGCGTGCCGAGGCGCAGGTGCCGATAGCGGCCCTCGCGGGCCTTCACCAACGTCTCCAGTGTTGGCGTGGCGGAGCCTAGCACCACCGGGACGGATTCGATGTGACCACGCATGATCGCGAGGTCTCGGGCGTGGTAGCGCAGGCCGTCCTGCTGCTTGTAGGCAGGGTCGTGTTCCTCGTCGACGATGATCAGCCCGAGTCGCGGCAGCGGCGTGAACAGCGCCGAACGGGTGCCGAGCAGGAGGCCGCGCTGCCCGAGGCGGGCGTTCTCCCAGACCCGCAGCCGTTCGCCCGCCGGCAGTCCCGAGTGCAGCGCCGCGACCTGTCCGGGGAAGCGTCGGCTGACGCGCTGGACGAGCTGCGGCGTCAGGGCAATCTCCGGGACCAGGATCAGGACCTGCCGGTCGCGGGCGAGCGCGTGCGCGGCGGCCTCCAGGTACACCTCGGTCTTGCCGCTGCCCGTGACGCCGTCCAGCAGGAAAACGGCCGCCTGACCCGAGTCCTTCGTGATTGCCGCGATGGCCTGGTCCTGTTCGGGGGTCAGGGTGACCGCCGGATGACCGGCAGGGGGGCTCTCGGTGGCGGCCGCCACGGACTCGAGCAGGCCGCGTGCGGCCAGCCGTTCCAATTCTGCCCGGCGCAGCCCGAGGCCGGTCAGATCGTTCAGGGTGTCCAGCGGCAGTGCCGTTCCCGCGCCCCGCAGTCCCTCGACGACGGCCTGCTGGCGCGGACCCAGCCGCGCGGGCGCGGCCCCGGGCTTCAGGCGCCAGAGCAAATCCGGCGGCCGGGGTTCGGGCAGCGGTCCGCCGGTGCGCAATGCCGGGGGCAGGGCGTTCAGAACGACTTCGCCGATGGGATGATGGTAGTAGCGTGCCGCGAACCGCAGCAGTTCCAGCAGCGGGGGCGTGAGGATCGGCCCGGGGTCGAGGATTTCGTCCAGGGCACGAATCCGCGCCGGGTCGATCCCAGGCGGCTGCTCGACCTCCAGGACGACGCCCGTCTGCGCGCTGCGCCCAAAGGTCATGCGGACGCGTTGGCCGACGGCGGGTTGCCCTTGATCGGGGCAGGCATAGTCGAACAACTGATCCAGCGGACGGTCCACGGCAACGCGGACAAAGGCTTGGGGGCGCATGGCGGGAGTTTACGTGATCAGGCAAGCCCGGCGGGTGTATCGGACCCTCCGGGTTATCCACGGATTCTGTGGATAACTCTGTGGATAGCGTCGGGGAATTGCCCTGAGATCGTTGTCCCGCAAGGACTTGTGTCGAACTGGTCAAAAAACGTTCATTTTTATTTAATACATTAAAAACATGTGCTTAAGGATCTTTCGTGCGAACGGCGCAAAGAAAAGAAGGCTAACTGGGGTCTTTTTGTGGTTTTGCACACCTGTTGTGCATAACCACCGTGAAAAAGCGCCCAGCGGCTTGACAGGCGACGAAAAACCGGTCAACGAGGATCGGATCCGCAGTGGTCCTATGCGTGAAAATACAGCCACGGAAGTGAAGGTTTTGTAGGTCGGGTTAACGCAGCGTAACCCGACGTGCCAGGGGCGACGCTGCTTTGCGGTCATGGGTGGGTGCCAGACCCGTCGGGTTACGCCCTTTGGGCTAACCCGACCTACCGTTTGCGGCTGGTTATCGTCAGGGGTGGCGCAGGGCGATGACGGTGAGCGGGACTATGGACCACTCGCCCTCAGGCGGCGCGACCGGGTTCCCGTCGCCCGGGACGCGTCCCCGCCCACCTTTGAAGAATCAGCCGATCTCCTTGATCGCATGGATCAGTTCGGAGGCGGCCTTCTGGCCGTCGCCGTAGAGCATGCGGGTGTTGTCGGCGTAGAACAGGTGGTTCTCGATCCCCGAGAAGCCCGCGCCCCGGCCGCGCTTGATCACGATCACGTTCTTCGCCTGGTCGGCGTTCAGGATCGGCATGCCGTAGATCGGGCTGTCGGGGTCGGTGCGCGCGACCGGGTTCACCACGTCGTTGGCGCCGATGACGATGGCGACGTCGGCGGTCTTGAACTCGTTGTTGATCTCGTCGAGGTCATAGATGATGTCGTAGGGCACGCCGGCTTCCGCCAGCAGCACGTTCATGTGCCCGGGCATGCGCCCGGCCACCGGGTGAATCGCGAACTTCACCGCGACATCGCGATCGATCAGCAGTTGCGTCAGTTCCCAGATCTTGTGCTGCGCCTGGGCCACGGCCATGCCGTAGCCGGGGACGATGATCACCTTGCTGGCGAAGGCCATCATGATGCCGGCGTCCGAGGCCTCAATCGGTTTCAGGCTGCCGCCCACGGCTTCCGCTTCCGCGCCGCTGCTGCCGCCGAACTGCTTGAACAGCACGTTGCTGATCTTGCGGTTCATGGCCTTGGCCATCAGCTGGGTGAGCAGGGTGCCGGCGGCACCGACGACGATACCGGCGATCATCAGCGCCGGGTTGTCGAGCACCAGGCCCTTGAAGCCCACTGCAAGGCCAGTGAGTGCGTTATACAGCGAGATGACCACCGGCATGTCGGCACCGCCGATGGGCAGGGTCATCAGTACCCCGAACGCCAGTGCGAGCATGAAGAACAGCAGCAGCACGAAGTTGTTCACGTCGCCGCCGCTCAGGGCGAGGGAGAGCCCGAGGAGGACGGTGACCGCGAACAGGCCGAGGTTCACCCATTGCTGGGCCGGGAAATGCACGGTCTTGTCCATCAGACCCTGCAGCTTGGCGAAGGCGACCATCGATCCGGAGAAGGCCACCGAGCCGATCAGCGAGCCCAGCACGGCGATGGTGAGGATCACGTTGGAGGCGGTCTCGGGGTCGGCCTGCAGCAGGTAGATGGCGCCGATGCCCGCTGCGGCACCGCCGCCCATGCCGTTGTAGAGCGCGATCATCTGCGGCATGTCGGTCATCGCGACCTTGCGGCCGCTCCACCAGGCCAGGCCGCCACCGATGGCGATGCCGAGGATGATCAGCAGGTAGTTGACGGTACCCTGGACCTCCGGATGGGCGAAGGTGACCACGGTGGCCAGCACCATGCCGATCCCGGCCCAGACGATGCCGCGCCGCGCGGTGGTCGGCGAGGCCATCTGCTTCAGGCCGACGATGAACAGGATCGCGGCGATGAAATACGCGATGTTGATGACGGTCATGACCAGACCCATTACTTGTCTCCCTTGTTGCTGGTCTTGAACATCTCCAGCATGCGTTCGGTCACGACATAGCCGCCGACCGCGTTACCGGCCGCCAGGATCACCGCGATGAAGCCGACCAGCTGCTCCAGCGGCGTGGCCGCGTGGCCCAGCGCGACCATGGTGCCCACCAGGACGATGCCGTGGACGAAATTGGAGCCTGACATCAGCGGGGTGTGCAGGATCACCGGCACCTTGGAGATGATCTCGTAGCCGGTGAAGGCCGCGAGCATGAAGATGTACAGCGCGACAAAACCCTCGATCATGATGCGTCTCCCTGGATCGCTTCGCGGGTGGGGGCGTGGAGGATCTCGCCGTCCCGGGTGAGGCAGCTCTTCGCGACGACCTCGTCGTCCCAGTCTGGCCTGAACTCACCGTCCTGGATCATCGGGGTCAGGAAGTTGAGCAGGTTCTTGGCGTACATCTCCGAGGCGTGCAGCGCGACCTGCGACGGCACGTTCAGTGGCCCGTGGATGATCACGTCGCCGTGCTCGATGGTCTTGCCCGGCTCGGTCAGTTCGCAGTTGCCACCGCCCTCGGCGGCCAGGTCCACGATCACCGCACCGGATTTCATGCCGCGGACCATGTCCGCCGGGATCAGTTTCGGCGACGGGCGCCCGGGGATCGCGGCGGTGGTGATCAGCACGTCGGCCTTGGCGATGAACCCGGCCAGGGCCTCCTGCTGCTGTTGCTTCTCGGCCTCGGTGAGTTCGCGGGCGTAGCCGCCTTCGCCCTCGGCCTTCACGCCGAGGTCCAGGAATTTCGCACCCAGCGATTCCACCTGCTCCTTGGTCGCGGAGCGCACGTCGTAGGCTTCGACCATCGCGCCCAGCCGCCTGGCGGTCGCGATGGCCTGCAGACCGGCGACGCCGGCGCCGATCACGATCACCTTGGACGGGCGGATGGTGCCGGCGGCGGTGGTCAGCATCGGGAAGAAGCGGCAGGAGAGATCGGCGCCCATCAGCGCGGCCTTGTATCCGGCCACCGCCGCCTGCGAGGAGAGGGCGTCCATGCTCTGGGCGCGGGAGATGCGCGGGATCAGCTCCATCGCGAAGCTGAGGATCTTGCGCTTCTGCAGTGCAGCCACCACTTTCGGGCTGCGGTGGGCATGAAAGAAGCCGATCAGGGTCGCGCCTTCCGGGAGTTGCTCGATCTCGGCCGGCGTCGGCGGGGCGACGCGGACCATGATGTCCGCCTGCGCATATACCTCCGCGGTGTCCAGCACCTGCGCGTCGGGATAGGCCGCGTCGGGGAACCGGGCGGCGGCTCCGGCGTCCTTCTCGATCTGCACGCTCAAGCCCATCTTCCCGAACCGTGTCGCCACCGTCGGATCCAGTGCGACCCGGCGCTCGCCGCTCGCGTTTTCCTTCGGAACCGATAATCTGACTGGCATTCGTTCTCTCCCGGACCCGGTGACGGGCATCCGTTGGCGGGTCGCGTTGGCGGACATTCACATCGATAGGCCGGTGCACCCCGGTGGTGCGTCGCGGCCAAAAATGGAACGGGAGTGTAGCCGAATCGGGTAGCGGCATAAACCGGAGCGCGCGCATCGGAACGCCCATGCGCCCGGACACGCGTCACCCCTGA
>SKJG01000184.1 GCA_007116035.1 Thioalkalivibrio sp.
ACCGACACGCAGGGGGCGCCCGGCGCGGAGGCGGCGCCCGAAGAATCCGATGACATCAGGGTGCTCACCGCAGCCCGGGCGGGTCTCCATGGCAGCGCCTTCTGGCTGGTCGAAAACGTCGACGGCTGGTTTGGCGAAAAGCCCTTCGAGGAGGAAGGCCGTGTCTCCGGATCGCTGCGCATACGCGGCCTGTACCGCGAAGATGACGGCTTCAGCACCGATGTGCGGTACCGGCTGCGCGTGCAGATGCCGAACGTGAGTGAAACCGCCTATCTCTTCATCGGGCGTGACAACGAGGAGGAACTGGTCCGGGATGAATCCAGTGCGTTTGCGCGCAGCCAGTTACTGCTCCCGGAAAGCCGCAGTGAAGACCAGACGTTCTTTGCCGGGATCGGCTATTTCCTGCGCGATAACCTGGACCTCCGCCTGGGCGTGCGCGGTGGCTACAAGGTGTTTGCGCAGGCCCGCTACCGGAAGATCTGGTGGCTGACCGATGACGCCAATCTCGAGTTCCGGCAGACGCTCTTCCTCGCTGTCGATCAGGGACTCGGCACCACCTCGGCATTGGATTATGCCTATGCCCTGACGCCGCGGACCGCGTTCCGGTGGCGCAACTCGGCGACGATCAGCACCGAGACGGACGGTGCTGAGTGGTCCACCAGTCTGGGCCTGTTTCAGGCCTTTGACCGGCAGCGCCAACTGTCAGCGGAGGTACTGGCAGGTGGCGAGACCGATGCCCGTGTGCCCACGCGCGAGTACGGTGTGCGGGGCATCTGGAGCCAACCGGTCTACCGGGACTGGATGCTTGGCGAGCTGATCCTGGGGCATTTCTGGCCCAGGGATGACGACGACCCGGAACGCGAGCGCAGCTGGGCGGTGGGACTGGGCGTCGAGATACGGTTCTGATCAGGGCGCCGGGCACGCGAGCGAGCGAACCCGGGCAGGGAGTGATGCCCCATGGCCCAACCGACGGCTCGTTGCCCGCCCGTCATTGCCGCGGAAGATCCAGGCCGGCGATGGCCCTACGCAGGGTCTGCAGATCCAGGGGCTTGCGCAGGACCGTCGGTGCTCCCGGAATCTCTCTCTGAGGGAAGACCGATGCTGCCTGGCCGGTCATCAGGATCACCGGCAGGCCCGGGTAAGCCTCGAGCAGGACGCGACAGAGGCCAACCCCGTCGAGGTGAGGCATCGAGACATCGGACAGCACCAGGTCGAAAGCCGAATCGTTGCGAAGCACTTCCAGGCAGGCCGCACCGTCCTCGGCCGTTTCCACCCGCATCCCGTCCATCTCCAGCAGCCGCCGCACCGAATCCCGGCTCCGGAGATCATCGTCGACGACGAGCACCCGGAGGCACGTCGGGGCAACGAACAGATCGCTTCCTGCAAGCTCCTCGAACTCCGCCCGGTCACTCGGCCAAGACGGCAGAAAGAGCCGAAACTCCGACCCCTCATCGACCCGCGAATCCACTTCCAGCAGTGCCCCTGAGCGCAGCACGAACTCGTGCACCATGAACATGCCCAGACCGTGCCCGCGCTGTTGCGCCTTCGTGGAGAACAAGGGCTCGAACAGACGATCGAGGGTCTCCGGCCCCATTCCGCAGCCCGTATCCGCGACGCGCACCCGCGCATATCTTCCGGGTCTCCGGTTCCCCACCGTCAGGGTTCCTCCACCGGAGCGCGAGACACCGACGGTCTCGATGGTCAATTGGCCCCCGTCAGGCATCGCATCGCGCGCATTCAGCACCAGGTTGAGCAACGCCGCCTGGAGGAATGCGGTGTTGCTCAGCACCGCCAGGTCGGGTTCGAGTGCCAGAACGAGACGAATCTCGGGCGGCAGCACCTGCCGCAGGATGCGCGCCAGATCCTCGATCGCGGTAACGAGCACGACCCGTTCGGTGGCAAAGCTCCCGGCACGGTTCAACGACAACATGCCGGAGGTCACCACCTTCGCCTGACCCAGCGCGCTGTGGGTCTCCTCGAGTATCTGGGCGATCTCGGAATCTGCTCCCGAATGAACCAGCGTCTGCTGGAGATAGAAGAAGTTCGCGTCGATCACGCCCAGGAGATTATTGAAATCATGGGCCACCCCGCTGGCCAGATGGCCGATCGTCTCGCGCTCCCGCGCGGCGACCATGTCGGCATAGGCCTGCTCGCGCTCGATGACGCTGACCATCAGGCTCGCAAAGACCTGGAGAAAGCGGATCTCCGCGGAGGACCATTCCCTCACGCTCTCCACGGCGTCGAACCCCACGAAGCCAGTGAGATTCTCGCCCTGCATCACCGGCAGCAGCAGCATGGAACGGATACCCTGAGACTCGAGGAAGGCCTTCTCCACCCAGTCATCCTCCAGCGCCGACACCCGTGGAACCGCCACGGGCGACCCGGAGGCGAGCAGCCGCATCGAATTCGGGGCGACATCCCAGGGGACGTTCTGCAGCCTGTCGATGACCGGCGTGATGCCGGGAGCCGTCCACTCGTGGGTATTGCTGAAGGTCCTGCGTTCGGTATCCGCCGTGAAGAGATAAGCCCTGTCGTTAAACGTCAGTTGCCCCATGCGCTCCAGGGCCTGATCGATCAGGTGGTCCATGCCAAGTTCACAGCGCTGCAGAAAGACCGCCGAGAGTTCCAGCAGTCCGCGCTCGAGCCGCTCGCGCTGCAGGAGGTCGGACTCGGTGTGCCTCTGCTCCGTGATGTCCAACGCGGTGCCGGATATGCTCATGGCTTCGCCGTCATCGCCGAACCGGACGCAACCCTTCTCGCGGACCACACGCAGGATGCCGTCGGGCCCCTGGACCCGGTGCTCCACCGAATAAGCGCCATCGGCACTTTTCGGGGCGGCCTCCAAGGCCGCCTCGACCTTGGCGCGATCCTCCGCATGAACGACCGACAGGAAGAGCTCGAGCGTCGGCACCACAGCCCCTGGCTGGAACCCCAGCAGGCGATAGGTCTCGTCGCTCCAGGACAGTTCGCCGCTGCGATACTCGAACCACCAGCTGCCCAGATGCGCAATCGCCTGCGCCTCCTTCAGCGCGGCTTCACTGCGGGCAAGGCGCTCCAGGGTCTGGTAGATGTCCGCCTCGTCCTGCCGGTTGCCGTCGCCGCCGGCGTTGCCGCCCCCCCTGCCGGAGGGCATACGGGCAGGGCGCTCAGCCCCTGCGGCGATGACCCTGGACAGCAGGCCGCTCACCACCGTGCCCAGGCGGGAAAATGGCGTCACCGTGCTAGCCGCGAGGTCTCATGGACATACGCGGGAAGGACAGGGGGCGGAGGCCGCGTGCCCAGGAAACTTGCACAACAGGGCGTCCCCCGTCATCGGCTCCCCGAACAGATGCCCCTGGGCCAGATCCACGTGGGATGCAATCAGCTGCCGCTGCTCTTCGGTCTCCACGCCCTCGGCGATCAACTGCAGTCCGAGACTGCGACCAAAGGCGACGATGGCGTGAACGACGCGCAGCGCCTTTCCCGAATCGAGCATTTCGGCAACGAAGGACAGGTCGATCTTGAGGGTGTCGAACGGCAGCTCAGCCAATGCCCGAACAGAGGAATAGCCGACGCCGAAGTCATCGATGGCGAGAGACACGCCGAGCAGCTGGATCTGCGCCGCGGCGGTGCGCATGGTCTGCGGATCGGCGCTCATGGTCGTTTCGGTGACCTCGATTTTGATGGCGCAGGTCCCCGCAAGCCCGGCCACCAATCGGCTCACCAGCCCCAGGATGCGCGGATCCCGCAACGTCTCCTGTGACAGGTTGACCGACAGGAATTTCAGGCCAAGCACGGCCAGGGTTCCGCGCATCGCGATCAGCCGACCGAACAGCGCCTCGGTGACGGCATACAGCAGGCCGGACGACTCCGCAAGAGCGATGAAGTCTTCCGCGCTTAGCACCGCGCCGTCGGGAAGGCGTAGACGTGCGAGTACCTCGACCCCACGCAAGCTGCCATCCCCGGGGAAAACGATGGGCTGGAAATAGGGCTCGACCAGGCCTGCTCCGATGAACCCCTCCAGTTCTCGGGAACTCAAACGCGTGCGGTCGCCGAGTTCCGGTTTGCCCGCAGGGGCAGGTTTCACGTCCCGCGCAAGGATCGCGGGCAACTCCGTCACAAAACGGGCCTTCGACACGGCGCCGAGCACCCGGATGCCGCTGGCAGTGGCAATCCTGCGCGCGGTGTCGAGCACATGGTCGCCATGGCCGGACAGCAGGAGGATCGGGACCTCGACGTCCACGTCTGCCAACCAGTGGATCACATCGATGCCGCTCTCCCGGCCGAGACCGAGATCGAGCAGGACGGCATCCGGAGGCTCGTCCAGAAAGGCAGCCTTGAAGGGTGTGATCGATCGGTGGAAGCTGACATCGTGCTGCAATCGCCGGAGGAAGCGACCGAGGACCCCCTCCACCCGTGGATCGTCATCGAGACAGATCAAGCGCATGCGCACTCTCGCTTCATGGACAACACGGCCGGGGTTGACGCTTCGGTAACGCACTCTGCGAGAAGGCAACACCGTTGCAGGCGGCCCCAGGCCATGCCCCGTCTCCAGAAACCCCGCTCACGCGCATGTCAGCCCGAGGCGGTAGCCCAGGCCACGCACCGGCCCGATGATAAGCTCGTCAACTCCTGCGTTTCGGAGTCTTCGCCGGATATTCGCCACATGGACATCGACGCTGCGGTCCTCGGTCCCATTGACCCTGCGGCTCACCAGGCTGTCGCGGCTCAGTGCCTGTCCATGGTGTTGCATCAGCAACCTCAGAATCCGGGCCTGCGTCTCGGTGAACCTCACCCGGAGGTCGCTCCCGTCGCGTGACAGGGTCAGACTGAGGCTGTCGAGCGAGTAAGGGCCGGCCCGGACCAGGGGCTGGTCGGGCATGAACAGGGAGTGGCGGCGGAGTGCCGCGCGGACGCGGGCCCGCAACTCGTCGGGTACGAATGGCTTCGTCACGTAGTCGTCGGCGCCGGCATCCAGACCCCGGATGCGGTCCCGCACGTCGTGACGGCCGGACACGATGATGACCACTGCTGTCGTCGTATTCAGCAGCTCCCGGGCCAAATCCATGCCGTCCTCGGACCCAAGGTTGAGATCCAGGAGAACCAGATCCACGCCCTCCTGCCGGTACAGCTTGCGCAGGGCCGCGCCATTGGCAACCGTGGTGACGTCGTGACCGTCGCGTCCCAGGTGGCGCTCGATGGCTCGCGCCATGCGCGCATCGTCTTCGACCACGACAATCTTCGCTGGAAATCCCATGGGACTGCTGATCCTTCGATGTCGATGCGCCGGTTGGCGCGCTGCACCCGTCGATCCCGTGCCGGAAGCATAGCCCAGTTGTGCGAACTCTTCCCGAGAGCGATGCTCGGTTCAGATGCGGATGGCAAGGCGGGTCAGTGGGGCGCGGCCGGGCCGGGGCGGGTTAGTGTTAGTCCTGCAACGTGTAGACGGTGCCGCAGTAGGGGCAGCGAATCCGTCGATCGGGGGCCTCGTCGATGGGAAGGTAGACGCGCGGGTGCGAGGCCCACAGGGCGGTATGCGGGGTCGGGCAGTTCAGCGGCAATTGGCTGCGGCGCACGGTGATCGCGGTTTCGGCATTGGCCGGCTTGAAGCGATCCTGCTGTTCGGCGGTGCGTGGATTCGGCATGTTGCTCTCCCGGATTTTGGATGGGCCATCACACGTAGGTGAGCCAGCCCCTGTGCTTGGGGTGGCGGCCCTTGACCACGTCGAAATACAGCGACTGCAGGCGTTGCGTGATTGGTCCGCGGACACCCTCGCCGATCGGGCGGTTGTCGACTTCGCGGATCGGGGTGACCTCGGCGGCGGTCCCGGTGAAGAAGGCCTCATCCGCAATGTAGACTTCGTCGCGGGTGATGCGCTTCTCGATCACCTTCAGACCCTCCTCGTCGGCGAGGCTCAGGATGGTGCGGCGGGTAATCCCGTCCAGCGCCGAGGTCAGGTCTGGGGTGTAGAGCGCACCGTCGTGCACCAGAAAAATGTTTTCGCCGCTCCCCTCGGCCACATAGCCCTCGGTGTCCAGCAGCATCGCTTCGTCGTAACCGCAGGAGATCGCCTCCTGCAGGGCCAGCATCGAGTTCATGTAGTTGCCGTTGGCCTTGGCCTTGCACATGGTCACGTTGACGTGGTGACGGTTGTAGGACGACGTGCGCACGCGGATCCCGCGGGTCATGTTCTCCTCACCGAGGTAACTGCCCCAGGTCCAGGCCGCAACGATCACGTGCACCTCGAGGTTGTCGGCACGCAGACCCATGCCTTCGGCACCATAGAAACACATGGGCCGAATGTAGGCGGTCTCGAGGCCGTTCTCACGCACGGCAGCGACCTGCGCAGTGCTGATTTCCTCGGCGCCGTAGGGCATTTTCATGCCCAGGATACGCGCCGAGTTGAACAGCCGTCGGGTGTGATCCTCAAGCCGGAAGATCGCGGTGCCGCCCTCGGTCTCGTAGGCACGGACGCCCTCGAACACGCCCATGCCGTAGTGCAGCGTGTGTGTCAGCACGTGGGTCCGGGCGTCACGCCAGGGCACCATCTTGCCGTCCATCCAGATCACCCCATCGCGATCCGCCATCGACATCGTCGTTCTCTCCTCAGTCAGCATTCCCCGGCTCCGCCGCATCGATCGCGACGTCCCCGAACAGATCGTCCCAGGCCGCCATCACCTGCGCCCGCAGTTCCCGCAGATCCTTCGGCGGGTTGCCCAGCCGGGTGCCCGCGCCGCTCAAGGTCAGGCGGTGGATGCGGTTGCGCATGTCCCGATAGGCGTCGGCCAGGGCCGTACCGAGTTCAGGAGTGATCACGCCCACCTGCCCGAGGACCTCCAGCGTCCGCACCTTATCGGGCCAGGCGCACAATTCCGGATGATCATGGGCATTGGCCAAAACCCAGTATTGAACCATGAACTCGATGTCAGTGATACCACCGCGGTCCCGCTTCAGGTCGAAGACATCCGCATCCCGCGAGGCGTGTTCCTCGAGCATCCTGCCCCGCATTTCCACCACTTCGGCACGCAGGGCCTCTCGGTCGCGCGGTTGCGCGAGGACGCGCTCGCGCACCTGGGCAAACCGCTCCCCCAGTTCAGGATCGCCGGCGACGCAACGGGCTCGCACCAGTGCCTGGTGTTCCCAGGTCCAGGCGGAGCCCTTCTGATAGCGGGCGAACGCCTCCAGGCTGGTCACCAGCAGTCCCGAGACACCGCTCGGGCGCAGACGCGTATCCACCTCGTACAGGCGCCCGGCGGGAGTGAACGCACCGAGCAGATGCACCACGCGCTGGGCCACACGACCGAAGAACTCCGAGTTTTCGATGACGCGGGGACCGGTCGTCCGCGACGGCTCGCCCTCGCTGTCATGGAGAAAGACCACGTCCAGATCCGAGCCGTAGCCCAGTTCCAGGCCGCCGAGCTTGCCGTAGCCGATGATCGCGAAACGGGCGCGCCGGCGCCCGGACAAGGAGTCGCACCAAGGCTCGCCATGGCGTTCCACCATCAGGTTCCAGGACAACTGGAGCACCTTCTCCAGCAGGACCTCGGCCAGCCAGGTCAGGTGGTCGGAGACGCGCATCAAAGGAAGGTGGCCCATGATGTCTGCGGCCGCGACACGCAGCGTCTGAACCTGCTTGTACTGGCGCAGGCGGTCCAGCACCTGTTCCTGGTCTTCCAACGGGAACTGCGCGAGCTCGTATTCCAGTTCCTTCTTCAGTCCCTCGCGACCCGGCGGCGCATAGAGCGCCCGGGGATCCAGCAGTTCGTCCAGCAGCAAGGGAAAGCGGGTCAGCTGATCGCTGATCCAGGAGCTGGCCTCGCAGAGCTTCACCAGTTGCGACAGGGCCAGCGGGTTCTCGACCAGCAGGGACAGGTAGACGGAGCGGCGCGCGATGGTCTTTACCAGCTGCAGGGCGCGCGGCAGCACGGCATCGGGCGCGTCCAGCTCCGCCAGGGCGCCGAGAAGCAGGGGCATCAGGCGGTTCAGCCGCTGCCGGCCCGTCTCGGACAGGGAACGCGTCACCGGCCCTTTGCGCAACGCCCGAATTCCCTCGTACGCCGCCGCCGGGTCCGAGAACCCCATCTGCTTGAGCAGTGGCAGCGCCTCCTCCTCGCCGAGGCGCTGGGACCAGAGCCGGCCGAGCAGACGTTGGCGCTCTCCCCCCGGCATGCTGTCCTCGTCTGCCACATCTTCGCGCTGGGGCGCCGAGAATACCTGCTCGAACTGGGCGTGCACCCGCCGCTGCTCCCGTACCAGCGCCGTCTCGAAGCTGGCTTCGTCCGCATGGCCCATGGCCAGGGCGAGCCGGGTCCGGTCGCAGGCCTGGGGGGGCAGGCGGTGCGTCTGCTGATCGTTCTGCATCTGCAGGCGGTTTTCCACCCGGCGCAGGAAGCGGTAGGCATGCACGAGTTGTTCCACGGCATGCTGCGGCAGCAGTTGCCGCTCGCCGAGCAGGGCCAGCACACCGAGCAGATCGCGCCGCTGCAGATCCCGGTCGCGGCCGCCGCGGATCAGCTGGAACACCTGACCGACGAACTCGACCTCGCGGATACCGCCCTCGCCGTGCTTGACGTCCTCGAAACGCTCGCGGCGCACCGACTCCTCGTTGATCTTGCGCTTCAACTCGCGCAGGTTCGCGAAGGCTCCGTAATCCAGGTATCGGCGGTAGATGAAGGGCTGCAGCTTTTCCATCAGGCGCGCGCCCGCCGCCGGGTCTCCGGCGATCACCCGGGCCTTGATCAGGGCATAGCGCTCCCACTCGCGGCCATGGGCCTGGTAATAGTCCTCCATGGCATCGAAGTGCATCACCAGCGGTCCGGAACTGCCGAAGGGCCGCAGCCGCATGTCGACCCGGTAACAGAAACCCTCCGGGGTCGAGTCGGCCAGGGCGGCGATCAAGGCCCGACCGAGGCGCTGGAAGAACTCCTGGTTTTCGATGCTGCGACTGCCATCGGTGCTGCCCGGACGCCAGTAGGCAAAAATCAGATCGATGTCCGACGAGAAGTTGAGTTCCTGGCCACCCAGCTTGCCCATGCCGAGAACGACCAGGGACTGCGCCTGACCCTCGTCGTCGCGGGGAATGCCGTAACGCTGCTGCAACCGCTCCTCGAGCCATTCCATGGCGCCCTGCACCAGAGTATCTGCAAGGCGGGTGAGGTCGTGCATCACCTCGTCGAGCCCGGCCTGCCCCAGGAGGTCGCGCCAGGCGATACGGATCAGTTCGCGGTGACGCAGTTCGCGCAGGCAGGCCCTGAGTTGCGCATCGTCAGCAACGTCACGCAGTCGCTCGCTCAACCAGGTGCGGATCTCCTCGTCGGAGCGGACCGGCATCGCCCCCTCGGCGTCCAGGGCATCAAGTACGTACTCGGGATGGCGCCCTGCAATCTGCGTGACGTAATCGCTGCACAGAAACACCATGCCGGCGCCGGGGATCGCCTCCGGTGGATCGGCCAGCAGCGCGAGAAAATCATCCTGCAGTCCACGCGCACGGTCCCGGACCGCAGCGGGAAGGGAATCGATGGCCATCGGCTGCGTCGCATCCATGGCGCAAGACTACCAGCCCGGCTCGGCCAGCGTGAACAAAGACCGCACAGCGGCCACCGGCAGACGCCTCAGGGCCTTGACTGTGGAAGCAAAGAGAATAACAATAGTTCTTGTTCGTAATCTGCGAACCAACCTCATTCAGGAGCGAGTTCCATGTTTCGTCACAGCTTGAAAGTCTTCGCCATCGCGGTCGTCGGGGCCGCGCTCGGCCTGCCCGCGGTGGTCCACGCCGATGGCGAGGTCAACCTGTACTCCGCGCGTCAGGAGAACCTGATCAAACCCCTGCTCGACGACTTCACCCGCGATACGGGAATCACCGTCAGGCTGCTGACCGGCCGCGCCGACGAACTGCTGCAACGGCTGCGGCTCGAAGGCCGCAACTCCCCCGCCGACGTGCTGATCACCGTCGATGCCGGCAACCTACACCAGGCCAAGGAGGCGGGGGTCCTGTCCGTCATCGAATCCGATGTGCTCGATCAGCGCGTGCCCGAGAGCTTTCGCGATGAGGATGGTCAGTGGTACGGCTTGTCGTTGCGCGCGCGGCCGATCCTATACAACAAGGACAAGGTCGATCCCGCCGAGTTGTCCACCTATGAAGCGTTGACCGACCCCAATTGGCGCGGCCGCATCTGCATCCGTTCGTCGTCGAACGTGTACAACCAGTCGATGGTCTCGGCGATGATCGCCAGCGAGGGCTCGGAAGCGGCGAGCCAGTGGGTGGAGGGCCTAGTGGCCAACCTGGCACGGCCACCGCAGGGTGGCGACCGTGACCAGATCAGCGCTGCCGCCGCAGGCGTCTGCGACATCGCGATCGCCAATACCTACTACCTGGGGGCAATGCTCGCCGGTGATGACGCGACCCAGCGCGAGGCCGCGGAAAAACTCGGTGTTTTCTTTCCCAACCAGGAGGATCGTGGCACCCACGTCAATATCAGCGGCGCCGGCGTGACCGCGCACGCGCCCAATCGTGGAAACGCCGTTCGCCTGATCGAGTTCCTGACCAGCGAGGAGGCACAGCGGTGGTATGCGGAGGCCAACCAGGAATACCCGGTGCGGCCCGACGTACCCGCCAGCGAGGTGCTGCAAGCCTTCGGTGACTTCAAGATGGACAGCCTGAACCTGTCCCTGCTGGGAGAGCACAACGCCGAAGCCGTGCGCATCATGGATCGTGCCCGCTGGCGTTGAGGCCAGGTCGCAGTTAGCGTGAAAATGCAGCCACGGAATGGCACGGACACCACGGAAAATGAGGGACATTCAAACTCTTTTCCGCGCCTTTCCGTGTGTTCCGTGGCGTCCTTTGCATCGTCAGGGGTGGTCGCCGGCGATGACCGTTAGCGGGGCGGAGTCCGGTGCCAGCAGCCTGCCCGACTCCGCCCGGCCCGATGCGGGGCCGGGATGTCATTCGTAATAAGAACGTTTACTATTCGCGGTAATGAACACCCCTCCTCCCACGATGCCGCAACCGACCCGGCCAACGCGGCGGCGCCCGGTAGCGCGCCCGAACCTCTGGCAGATCACCTCGGTCACGGTGGCCCTGGTACTGGCCCTGCCGGTGCTGGTGATCTTCGGACATGTCTTCCTGCCAACGGGCGATGTCTGGCAGCACCTGCGCGAAACCATGCTCGGAGAGTACGTCACCAATTCCCTGCTGTTGCTGTTCGGCGTCGGGGTGGGCGTGCTGGTGATCGGCGTGCCGGTGGCATGGCTGGTCAGTGTCTGCGAGTTCCCGGGGCGACGGATCTTCCAGTGGGCATTGATGCTGCCACTGGCGATGCCCGCCTACATCATTGCCTACACCTATACCGGCATGCTCGACTTCACCGGGCCGGTGCAGGTGCTGATCCGCGACCTGACCGGACTCGGCTATGGCCAGTACTGGTTCCCGGAAATCCGCTCGCTCACCGGGGCGATGCTGATGCTGACCCTGGTCCTATACCCCTACGTGTATCTTCTCACCCGCGCAGCCTTCCTCGAACAGTCGGTCTGCGTGCTCGAGGTGTCGCGGACGCTGGGCAGTGGTCCGTACGCAGGCTTCTTTCGCGTCGCCCTGCCGCTGGCGCGCCCCGCGGTGATCGCGGGACTCACCCTGGCGCTGATGGAGGTGCTGGCCGATTACGGCACCGTGGCCTATTTCGGTATCGCGACCTTTACCACAGGCATCTTCCGGACCTGGTACGGCCTGGCCGATCCCGCTGCGGCGGCCCAGCTGGCCGCCGTGCTGCTGAGCTTCGTCTTCGTGCTGATCCTGCTCGAACGCTGGTCGCGCATGCGTGCGCGCTTTCATCACACCAGCTCGCGCTACTCGAACCTGCCCCGATACCGGCTCCGCGGCTGGAAGGCCACCGCGGCCGTGGGTGCCTGTCTGCTTCCGATCCTGTTCGGCTTCCTGATCCCGGCCGTGCAGCTGTCGATCTGGGCCGCGCAGACCACCGACCAATGGGTCAACCCGGCCTTCGCCCAGTTGGTCTTCAACACCTTCTACCTCGCAGCCCTGGCCGCGGTCATCGCGGTGGCGCTCGCGCTGGTGCTGGCCTACGCGCGGCGCATGCAGGGCGGCTTCATCACCGGACTGGCGGTACGCGTTGCCGGGCTGGGCTACGCCGTCCCGGGGACCGTGATCGCGATCGGGGTGATGCTACCGTTCGCTTGGTTCGACAACGCCCTGGACGCCTTCATGCGCGCCCAGTTCGGGATCTCCACCGGGCTTCTGCTGTCGGGAACACTGGCTGCGCTGCTATTTGCCTATGCGGTGCGCTTCCTTGCCGTATCCCTGCAGACGGTCGAGGCCGGGCTGGGCAAGATCAAGCCGAGCATGGACGATGCCGCCCGCTCCCTGGGCATGCGCCCGCTGGGCACACTGACGCGGGTCCACCTGCCGATCATGCGCGGAACATTGCTGACCGCGCTGCTGCTGGTCTTCGTCGACGTGCTCAAGGAACTTCCGGCCACCCTGATCCTGCGCCCCTTTGATTTCAACACCCTGGCCGTGCGCGCCTTCGAACTGGCCGGAGACGAACGGCTCGCCGAATCCTCCAGTGCGGCACTCGCCATCGTGCTGGTCGGGCTGCTTCCGGTTATCCTCCTCAGCCTGACGATTGAGCGATCCCGTCCGGGGCAGCGACAACGGATGCAAAACCGCGGCGAACCCCGGCAAAACGAACCCCTGGCCGTACCGGCCGGCACGCAGACGGCATGACGACCAAGAAGACGGAACCTGTTCACGCTGCGGAGGTGGTCCTGGATGACGTCGACGTCGGCTACTCGGGCCAGCGCGTGGTACACGCAATCTCGCTGGATCTCCCGCGGGGTCAGATCGGCTGCTTCCTGGGACCTTCCGGTTGCGGCAAGACCACCCTGCTGCGGGCGATCGCTGGCTTTGAGGGCGTGATGCGTGGAGAGATCCGCCTGAACGACGCGACGGTCAGCCGGCCCGGCTACACGCTGGCACCGGAGAAGCGCAACGTGGGCATGGTGTTTCAGGATTTCGCGCTGTTTCCCCACCTGGACGTGGCCGGCAATATCGCCTTCGGGATCCGCCGCTGGAACCGCGGCGACCGGGAGCGGCGAGTCAAGGAACTCCTGCGCCTGATCGGGCTCATCGGTTACGAGCGAGCCTATCCGCATGCGCTCTCCGGCGGCCAGCAACAGCGCATCGCGCTGGCCAGGGCCCTCGCACCGAAGCCGCAGTTGCTGCTGCTGGACGAGCCTTTTTCCAGCATGGACGTGGAACTGCGCACGGACCTGGCCCGCGAGGTACGTGCGATCCTCCGGGCCGAGGGGACGACCGGCATGCTGGTCACGCACGACCAGAACGAAGCCTTCGCCTTTGCCGACTGCATCGCCGTTCTGAACAACGGCCGGCTGTGCCAGTGGGATACGGCATACCACCTGTATCACAAGCCCGCGGACCGCTTCGTCGCCGACTTCGTGGGCGAGGGCACGATCATCCCCGGGCGCGTGTGCGAGGACGACTGTGTCGAAACCGCTCTGGGCAAGATCCGCGGACCGCTCTCCGACCGGTTCGTCCCCGGCACCCCGGTGGACGTGCTGGTGCGGCCGGACGACGTCGAATTGGACCTCGCCAATGGCGAGATCCAGGCCGAGGTCACCGCCAAGGCCTTCCGCGGCGCCGACTTCCTCTACACGCTCAAGCTGCAGGACGACACCGAGATCCTCTGCGTGGCGCCGAGTCACGACAACTTCATCGTCTCGGATCACGTGCGACTGCGCCTGAACTTCTCGCACCTCGTGGTCTTCCCCCGGGGCGACAGCAGCGCCGTACGGCGCTGACCCCAACATGCAGGCAACGCGTTCCGAAACTGGCCAACGCATCGTCGGTTGGCGCGAGTGGCTCGCGCTGCCCGCACTGGGGATCAGGCGCCTGCAGTGCAAGATCGATACGGGCGCCCGTACCTCCGCCCTGCATGCCCTGGATCTCGAGACATTCCACCGGTCGGGTCGCCCGCATGTACGTTTCCGTCTCTACCCACTGCACGGTGACGAGCGAACCTCCATCGCCTGCACCGCCGCGATCAGCGACCAGCGCCGGATCCGCAGTTCCAACGGCCAACTCGAGCGCCGTTACGTGATCGTGACTCCAATGATGCTCGGGCAGGTCCGGCAGGAGATCGAGATCACCCTGGCAGACCGCGGACCGATGCGTTTCGGCATGCTGTTGGGGCGCCAGTCCCTGATCGACGGCAACTGGCTGGTCGACCCGGCGCGTGCCTTCATGAACGGCCGCCCCGCTGTCGCCACGGGTCACGGGACCGGGCTCCCGGGCCAGACCCGCGGTCAAAAATGAACCCACCGCGGCGGAGCGAACGCTCCACCGCATTTTCCAGTCCGGTTATACTGTCGGTTGGCTGACAGCGAATGCCGACCTTCACCCGCTGACGGCGGAGGAGCCTGGAGAATCGCGCCAGGTACCCATCGTCGTCCGATGCCTGACCCGCGCGGAACGGGACCCACGAACGACCAGCCTGGATCGCGCGGTGCTTACACTCAAGTCCCTGGGTTGCAATGACACGTCTCGACCACCATCGGCAGGTTCGGCGGCTGCCGGGAAATAAGCCTCCCCTCCTGCTCTGGGCGGCGCTGGTGGTGCCCCTGCTGCTGCTCCTCCCCGCCCACGCAGACGAAGCCCCACGACTCCAGATCCAGGGCGGGACCTCCGAGCAGCGGCAGAATATCCGCGCCTTCGTGCCGATGACACGGTACGTGTGCGAACTTCCCGCATTCCGGGAACGCAACATCCTGCGCACGACCAACGACCGGGCGCGTCAGGCCCTGCGCGCGCTGGGCCATTACCAGCCCGATCTCGACGTCGAGATCGTCCGCACCGAGACCTGCTGGGACCTCGTCGTGACCGTTGATCCGGGACCGGTGGCCCGTATCGCCGAGGTCGATGTGCAGGTGACGGGGGAGGGCGCCGACGATCCTTCCTTTGTCGCGGTAATCTCGGACCCGGGAATCGCCGTTGGAGATCCTCTCCGCCACGATGTCTATGATGCCCTGCGCACCCGCCTGGTACGCGTCGCAGCCGACCGCGGCTACTTCGAGGCCGAACTCACCGAGAGCCGGCTGCAGGTCGATCCCGAAGCGAACGAGGCGCGGATCACCCTGCACATGGATAGCGGCCGCCGTTATCGCTTCGGCGCCGTGACACTCGAGCAGGACATCCTCAGCGAGGACTTCGTCGCACGACTGATCCCGTTCGAACGCGGCGACCCCTACACGTCCGGACAGCTGATTCGGTTGCAGCGCGGCCTGAGCGACAGCGGCTACTTCCAGGCGGTCCGCGTACGGCCTCGTCTCGACGAAGTGGTCGATGGCGAGATACCCATCCTCGCCGAGCTCGAGCCGCGCAAGCGCACCGCCTACGAGGCCCGACTCGGTTACTCCACCGACATGGGGCCGCGACTCGGGCTCGGCATCGATCGCCGCTATGCCAACCGGCGCGGACACCGGTACAACGCGGAACTTGAGCTCTCGGACAAGCGCTCGGGAATCGGTTTCAACTACGACATTCCACTGACCGACCCCCTGAGCGACACGCTCAGCCTTTTCACCTCCTACCGCACGGAGGACACCGGGACCAGCCAGTCGGACCGCTTCCAGATCGGCACCAGCCGGGTTCAGCGACATCCCTCGGGCTGGACGACCACGCAGGGCCTCCGCTACGAGTATGAAGACTTCACCGTCGGCGAGGTGAGCGACATCTCGAGGCTGCTGATCCCATCCTATCGGATCAACCGTACCAAGTCCGACGACCCCCTCTACCCGCGTAACGGGTATCGCCTCGACCTGCTGGGCCAGGGCGCAGCGGAAGAACTGGCTTCGAGTTTCACCTTCGTGCAGACACGGGCCAACGCAAAGTTCATCACCGGGCTCGGCGCGGGAAGATTGATCGTGCGCGGCGAAGCCGGCCTCACCGGCAACGCCAGCGTGGAGCAACTGCCCAGTTCGCTACGCTTCTTCGCCGGTGGCGACACCAGCGTCCGTGGGTTCGGATTCCAGCAGCTGGGTCCGCTCGATGACGAAGGCAACGTCATCGGCGGCAGGCACCTGCTGGTGGGCAGCGTCGAATACGATCACCCGATCGGTCAGGGGAACTGGGGCGCCGCGGTCTTTCTCGACGCCGGCAACGCCTTCAATGACTTCGACGACTACGATCTGAAGGGCGGTGGCGGCGTCGGCATCCGCTGGCGTTCGCCGGTCGGACCCATTCGCCTGGATCTCGCCCACGCACCGGACTCCAAGGACAGCTTCCGGATTCACTTCACGATGGGTCCCGATCTGTGATGCGCCTGATTCGGGTCCTGCTGGGCATCCTGGGTGGGATCCTGATCCTGGTCCTGCTGGCGCTGGCCGGTGTCGTCGCGCTGGTCGTCACCGAAGACGGTACCCGCTGGCTGGTTGCCCAGGCTGAACGGCACGCCCCGGTGGCGCTTCAGGTCGACCAGGTGGACGGCACCCTGTTCCAGGGGCTGACGCTGACCGGTCTGCACGTGGGCATCGCCGAAACCCACGTCCAGCTGGACGAGATGCAGATTCACGTCGACGCCGCATCCCTGCTGAAGCTCACGCTGAAAATCCGCAACCTGGCCCTCGCGGGCGTGACAGTGGACCTGCCTGAGCCCGACCCGCGGCCACCGGAGCCCGTGGCCGCGATGGAACTTCCCGACGCGATCCAGCTTCCGCTCAGGGTGGTACTCGAGCGTTTCAGCCTGACGGACCTGCACCTGCGGCAGGCAGGCACAGTGCTGTTCCAGCTGGATCGCCTCGCGCTGCGGCTGGAGGCCGGACCGGAGCACGTGCGCGTGGCCGACCTGGAATTCGCGATCCCCGAGGCCGAGGCATGGCTGGATGTCGAACTGCAGCCGGCCGGCGCCTACCCGCTGCGGCTGGATGGGCGCTGGCGATTCGCCCTGCCCGAGGGAGCCGCGGAAGGCCTGGAAACAACCCATGCCGAGGGCGAACTGACGGTGGAAGGGGAACTGCAGGGGCAACTGCAGCTCCGGCATCGGCTGCAGGCTGGAGTGGAAATGGACACCCGGCTGATTGCGCAGGCGCTGTTCAGCACCCCGCAGATCAGCCTCGACAATCGCTGGGCGGCCTTCCGCTACCGGCTTGATCCCGACACCGTCGCCGAGATCGGCGCGGGTGAACTGCATCTGCAGGGCACGCTGGAGGACTGGACGGCGCGGATCGCGACGGCGGCTCAGCTGACCGGACTGCCCGAGGCCAGGCTGGCGGGGGAATTCAGCGGCTC
Source organism: Thioalkalivibrio sp. (assembly GCA_007116035.1). Taxonomy (GTDB): domain Bacteria; phylum Pseudomonadota; class Gammaproteobacteria; order Ectothiorhodospirales; family Ectothiorhodospiraceae; genus Thioalkalivibrio. Next base: position 17,298 of record SKJG01000184.1, read on the forward strand.
GATGAAGCATGCGGAGATCAGCGAGTTGCGCCTGAGCAGCGAGGCCGGCCAGGTCGACCTTCAGGGGCGAGTGGGCATGGACGAGGCCCTGACCTGGGATCTGCAGGCCGGCATCCGGGAGTTCTCGACCCTGGCGCTGGGACTCGAACTCGACGCCGCCATCGACACACTGCAAGTGAACAGCACCGGCTCCCTGCCGCAGACGGAGGAGACGGGCCTGGAGGACCTGCTCCTCGCAATGACTGCTGCAGTCGAAATCGTTGAACTGCGCGGTCGGGTGGAGCAACAGGAACTGGAGGGCTCCGGCCGGGCACGGGTACAGGACGGGTCCGTGCGCATCGACGACATGCTGGTCCGTCTTGGACCCCGGGGTACGATCCAGCTCGACGGCGAGGCCGACCTGAGCACCGAGATTCCCTTCCGGCTGAACCTCGCCGCCGACACGATGGACCTTGGTTTCCTGGTCCCGGACAGACAGGTCGCGCTGGATCGGCTGCGGCTCGACGCAGTCGGCCGGTTTGGCCTGGAAACCGGGACCCTGGCCGCGGAGATCGACCTCTCCGAGCTCGCGGCCAGGATCGACGGTCAGGACGTCTCGGCGCGCGCCGGGCTGGGGCTCACGGAGGTGCAGGCTGATCTCCGAAGCCTCGATGTCTTCCTTCCCGGCGATGGCCGGCTCTCGGCAACCGGGCAGGTGGCTTACGGTGCAGGGATCGAATGGGAACTCGAGCTGTCCGGTCGGGAGATCGATCCGGGAGTATTCCTGCCGGACCTCGCGGGAAATCTGGCGCTGGACCTGGGCAGCCGGGGCGCGCTGCCACCCGGGGAGGAACTGCGTGCCGAGGTGGACCTGCGCGCGCTGCGCGGAGTCCTGCGCGGCCAGCCAGTGGCGGGTGTCGCGGGGATTGCGATCGCCGGCAACCGCATCCAGGTCGACCGGCTCGATCTCAGCATGGGCGCCAACCGGCTCAACGCCAGCGGCAGCATCGACGACGTACTGGCTCTGGACCTGACCCTGGATGCGCCGGAACTCGATCGCATCCTGCCCGCACTCGCGGGACGAATCCGGCTCGACGCGAACCTCGGCGGCACGATCGAGAGCCCTCGGATCACCGCACGCGGCCAGGGAGCCGGGCTGCGCTACGAGGACCTCCGACTCGATGACCTGAGCCTCGAACTCGACGCAGGCCTCGATCCGGAGGCCCCCGCCGAACTGGCGCTGAGGCTGTCGGGCATCCGGGCCGGCACGCAGCAGATCAACGAGATCCGCGCTGGCGCGCAGGGCAAGGCCGCGGCACACCGGCTGACGCTTGCCGTCGATGCCGCCGACCTGGGCCGCCTGCGCCTGGAGGCATCGGGGGGCTACGCACTGGAGCAGGCCCGCTGGACCGGGAGACTGGAACGCCTGGACCTCGAACAGCCGATGGCCGGAGACTGGTCCCTGCGCCAACCGGTCGCAGTCAGCGCCAGCCCCGACCGGGCCACTCTCGGCGACCTCTGCCTGGGCCGGGAACAGGCCAGCCTCTGCCTCAGCGGCAACTGGGACCCGGCTGCGGGCAGCCAGGGCCAGGGGTCGCTCGACGCACTGGACCTCGCGTGGCTCGCGCCATTGCTGCCCCCGGGTACCGTGATCGAAGGCGAACTGAACGCACGCCTGCGCGCCTCGGTCGATCCGCAGGGCCGCCTGCGCGCGGAAGTCAGCGTCCCGCCCGCTGCCGGCCAGCTCCTCTTCGAACTGGCCGACGGGACTCCGCAGAGCATCCCCTATCGCGACCTGCGGCTCACCGTCGAGGTCGATGACCGTTCCCTGGAGGCCGACGCCGGCCTGTCCTTCCTCGACGAGGGCGAAGCACGCGCCTCGGCCCGTGTGCGCCCCGAGGGCGACAGCTACCGGATCGATGGCGACATCCGGGCGGGCCTGGAGAGTCTCGAATGGGTCAGCGCGTTCTCGCCGGAGATCCAGAAGGTGCGTGGACGGCTGCAGGCCGACCTGGTTCTCGGTGGATTGCTCAACGCGCCGTTGCTCGAGGGCAGCGTCCGGCTCGAGGAAGCTGGCGCGACGATACCCGTGGCAGGCCTGGAGCTGGAGGTGCCGCTGCTGGTGGCCGAAGTGGTGTCGGCCGAGGAGATGCGCCTCAGCGGCGAACTGCGCTCGGGCGGCGAATCACTGCAGGTCGAGGGGGAACTGCTGTTCGCAGACCAGCGTCGACAGGCCGAGATCCGTATCCGCGGCGAGCGTTTTCTGGCCGTGGATCGCCCCGATATACGGGCCCGGATCAGCCCGGACCTGACCGTGAACTTCCGCCCCGAGCGGCTGACGGTGCGCGGGGAGATTCTCGTGCCCTCCGCGCTGATCCGCCCACCGGACCTGCCCCCGGGTTCCATCAGCGTTTCACGTGACGAGGTGGTCGTCGGCGAGGAGGCCGATCCGGATCCGGCGCTGCCGATGGACATCCGGGTGCGTATCGTCCTCGGCGACGACGTGCGCTTCGACGGTTTCGACCTGGAGGCCCGCTTCACCGGCGACCTGGACCTGGTCGACCTGCCCGGGCGGCCGCTGCAGATCTTCGGGGACGTCGAGATTCCGGAGGGCAGCTACCAGGCCTATGGCCAGGACCTGACGCTGGATCGCGGCATCGTGACTTTCCAGGGACCGGTGGAAACCCCGGCGCTGGACCTGCGGGCGGTGCGCAGGGTGCCCGCCCACAATGTGGTCGTAGGAGTCGAGATCGGCGGTACCCCCGATGAACTGCGCTCAAGGATCGTCTCGGAGCCTCCCATAGACGATACCGAGGCGCTGTCCTTCCTGCTCACCGGGCGTCCGCTTTCCGGCGCTTCCGAAGCCGAGGGTAACCTCCTGGCCAACGCGGCGACCGCGTGGGGCCTCGAACAGGCAGGGCTGATCACGCAACGCCTGGGCAGCGAACTGGGGCTGGATGTTGAACTCGACGCCGACGCCGGCCTCGAGCAGACCGCCCTGACCATTGGGACGTATCTCTCACCGCGCTTGCTGCTCCGTTACAGCGTCGGCCTGTTCGACGGCAGCGCCAGGGTCATGCTCCGTTACGACCTGACCCGCTCGCTGAGCGTGGAGACCACATCCGGTGCCGATGGGCAGGGCATCGACCTGATCTACCGCATCGAGCGCTGAGAGGGTCGGCCGCTTCTCCCGCGCAACGGCGCTGCATTTGCAGCACTCTGGGCCAAACCACGCAGACCCGTTCCATGCTTCCGCGCCGCCAGCGGCGCGCTGGCTGGGTGGCGACCCATGGCACGAAGGCTGCATCGCCCGGGGGGAACTCGGTTCAGGAGACCCCCGGGGTTGGCATCCGACGAAGTGGTACCCACAGCGCGGCTTCGCGCCGGAGACCTCGCACTATTCCTGCTGCTGCTCGGCCTGCTGGCGTTGGGCGGCTCACTGCTGCACGCTGCGCTGGACCGGGCAGGCGCCCACCAGCGCAGCGAACCGGCGCGGCAGCTGGCGCAGGAACTGGGACTGACCGGGCTCGCGCTGTTCACCGAGGCGCGCTACACGCGACACCCGGAGCTGTCCGACCAGCACGCGCCGTTCCAGAACCACCCGCTGACTCTCGAGCACTTTCCTTCCGGGACATGGGTCCCGCCCCCGCGGCATCTGCATGACTGAATGGCGGTCAACGCTGGCGCGTCAGCGCTACCTGCTCGATTTCACCGTCGCCGCGATGAAGCGCCGCCGTGCCCGCAACCTGGGGCTGCTGCTGGTGTACGGCGGCATGGTCTTCCTGCTCGCCTCCGTGCTCTTCTACACCGGCGCGCTGAAGCACGAGGCCGGGCTGCTGCTCGCCGAGGCCCCGGAGATCGTGGTGCAGCGCATGGTCGCCGGCCGGCACGACCTGATTCCGGAAACCCACGCCGAAACGCTGCGCCGCATCCGGGGGATCCGTGCCGTACAGGGCCGCCTCTGGGGCTACCACTACGACCCGGTGGTGCGCGCCAACTACACGCTGCTGGTGCCGCCGTCGGACGACATCGCCCCGGGGACTACAGTGATCGGCCCTGCACTGGCACGCGCCCGGGGCGCCGGAATCGGCGACGTGCTGAGCTTCCGTGGCCACGACGGGGCCTTGCGCGCCTTCCGGATCCAGGCGGTGCTGCCGCAGGAATCCGGGCTGGTGAGCGCCGACCTGTTCCTGGTCGCGGAACCCGACTTCCGCGCGCTGTTCGGCGTCCCCGCCGGCCAGTACACCGACCTCGCACTGCGGATCCCAAATGCGCGCGAGATTCAGACCGTCGCCGAAAAGGTGCTGGAGACGTTGCCGGACAGCCGACCGATCCTGCGCGAGGAGATGCTGCGCACCTATGACGCGGTGTTCGACTGGCGCTCGGCGCTGGTGCTGCTGCCGCTGTCCGGCGCGCTGCTGGCCTTCGCGATCCTCGCATGGGAGAAGGCCTCGGGCCTGTCGGCGGACGAACGCCGCGAAATCGGCATCCTGAAGGCCGTCGGCTGGGAGACCGGCGACGTGCTCGCGATGAAGCTCTGGGAGGGCGGATTGCTGTCGCTGCTTGCGTTCCTGTTCGGCACCGCGGCGGCCTACTGGCACGTCTTCGGCCTGTCCGCGCCGCTGCTGGCTCCGGTGATGCAGGGCTGGTCCGTGCTCTACCCCGCCTTCCGGCTGACCCCGGCCATCGACGCCACGCAACTGCTCGCGCTGTTCTTCCTGACCGTGCTGCCCTATCTCGCCGCCACCCTGGTGCCGGTGTGGCGCGCCGCGGTCACCGACCCCGACGAGGTGATGCGGTGAACGCGCGGGTCGAACTGCGGGGCGTGCGCAAGGCCTTCCACGAGGATCGCCCCAACGTCTTCTGGGCGGTCGACGGGATCGATCTGGTGCTGCCGGCCGGCGGCGTGACCGTGCTGGCCGGGCCCAGCGGCTCGGGCAAGACCACGCTGCTGACCCTGATCGGTTGCCTCGCGCGCCCGACCGAAGGCCGCGTGCGGCTCGACGGCCGCGACATCTCCGGCCTGCCGGAACCCTTCCTCGCGGCGCTGCGCCGTCAGACCTTCGGCTTCGTATTCCAGCGCTTCAACCTGATCCGGGGCCTGACGGTCCTCGACAACGTGATGTTGCCCGCCTACCCGCTGGGGCCGCCCCACCGTGCGCTGACCCGCCGCGCCAACGCGGCGCTGGAACGGCTCGGCATCGGCCACCGTGCCGGCGCGCTCGTCGAATCCCTGTCCGGCGGCGAGGCCCAGCGTACCGCGATCGCCCGCGCGCTGATCAACGACCCCGCCGTGCTGATCGCCGACGAACCCACCGCGAACCTGGACACCGCGCTTTCGCTCGCTTTCCTCGACATCGTCTCGGATCTTCGTGCCGAGGGCCGCACGCTGCTGCTCAGCAGCCACGACCCGCTGGTACGCGAGGCATCCGTCGTCGACCGGGCCGTCGAGCTGCGCGACGGACGGGTGGTCGCCGACCACGAGACGCGGGCGGAGCCTGCGGGATGATGGTGCAGACGCCGATCCTCGCGCTGTTCATGGCCGACCTGCTCAGCCTGCTGCTGCTGATTCCCGCGGGGCTGTTCGCGCTGCAGGTGCTTCGTCACTGGGATCCGTCCAGCGGCCACGCGCGCCAGCTGCGCCTGGAGAAGCGCACTCACCTGGTCGCCGCCGTGCTCGGGCTCGTGTTCGTCGTGCAACTGCTCGCGCTGCCGCTGTTCGTGCACACCGTCGATCGTATGGCACTGCAGATCGTCGGCGCGATGTGCGCGGTGGGCACGCTGAACGCGAACCCCTGGGGCCTGCCGACGCTGCTGCTGCGCATCGGCTTGTTTTTTCTCGCCGCCGCCTGGCTGCTGATGCACCGGATCGACAAGCGCGCGCCCGACTACCCGCTGATCCGCGCGAAATATGGCCTGATACTGGTCATCCTGCCGTTGGCCACGCTGACCGCCGGCATCCAGCTCGCGTTTTTCCTGCAGATCGACCCCGACGTGATCACCTCCTGCTGCGGCAGCCTGTTCAGCCAGGGGAGCGAGTCGGTGGCCGCGCACATGGCCGGACTCCCCGCGTTGCCGACGATGATCGCGCTGTACGGCACGCTCGGCCTCGCGCTGGCCGCCGCAGCGGTGTACCTGCGCTGGCGCCGGGGACTGCTGCTGTTCGGGATCCTCGCGACGCTGAGCTTCCCGGTCGCGATCGCCGCGATCGTCGCCTTCCTGTCGCTGTACGTGTACGAACACCCGCTGCACCACTGCCCGTTCTGCCTGCTGCAGCCCGAATACGGCCGCATCGGCTACGCCCTCTACCTGCCGCTGTTCGGCGCCGCCGCCCTCGGACTCGGCCTCGCGCTCACCCAGGCGTTCGCGCAACGGGAAAGCCTGCGCGGCGTGCTGGCAACGACCGCGCCCCCGCTGGTGATCACCGCCGCCGCCGGACTCGCCCTGTTCGCCGCACTGGCCGCCTGGATCTCCTGGCAATCCAACCTGATCCTGCTCGGCTACTGAAGGCATGCACACACCCCGAACCGTACTCGCCGCGCTCCTGCTTCTGCCCCTGCTCGCCGCTTGTGGCAGCGAACGCGTGACCATTGCCAACGACGAACCCGCCCCAGCCTTCGAACTGGAACGACTCGATGGCGGCACGATCACGCTGGACGAACTACAGGGCCAGGTCGTTGCGCTGCGCTTCTGGGCCGACTGGTGCCCCTTCTGTCGCCACGAGATGCGCGAACTGGAATCCGTGTACCCGCAACTCCGTGAACAGGGCCTCGAGATCCTCGCGGTCAACGTCGGCCAGGACCGCAGCCGCGTCGAGCGCTTCGTGGACCGCGTCCACTCCTCCTACCCCACCCTGCTCGACCCCGACTCCGAGATCGCCCGGCGCTACGGGGTGATCGCCATCCCCGTCACCTTCTTCATCGACCGCGAGGGCATCGTCCGCGGCCGCATCCTCGGCGAATCCGACAACGCCACCTTCGAACGCATGGCCGCCCCACTCCTGAAGCTCGGGGTATCAAGCCTGGGGCCAGACCCGGCCTCGGTCGGCGGGACGGGTTGGCCGTCGGCGGGACGCCGTGAATACTTCCCTGTAGGCTTGACGGCCGCATCCCTGCGGCCGACACCCGCCGACGACCACCCCATCCCGCCTCTTGCCGGCGAGGGGGAGCAACCTGCCGCCCAGTTAGCACTCACC
>SKJG01000156.1 GCA_007116035.1 Thioalkalivibrio sp.
CAAGCAGGGCATGACCCACCGGGTAGCGAAACTGCCGGACGAAGAGAATGCATTGATCGTCACGCTGGGCGAGGATCAGCACCGCGCCCGGGTGGCGGATGCACTCCCGGACTGCAGTGTTCCCGTCGGGAAGGCGCACGCGATCCCGGTGCAGCTTCAGCAGGACGCCGTCGAAGACTTCCTCGGAGGCAAGCGTGGTCTCCGCGAGCCGGTCGGTTGGTGGCTTGTTCATGGGTGACGGCTGGCGGGGACTCGTGGTTGATTCAAGCGCACAAAAGCGGGAGCAAGGTCCCGCACTCCAGAGTGACCTGGCTGAGCGGGCACCTGGAGCATTTCGGGATCAGCGCAGGGCCGGGGGCTCCCGTTCGTAGCCGCAGCTCCAGCATTGGGTGAACTGGCCCTCGATCTGTTCGCCGCAGCGGGGACATTTCCACTCGCACGCGTCGGGGTCGGCTTCACCCTCGAGGTATTCCTTGATCACCTCGCGCGCCTGTTCCGCCTGCTCCGAGTGCACCACCACGACGCGCGCCCAGCACTCGTTCGGCGGGATCTCGCCAGCAGCACCGTACAGGCCGGCCTGCATCACGTGGGCCCGGATGCCGGCGTTCTGCAGCACCCCCTCGATGAAACCCGCCATGATCGGGTCTGCCGCGGTGTAGACGGTCTTCATGCTTGCCTCCGTGCCAAGGCTGAGTGACAAGCATAGTGGATCGGGCGATACCGCGTGCTGCCATCCACCGCGCAAAACAAAGGCTCCCGAAGCATGGAAGCTTCCTCAGCGCTGAGCCAGGCGGGGTTCAGGAATGTCCCTGTGCGCCGCCGGCGCTCTGGAAGTACTCCATGGCTTTCTGGATCGCGTAGAACGGAGCCTCCTCGGCCGCCGCTGCGGTCTGCGGCAGGTTGATGTCGGCGTGGTACTTGCGGAATGCGAGCAGGTGAATGGGCAACTCCCGGGCAAACATGTCGTTCTGGGCGATGAAGTACTGTGCCATCGCCAGCACGAGCGCGTAGCGGGCCTCGTGCGGGAGGATGTCCGGGCTCACCCGGATTCGGGGCAGATCGCCCGCGGCACCGTCGACCTGCAGGTCGATGATCTGTCCGGGTTCCGGCGCGGCCGAATCCTCTCCGGGCACCGGCCTGACCAGTTCCAGGTTCTCCGACAGCCTCAGGTGTCCCTTCAGGCGGATGTGGTCCCACGGCTGGAAGACCTTGCTGGACATATTCACCGCCCAGAGTTCCAGGGTCTCGCGCAGTTCCCCGGCGAGCGGGCTGTCGCCCAACGCAAAGAGCTGCTGGGCGTAGAGCATGTCCCACACCCAGACCTGCCCGTATTCCGGCAGATCGCCCTCGGCATCAACCGATACCCGCTGGCGTTCCGGATTCTCCGGCGCGCGCGGATGCAATTCCAAGGTAAAATGGCTCACGATTTTCTCCGGCACACTAAGTACACCGGCAAGTATAGGCGTCCCGATCAGCCCGCCCCATTTCGCGCGGGCTCGCCGCGGGCTTTACGCGGAGTGCGCAAGGCCCAAAAGAGGCGCATCCCCAATAGCGTGGCGAGGGCCAGGGCATAGAGGGTGACCTCACGGTAGTCGGCCCGGGTCAGCCAGACGATGTGCACGACCCCCAGGATGCCCGCCAGGTACACCAGCCGGTGCAACCGGGTCCAGTTGCGCTTCAGCAGGGTCATCGCAGCGCGGGTGGATGTGGCCGCGAGCAGCAGGAGAATGACCCAGGCGGCGAACCCGGCCATCACGAACGGCCGGGTGGTCAGATCCTCGATGATCAGTTGCCAGTCGAAGAAGAGATCGACGCCCAGCCAGATGAGGAAGTGCGCGGTGGCGTAGCCGAAGGCCAGCAGACCCAGCATGCGCCGCAGCCGCAGGATCGGGGCGAGCCCGGTCAGGCGCCGCAGCGGAGTCACCGCCAAAGCCGCCAGCAGCAAGATGATCGTGTAGGTGCCCGAATCGCGGACGAGCGTTTCGATCGGGTTGACCCCAAGCCCGCCGAAGGCACCCGCCGTCCGGCCAGCAAGCCACAGCGCCGGCGCGAGGCCCACAAGCAGGACCACCCACCATAGAACGCGCGGCCAACGCTGGTCCCTTGCGCCGCGCCGGACTCCCCGGACGCGGGTCGCGGGCGAGACGCGGCTCACCGGCTCCAGCTTTCCCGGTACGTTTGCCGCGCGTGAGACGCTCGCAGGACGCAGGCCATCGCAGAACGGTTCAGAAAAACTTCTTCAGGTCCATTCCGGCGTAGAGGTCCGCGACCTCGTCGCCGTAGCCGTTGAACATCTCGGTCCGGCGGCGCCGGAACTCGCCAATCCGGCGTTCGGTTCGCTGCGACCAGCGCGGATGGGCCACCTCGGGGTTCACGTTGCTATAGAAGCCGTATTCATTCGGCTGCGCCTGATTCCAGGCCGTCGGCGGCTCGTCCTCGGCCAGGGTGATGCGCACGATCGACTTGATGCTCTTAAAACCGTATTTCCAGGGCACCACCAGCCGCAGCGGCGCGCCGTTCTGATTCGGAAGCTCCTCGCCGTACAGCCCGACGGCAAGGATCGTCAGGGGATGCATGGCCTCATCCAGCCGCAGCCCTTCCGTGTAGGGCCACTGCAGTACCGGGCGGCGTTGGCCGGACAGATTCTCGGGATCCAGGATCGTTTCGAAGGCCACGTAGCGAGCCGATCCCGCGGGTTCCGCCTGTTTCAACACCTGGTTCAGTTCGAAGCCGACCCAGGGGATCACCATCGACCAGCCCTCGACGCAGCGCAGGCGGTAGATGCGCTCCTCCAGCGCCCAAGGCTTCAGGAAGTCCTCGAGCGCATAACGTCCCGGGTTGGCACAGGCACCGTCGACGACCACCGACCAGGGTTCGGTACGGAGCATCTCGGCGTTGCGTGACGGGTCGGACTTGCCGGTGCCCAATTCGTAGAAATTGTTGTAGGTGGTCACGTCTTCCCAGGGCGTCTTGGGCTCGTCGGTGGAGAACGGACCCGGGGAAAAACTCAGGCCGTTGCCGTTCTGCGCGTGCGCCAGACCGGGCAGCAGCAGGCCGGCCCCAAGGGCGAGACCGCCACGCATGAAATTTCGACGCGCGAGATAGACCTCCCTGGGGGTGATCTCGCTGGATCTCGGTTCCGACCGGAAGTGTCTGCGAATCAACATGAAGCCGCCTCTTTCAGGGATTTACACAATCGACTGGCTCTTCTGAGACTTGTGGCTCCCGTGCAAGTTCGCCGAGCACGGCAGATTCCTGACTAATAAACTCAGCTAATACGGCATAAGTTTTTTCTGCTTGCACTCTATGAGCAAACGCTTATAAGGGCAGAAAATCCACGAAATTTTGAGAGATCCGTGAACATGAACCTGACCGACGACCTGTCTACAGACTTCGACGACGACCTTCCGGAAGCGAGCACCCCGCCGCGGCCGTTAGTGAACCCGCTGGCGGCCCGGCGCTCACTCGAGCGGCTGCTAGAGCAGCGTGCGCTGCGTAACCGCCTCCACGACGACCTCGACGACGCCCAATCGCTGGACGAACTGGACTGGTAACATCCGGGCGTCAGCGCCGAACGAGGGTTTTCGCTTTCTCGCACGCTCCCCCCGCCCCGGAGCGGTGAAATAGGCTGCGCTCATTGGCACCCTGCGCGGCGGCGAGTGGTTGAGCGCCTTCGCACCGAACCCGTTCGTGTCTGGCAGGAAACCCTCGGGCGCTCCGGTAGTCAACAGAAGTCCGGATTATCTCGAACGCTCCGCCAATGGTCAGATTCGTGTTGTTTTAACGGGCGCGGATGTAGGAGGCCAGGCCCTGGCCGATCGGTTTTCCGGCGCTCGATCGGCGAGAGGGCTCGCCTCCTACGGGGAAGGCTCATGACGAGAGTGTGTTGTGCATAACAGGACGGCCTGCGGAGCTTGCGTGATCATCAGGACAGAGGTTGAGAGTACGCACCGGGAGTCCCGCCTGAACCCTGCCCAGACCGGATGTACCGAACCGCTGTGTAATGATCGGGGCTTCCTGATTGCGCTCGATGCCCTTTTCCTCAGCCACAAGGACCCCTGATGCGCGTCTGGATCGCCCTCGGCGTCATCCTGGCATTCCTGCTGCTCTGGATGAGCCTGTGGAATTCCAGCCCGGTCCGGCAGGAGGCTGCCGCCGGTCCTGTCTTTGACGGTCTCACGGAGATTGCCCAGAAGTTTTCCGATCCTCCCGGCACATGGGACTACCGGTTCCCGGAAGACCATGGCAGCCATCCCGAGCAGTTTGGCGAACATTGGCTTTATACCGGGCTTCTGGATGACGCTGACGGCACTTCGCTGGGTTTCAAACTCGAGATCTACCGACTTTCGCTGACGCCCGAACCGGTGGAGGCCGAATCTCCATGGTCGACCCGGGAAATATTCTGGGCCCAACTCGTCCTGGACTCGCGACAGCCCGGCCCACCGCCGGGAGAAGAGCGCTTCAGCCGCGCCGCCGCCGGGTTGAGCGGAGCCCAGGATGGAAGGATCTGGCTGGACGACTGGTCCATCAAGCACGACCCTGATTGTGCCTGCTTCTCACTGAACGCCTCCACGGACGATTTTTCGCTCGACCTGACCCTGTTCCCCCAGACTCCGGAGCCCATCCCCTTCAGGGGCGTGCCCGGTCTCGAAACTGCCGCACCGGGGTCACACGGCTACTGGTGGCCCCGGCAGCGGGTCCAGGGACACGTTCGCGACGCCGGAGGGTCCCGCCAGGTCACGGGCGAGGCCACGCTTGAGCATGCGTGGGGCCGGCGGTTACCCGTGGCCCAGGGGCAGATGACGCTGAACCGTCTCTGGGTTACGCTCGCCGACGGTACATCGATGCGTTGCATGCAGTTGCGGCGCCGGAGTGGCGGCGGCATCCCTTTGGGCGATTGCCTGTGGCTGTCGGCCGAAGGAGAATCGCTACAGGCTTCGGGCCGGGGTCTCGAACCATCGGCCCGGCGCAGCGCGGATTATCCGCTGCAATGGAATCTACAATCTTCCGAACCCCTGACCCGCCTTTCCTTGCGCACCGAGCAGAAACGCGCCCCGCTGGACTTCCGCTTGCCGGTATGGAGCGGACTGGTGCAGGCTGAGGGCACTCGCGATGGTCAGTCGCTCGACGGTTGGGGCTGGCTGGAGTTGAGCGGCTATTGAGGTGAATGCATGCTCCATCCCCTGAAGAAGGCTGCACTCGCAGGGTTCGCGCTGATCGTCACGAGCGCGTGCAGCGAGGCGCCGGTTCCGGACCGGTTCGCGATTGCCGATCCGGGCCCGATTCCGCAGACGGAACAGCGCCCTGGCAATCCCGAGTCCGGCTACCGAACGGTGGTCAATCGCGGGTATGTCAGCTGCGGCATCCCCTACGCTGCCTTCGCGGCCAGCAACGCCCTCGGGGAGCCGCGGCATCGGCTCCCCGGGCGAGAGGGCCGCAATGCCGATCTGCCCTACATGTTCAACTCGACCGTGAATCCAGACGGTGTCGAACTGGTCGTCAGCAACTGCCTGACCTGCCATGCCTCGGAATTCAACGGCGAATGGGTGGTCGGGCTGGGCAATCCGTTCCTGGATTTCACGGGAGATCCGGCGGTCACGGCGGAAATGTTCGGGGCCTTCGTCGAAGATGGTCCTGCCGCCACTGCCTGGGCCAAGTGGGCGGACCGGATCGGCGTCATCGCGCCATACATGGTGACCGACACCGCCGGCCCCAACCCGGCCCCCAACCTGACCATGGTCCTGATGGCGCACCGGGATCCGCAAACCCTGGCCTGGCATGATGAACCGCTGCTGGAGCCGCCGCCACGGGATCCGTTGCCCACCAAGGTACCGCCGTGGTGGCGCATGCAGCACAAGGCGGCCATGTTCCATCACGGAGGGGGTCGTGGCGATCACGTCCGCTTCATGATGATGAAATCCCTCGTCTGCACGGACGACCTGACGGAAGCCCGCGAGATCGATGCCTGGTTCACCGACGTGCGCGCCTATATCGCCAGCCTGGAGCCCCCCGAGTACCCCTATCCTGTGGATCAGGATCTCGCCGAAGCGGGCGAGCGGGTGTTTGAACGCACGTGTTCAGCCTGCCACGGGACCTACGGCGAAGACCGCTCTTACCCGAATCTCGTCATTGACCTCGAGACCATCGGCACCGACCCGGCATATGCGCAGCAGGCGGTGGCGGCCGAGCGTTTCGTGCGTTGGTTCAATCGCTCGTTCTACGGCGACGGCGCCGAAGCCAAGCCGGCGCTCGGCTACATGGCGCCGCCCCTGGACGGCGTCTGGGCGACCGCGCCCTACCTGCACAACGGGTCCGTTCCGACGATTGCCGCATTGCTGGACAGCAGTCAGCGCCCCACCTACTGGCGACTGCGACAGGAACCGCGAGAGTACGATCAGGATGCCCTCGGTTGGCGGTTCGACCCGCTGGAGCATGGCAAGGACGGCGCGCCGGACGCCAGGGAAGCGAAGTGGATCTACGACACCACACGGGAGGGATACGGCAACGGGGGGCACACCTTCGGCGATGACCTGAGTGATCAGGAGCGGCGCGCCTTGCTCGAATACCTCAAGCGGCTCTGAACACGCGCCGTAACCTGGCACGCTTCCAGGGGGCCCGACGCCCCCTCATTCGTTCAGCCGCAGGGCCGGCACCAGCGGCATCCGCGCCAGCCGCCAGGCTGGGTAGATCGAAGCGAGCAACGCGGCTCCAAGGCCGAGAAAGAGGTTCTCTGCCAGCGGAATGCCCGGCAACATCACGTCCATGCGCCAGCCGAAGGCCTCGCGGTTGATCACTTCGATCAGCACCCAGCCCATGCCCAGGCCCAGCGGGATCGCCGCCAGCGCCGCGAAGAGCCCCAGCAGCGCACCCTGCAGGAAAACCAGGCGCGATACGCCCGAGGGCAGCAGCCCGGTGCTGCGCAGCACCGCGTACTCCCGCGCGCGCTCCATCTGCAGGGCCACCAGCGCGCTCAGGATCGCGACAAAGGCGACCAGCAGCGTGATCAGCCGCAGCAGGTGCGTGATCGCGAAGGTACGGTCGAAAATGGCCATGGATTCGGTCTCGATCGCATCCGGACGCGTGACCAGGGTCGGCGTGTCCTGGTCCTGCAGCCAGGCCTCGATCCGCGCCTCCAGGGTTTCCAGCGGAACCCCGTCGGCGGTGCGCAGGCCCATCGAGCCGAATCCGGGCGCCGGGCCGCCGTGATAACGCTCGGCCCGCATCAATACCGTACCGCCGGGGTTGCTGTAGTCGCGGTAGACGCCGGCGATCGCAAAGGAACGGCGGCCCTGCGGGGTGGTGATCTCCAGGCGATCGCCCACGCGAAGACCCTGGTGCGCAGAGAAACCCTCGGTCATCAGAACTGTATCCGTGTCACGCAGGAGCGCATCCAGACCGGCTGCATCCCCCTCTACCAGCGGTAGGTGCTCCAGCCAGTCCGGGTGCGGGCGCAACAGGAACAGCTGGATCAGACCACGCCCCGAGACCGCATCCATCGTGGCTCCGGTGCTGACCGTGTCCACCTCCGGCCAGGACGCCATGGTCTCGGCCCAGTGGCCTGGAAGCCAGGCGGAACCGCGCGCGGAAGCCGGACTGGCGGCGACCACATAAACGTCCGAGGTGAGTGTCTGGCCCAGCCAGACCGAGACGCTCACGCGAAAGCTCCCGACCAGTACGCTGACCCCGATCGCTGCCGCCAGCGCCAGGGTTAGGGCCACGACCGCGGGGCCGCTGCGTGAGAGACTGCGTTCCAGGCTGCGCCCCGCCAAGCGCGGCAACGGCCAGTCGAAGCGCTCCGCCAACGGCCCGCCGAGCCAGCGCAGGCCCGCCGCAAGAAAGCGAGGCAGGAGGAGCAGGAAACCGGTAATCATCAGGAACAGGGCCACGAAACCGCCGACCAGTGCCCCCAGACCCAGCGCGGCGATCGTGGCACCCAGCAGGATTGCCAGCACGCCGGCTACGAAGAGGAGACCGGTCAGACCGTGGGCCCGCTGTTCCAGCGCCGCGCGGCCGGAGGTACCCATGCCCCGCCCGCGGGCCGCCTCCCAGGCCGGGGCAAGTGCCGCCAGCAGCGACAGGCCGACGCCCAACGCCACCATCGCGGCCAGGGCCAGCGGCCGCGGCTCCACGGCCGTAACCGCCACCACGAAGAAGTGATCCGAGACGGTGCGCGCGACCTGCCCCACCAGACCCTGGGCCAGCCAGATTCCTGCCAGCGCACCCAACACAGTACCGATCAAACCCACCAACAGGGCCTCGAACAGCACGACACCGACAATCTGCTCCCGGCTCACGCCGAGCAGGCGCAGGCTCGCCAGCACCTCGAGCCGGCGCAGCACCGAGAAGGTCTGGGTGTTGTAGATCAGGAACGCGGCGATCAGCAGGGCCAGGAGGCTCATCGCAGTGAGGTTGATCCGAAAGGCCTGCGCTAATTCCCGTGCGGCGGCATCCCGGGCCGCGACCGGCACCAGTTCCAGCCCTGTCGGCAGCAGGGCCTCCAAGGCCTCGGCCTGCCCGGGTTCCTCCAGCCGGGCGTCGATCCGATCCAGCAGGCTGACGCGGTCCAGAAGCACCTGCGCGGTGGCGATATCCGTAACCCAGAGCTGCCCTTCCGCGTCCGCGTCGGGGGCGGCAATGGCGGTCACGGTCTGCAGGCCAGCGGGTGTGCGCAACGTGAACCTGGGCTCATCCGCCGTGGTTTCCTGCGCCGCGAGCCACCGCGGCGGTACCAGCACGGTCCCCGGCTCGGTCAGCAGGCGCTGCACCGGTACCGAGCCAAAGCCTGCGGCCGTCTCACGAAACGGGGCCTCCGCCAGCGGATCGACTCCCAGCAGGTAGATGGTGTCCCCGGTCCTCAGCCGCAGCGGACCCTCGACGATCGGCGCCAGATCACGCCAGCCGGCAAGGCGCAGATCGCGATAATGACGATCCGGGAAGCCATCCACCGGCCCCAGCACCTGGTGTGTGGCGGCGCCCGCGACATCGATCATCGAGCGGTCGAAGGCACGCTGGGCGGACTGGTTGGCCAGGTCCACCGCCAGCACCACCGCGACGGCGATGATCACGCCGACGATGGTCAACAGGCGCTGCAGGGGATGCCGGGTCCAGTCCCTGAGCCAGGCGCGAAGGAGCAGTCTCACGCCGCCGGCCCTGCCGCAGGCGAGCCAACCGCGGCCGCTTCGTCTTGCGCCAGGAGGCGGCCATCGACCATGCGCACGGTGCGGTCCAGGCGTTCGGCCAGTGCAGTGCTGTGCGTGACCATCAGGAGTGCCGAGCCGGTGGCCGCGACCTGCTCCAGCAGCAGGCGGAAGACGGATTCACCGGTGGCGGAATCGAGGTTCCCGGTGGGCTCATCGGCCAGGATCAGCGCCGGCTGGTGCACCAGCGCGCGGCCGATCGCGACGCGCTGCTGTTCACCGCCGGAGAGCTGTTCCGGGTACCGGTCCGCCTTGCCGCTCAGGCCGACACTGGCGAGCTGTGCAGCGGCGCGGTCGCGCGCCTCCCGGCCGCGTGCACTGCCCTCAAGCTCCAACGGCAGGGCCACGTTTTCCAGGGCCGTCAGGGTGGGAATCAGGTGGAACGCCTGGAACACGATGCCCAGTTCCCGACGCCGAAGCAGCGTGCGCTCGCGTTCCGACAGGGAACCCAGTTCTGTGTCTTTGACCCGCACCTGTCCGGCACTGGGGGTTTCGAGGCCGGCCGCCAGATGCAGCAGCGTGGATTTGCCGCTGCCGCTCTCACCGACGATGGCCACGCGCTCCCCCGCCTGCAGGCTGAGATCGACGTCCTGCAACACCGCAGTGACGCCCGCCGCCCCACGATAGGAGAAGCCAAGGGAACGGCATTCGAGGACGCTGGGGGATTGGCTTGTCATCGATGCCTTCCGCTGGGTTGTGTTCGCACGGACCTTGGCACGGCCCATTGGTTCGACACCAGTCTACCCCTGCCAGTGCAGCAACGGCTGCAGGACCCACGCAATCAAGACCTCTGGAGTGCGGTGGCTTGCCGCCGCTTTGGAGTTGTGGGGCGTCATACACTCAAAGCGGGAGAAAGCTCCCGTACTCCATAGAAATTCAGGCGGCTGCAGTAATTCGAGTTTCGCGCGGCCCGGTCCTCCGGTACAATTTGGGAGTTATCTCCAGCAAGGGTACTTGCCTTGAAACGCAACCGACGCTGTCGATCTAGCCACGCCTTGCGGTAGCAGACCTTCCCTCCCCGGTTCGGTCGCCTTCCGCAGGGCATGTGGAATACAGGCCGGGCCTACCGTGTGATCCGTCGAAACCTGCAGCACGCTGCCGGCAACCTCGCCTGCCCCGTCACGGGGTAGCGCAGCCTGCCGCCGGCAGACGCCGACGCCACATACTGTCCCAGAGCCAGAACCCGAAGACGCGCTGCCCCGCAGCGTGACCACCGCCCCGGCCCAGCGCCGCGGCCGGCCCGGAGAGTGCGATGGAACACAATCTGGAACAGTTCGTGGTCGAGATCCAGGAATTGCTGCGCCTCGACGATCGCGACGCGCTACAGGAGACCCTCGACTTCATGCGCGTCCAGGACATCGCCTGGGTGCTGATGGAGTTGGGTGGCGAGGACCTGCCCACGGTGTTCAACCGTCTCCCACCCGGGCGCAAGGCGGATGTCTTCGGCTACCTGGACCCGGACTACCAGATGCGACTGTTGGACACCACGCCGCGGGCCGATGCGCGATTCCTGCTCTCGGAGATGGACACCGACGACCTGACCGCGCTGCTCCAGTCGCTGGGGGAGGAACAACTCCGAGAGTACCTCCGCCTGCTGCCCTTCCGCGCGATCCGGCGCGCACTGAAGCAACTGAACTACCCCGAGAACTCCGTCGGACGCGTGATGTCCTCGGACGTGGTGGCGGTGGAGCCCGACTGGAGCATGAAGCGGGCACTGGCCTTCATCCGCCGCAATGCTGACGAGCACTCCAACAACGTGATTTTCGTGGTCGACGCCGAACGCCGACTGCTGGCAGCCGTGCCCATCCGGCACTTTCTGCGGGGCCGCGCCGAGGACCCCGTTGCCAGCCTGCTCGAAGAGAGCCCGCCGGTATCCGTGTCTGTACTGGACGATCCGATCGAGGCCGCCCGCCGCATCCAGCACTATGATCTCGAGACGCTGCCCGTGGTCGGCGAAGACAGGGTGCTGCTCGGGGTCGTCACCGTCGACGACGTGGTCGACCTGCTGGAGGCGGAATCCACCGAGGACTTCCACAAGATGGGCTCCGTCGGCAACCTGAACCTGAGCCTGCAGAGCGCCAGTCCCTTTCTGCTCTACCGCAAGCGTGTCGGCTGGTTGCTGGTCCTGGTCGCCTTCAATGCGATGGGCGGCTACGTGATCTCCCGATACGAAGAGGCGATCGAGGCGCTGGTGGCGCTAGTCTTCTTCCTGCCACTGATCATCGCGTCAGGCGGCAACGCCGGCGCCCAGAGCTCCACCTTGATGGTGCGCGCGATCGCGACGGGCGAGGTCACTGCGCGTGACTGGCTGAAACTGTGGGGGAAGGAAATCGGCGTCTCGGTCTCGCTGGGGGTGACCATGGGCATGGCCGTGTCGCTGATCGGCCTGTGGCGCGGCGGATTCGAGCTCGCCCTGCTGGTGGCGATCGCAATGACGCTGATCGTTGCCGCGGCGAGCGTGGTCGGCATGCTGCTGCCGATCATCCTGACGCGATTCAAGCTGGATCCGGCAACGGCCAGTGTGCCGCTGGTCACCTCGCTCGCGGATATCTTCGGTATCCTCATCTACTTCGCGCTGGCTGTCGCGATCTTTAACATCACCATTACCGGAACCTGATCAGGCAACGCCATGAGCGCAACCATCGACGAACAGCCGACACTTGCGGATCTGTTGCGCAGCGCACTGGAGCAGGGTGCCACCGAGAACCTGCCGGAGCTGATCGATGCGCATGCAGCGCAGGATATCGCGCAAGCCCTCGGCGAACTGCCGCGCCATCACTGGCACAGTCTGTTCGAGCGACTGGATCACGCACGCGCTGCCGATGTCTACGCCCACCTTCCGACCGAGCACCAGACACTGCTGCTGGAGCGCCTTGGACACGACGAGGCGATACGGCTGATCGGCGAGTTGTCCTACGACGATGCGGCGGCGGTTCTGGACGAACTCAGGGACGAACACGCCGAGGCCATCCTGGGCGCACTGCCGCAGGATGACCAGGATGCGCTCACCGCCCTGCTAGCCTATCCCGAGGAGAGTGCCGGGCGCATCATGACGCCCGAGTTCGTAACCGTACGGCCGGAGTGGACGGTGGCCGAGGCGCTGGACCACCTGCGCGACCACAGCGAGATCGCCGAGACGGTCAACACCATCTTCGCCGTCTCTCCCGAGGGGCAGTTGCTGGGCTGGATGCGGCTGAAGGACCTGTTGCTGAGCCGGCCACGTTCGATCGTGGGGTCCGCACTGCGCACCGACATCGTCAGTATCGAAGCGCAAGAGGACCAGGAAGAGGCAGCCAGACGCATCAGCCACTACGACCTCGACGTGCTGCCAGTGGTCGATGAGCACGGTGTCATCCTCGGGATCATCACCGTGGACGACGTACTCGACATCATTCGCGACGAGACCACCGAGGATTTCCACCGCATGGCGGCGGTAGGGGATCTGCCACTGTCGATGCGCGACGCCACCATGAGGCTGCTTTATCGCAAGCGCATCGGCTGGCTGGTGATCCTCGTAGCCGTCAATATCCTTTCCGGCGCCGCGATCGCCTTCTTCGAGACCTCGATCGAAGCGGTGGTGGCCCTGGTCTTTTTCCTGCCGATGGTGATTGCCACCGGCGGCAACGCCGGCGCCCAGGCCTCGACGCTGATGGTGCGCGCGCTTGCCACGGGGGATATCCAGATCCGCGACTGGTTCCGGCTCGGGTCGAAGGAGATTCTGGTCTCGGTCACACTGGGGCTGTCGATGGCGGCGGCCATCTGGCTCACCGGCAACTGGCTGGGCAACCTGGAGGTGGCGAACGCAATCGCGATCGCGATGTTCCTCGTGGTGGTGTTCGGGTCGTTGTTCGGTATGACCCTACCTTTCGTGCTGACGCGACTACGCCTCGACCCCGCAACCGCCAGCGCGCCGCTGATCACCTCGGTGGTGGACGTGGTCGGGATCGTCATCTATTTCGGCGTGGCCACCGCCATCCTGCAGCTGAATTGACCCGACTGCCATGCCCCCGGACGCGCGGCACCCTGACGATGAAACGCCGCACACTGTAGGTCGGGTTAGCCCAAAGGGCGTAACCCGACGGGTCTCGCGCCCGCCCATGGCGCAAAGCAGCATCGTCCCCGGCACCCTGGCACGTCGGGTTACGCTACGCTAACCCGACCTACGGAACTGAACCGTGACTGTCACGCCAACCGGCTACCGTAAACGCGGGGCTTCTTGCCGTACCGCGAACAGGCGGCAAGAATAGCGCGATGAATCACTGTGCAGCGTCCCTCCCATGAATGCAGACATCGTTCGCCACCGGACCACGGCCGTCCGAGTGGGTCACGTGACCGTCGGCGGCACCGCGCCCATCGTGGTGCAGTCGATGACGAATACCGACACGGCGGACCCGGTGCGCACTGCGATCCAGGTCGCCGAACTGGCGCGGGCCGGATCAGAGCTGGTACGGATCACGGTGAACACCGAGGAGGCCGCCGCGGCGGTGCCCGAGATCCGCGAGCGCCTCGAGAAGATGGGCCTGGACGTGCCGCTGGTCGGGGACTTCCACTTCAACGGGCACAAGCTGCTCAGCAAGCACCCGGCCTGCGCGGAGGCGCTGGCCAAACTGCGGATCAACCCCGGCAACGTGGGCAAGGGTTCGAAGCGGGACCAGCAGTTCGAGTCGATGATCGAAGTCGCCTGCCGCTACGACAAGCCGGTCCGCATCGGGGTCAACTGGGGCAGTCTGGACCCGGCCGTTCTGGCGCGCCTGCTCGACGTCAACGCCGCGCGGCCGGATCCGCAGCCGCTGGAGGACGTGACCCGCGAGGCCCTGATCGCATCGGCACTGGAGAGTGCCGCGCAGGCCGAGTCCCTGGGCCTGCCCCACGACCACATCGTCCTGTCGGCCAAGGTCAGCGGGGTGCAGTCCCTGATCCGGGTCTACACCGACCTCGCCGCACGCTGCGACTACCCCCTGCACCTGGGGCTGACCGAGGCGGGCATGGGCACCAAGGGCATCGTCGCGTCCACCGCCGCCCTGGCAGTGCTGCTGCAGCAGGGCATCGGCGACACCATTCGCATCTCGCTGACCCCCGAGCCCGGTGGTGACCGCACCCAGGAAGTGATCGTCGGCCAGGAGATCCTGCAGAGCCTGGGTCTGCGCAGCTTCCTGCCCTCGGTGGTCGCCTGCCCGGGCTGCGGGCGCACCTCCAGCGATTACTTTCAACACCTGGCGCAGGATATCCAAAGCTTCATCCGGCACCAGATGCCGACGTGGAAGCAGCACTACCCCGGTGTCGAAGAAATGACCGTCGCGGTGATGGGTTGCGTGGTGAATGGCCCCGGGGAGAGCCGCCATGCCAACATCGGCATCAGCCTGCCCGGCACGGGCGAGGTGCCGGTGGCCCCGGTATACGAGGACGGCGAAAAGACCGTGACGCTGAAGGGCGACCGCATTGCCGAGGAATTCCAGGCCCGGGTCGAGGCCTATATCGAACGCCGTTACGGTAACGGAACCGCCCGCAGCGCAAGCTGATCCCGCGATGTAACCGATTCATCATCCCGCCGTCACACGGTTGACAAGGGGCGGGCGCACAGTGCACGCATGAACACCCGCATGCTGCCACTGTGCGACGAGGCGCCGCTGGCCGAGCCCGAACCGGAGCGGCGCCAGCGTGTTGCCGTCGTCACGGAGACCTGGCCGCCCGAGGTCAATGGGGTGGCCATGACCGTCCACCGCCAGGTGGAATGGCTGGGTCAGCGGCATCGCGTGACCCTGGTCCGGGTCCGCCAGGGCGCTCGGGACCAGGGCACGGCCATCCCCGGGGTCGACACCCTGCTGCTACCAAGCGTCCCCCTGCCCCGCTATCGCGAGCTGCGCATGGGCCTGCCCTCTTCAGGCAGGCTGAAGAATCTCTGGCGGGCCAAGCGTCCCGATGTGGTGCACGTCATCACCGAAGGACCCCTGGGCTGGTCGGCGGTCCGCGCGGCCAACGCCCTCGGCATTCCGGTCGTCAGCGACTTCCACACCAATTTTCACCAGTACACATCCCATTATGGCCTGGGGTTGCTCAAGCCGATTGCCCTGCGCTACCTGCGCACCCTGCACAACCGGACCCTGCTGACCCTGGTACCGACCCGGAGCCTCGCCGAGGACATGATCCAGCAGGGCTTCGAACGCGTGGATGTACTCGCGCGCGGCGTCGACACCGAGCTGTTTCACCCACGCTACCGCCGCTCGGAACTTCGCGCCTCCTGGGGCGCCGGCCCGGATGACCCGGTGCTGCTGATGGTCAGCCGGATCGCCCCGGAAAAGAACCTGCCGCTGGCCCTGGAGGCCTACGAGCGTGCGCGCGCGCGGGTCCCCGGTACGCGCATGGTGGTCGTCGGTGACGGTCCCGCACGGGCCGCCACCGCGGCCGCGCACCCGGGCGTCCACTTCGCCGGCATGCAGACCGGCCGGGCACTGGCGGATCACTACGCCTCGGCCGACATCTTTGTCTTCCCCAGCCTCAGCGAGACCTTCGGGAACGTCACCCTGGAAGCGATGGCCAGCGGTCTGGCAGTGGTGGCCTTCGACTACGCGGCGGCCCGTGAACATCTCGTCGATGGCCGCAACGGGCGGACCGCAGGCTGCACGGACGCTCCGGGATTCGTCGAAGCCGTCGCCGAACTGGCCAGCGACCGGGTGCAGACGGCCCGTCTCGCTGCGGCGGCCAGGGATAGCGCGCTGGAGATCGACTGGTCGCGCATCTTCGAACGTTACGAAAGCTTCCTGCAGCAATGCCTGGAGACTGCACATGGCTGACTCGATGCTGACGCCCCCTTCACCGTCTCTCGCCCGGATGCGGGCATGGGACCTCTCTTTGTGCAGGCTGCTCAACCGCGCCAACGGCCGCGAGTACGTAGGCCGCTTCTTCGCGCTGATCAGCCGCCTCGGCAACGGGGTGTTCTGGTACACCCTGATGCTGCTGCTACCGCTGTTGCACGGGCTGGGTGCCCTCGCCGTCAGCCTGCACATGGCAGTCACCGGGGCCGTGGGCCTCGCGATCTACAAGTGGCTCAAGGCGCGCACCAGCCGTCCACGGCCGTTCATGGTCAGCGACCAAATCATTCGCAGGGTCCCGCCGCTGGATGAATACAGCTTCCCTTCCGGCCACACCCTGCACGCGGTGGCCTTCTCGATCGTCCTGCTGAGCCATCTGCCCCAGTGGTTCTGGATGGTCGTGCCGTTCACGGCATTGGTGGCGATTTCCCGCCCGGTGCTGGGCCTGCATTATCCCAGCGACGTCCTGGCCGGCGCGTTGATCGGTGCCCTGGTCGCCGGCACTTCCGTCTCCCTGGCGCAGCTGCTGCTGGCCTGATCCCGGCCCGTGGCGCCCTGGTGACTGAAGACGACAACGGGGATTTTACCGACAAGGTCCTGCGCCTGTTGCGCGAGCCCACCCTGCGCGGAACTGTCCGCGGACGCCCGCGTGTATGCCGAGACCTCGTCCGGCCCCGCGCTGGCGCAGCGGTTGCTGGACCTCTACCGCTCTCTGGTCAGGGAGGCTGCGTGACGCAGGTATCGGCTGGAGGCACAGCGCTGGCAACGTAACCAAACTGTCATGCAGTATTGTGACACTGTTCCTTTTCCGGAGATGGTGATGACGGTGCGGATAGGCATCAACGGTTTCGGACGAATCGGGCGGCTCGCGCTGCGCGCGGCCTGGGGCCGGCAGGGCCTCGCGTTCGGGCTGATCAACGAGAAGAACGGTGACGGAACGGTTTCGGCACACCTGCTGGAGTTCGATTCGGTACACGGACGCTGGCCTCATGCCATACAGGGAACACCGGATCAGGTCGGAATCGACGGACAGTGGATTGCACACAGCAGCCACGACACTCCCGGCGGGGTTCCCTGGGGCGACGCCGCCATCGACCTCGTGATCGAATCCAGCGGCCGTTTCCGCACCCTCGAAACGCTGGAACCCTACTTCGCGGCGGGGGTGAAAAAGGTCGTCGTCGCCGCTCCCGTCAAGGATCCCGCGGCGCTGAACGTCGTCGTGGGCGTGAATACGCAGCGGTATGAAGCCGACCGGCATCGGATAGTGACCGCGGCATCCTGCACCACCAACTGCCTCGCGCCGATCGTCAAGGTCCTGCATGAGGCCGTCGGCATTCGCCACGGCGCAATCCTTACCGTCCACGACATGACGAATACGCAGTCACCGGTGGATCGGCCACACGCGGACCTGCGCCGGGCCCGTGCCGCCGGAATCTCGCTGATTCCCACCACGACCGGATCGGCCAAGGCCATCGGCGACATCTTTCCCGAGCTCGAGGGTCGCCTGAACGGGCACGCGGTGCGGGTGCCGTTGATGAATGCCTCGCTCACCGACTTCACCTTCGAGGCGGCGCGGCCGACCACGGTCGAGGAGGTCAACGGACTGCTGCGGGCTGCCGCCTCAGAAGGCCCCCTGGCCGGCATCCTCGGGTACGAGGAACGTCCACTGGTCTCGGCCGATTACCGAACGGACCCGCGCTCGGCGATCGTCGACGCACCCTCGACCATGGTGATCAACGGCACGCAGGTGAAGATCCTGGCCTGGTACGACAACGAGTGGGGTTACGCAAACCGGCTGGTGGAACTCGTCGAGCAGGTTGCCCGTTCGCTCTGACCGAATGCTGGAACAGCCCTGGAACAGCCCTGGCACACCTGGGCATGCACTCCAGGGTGCCCTCTGTCGAAGCGCCGCCCTTTAACCCCTCCTCCGGATCTCCAAAGCATGGCATACAGTAATCACCGCGGACTGACCCGGGTCATCAAGGCCTTCGGCTATTCCTGGAACGGACTCCGCTCGACCTTCAGACACGAGGAGGCCTTCCGGCAGGAACTCCTGCTGTGCCTGGTCCTGGTTCCCGCCGCATTCCTGCTGACCGATGTCGGCCTGGAGCGAGCACTGCTGATCGGGAGCCTTTTCCTGATCTTGATCGTGGAACTGCTGAACTCGGGGATCGAGGCGGCGATCGACCGTTTCGGTGACGAGTTGCACGAGCTCTCGGCCCGGGCCAAGGACATGGCGTCGGCTGCCGTGCTGCTGTCTTTTATCCATGCCGGGGTGATCTGGCTTCTGGTGCTTCTATGAAAACGGTCCGCGCGCCCTTGCTGGAGTGGTACGATCACGGCAGGAAAACCGATGCCAGATGGTGCGCATGAGTAGTGACAAGTTGCTGCGGGTTTTGCAGCTCGACGACTCCGACGCGCGGATCTACGATCCGGTGGCCACGGCTGGGGAATGGGCGGTACCCGGGAGCTTCCATTTCTGGGATGAGCCACTGGAGGGCCTTTCCGGTGCCCGCCGGCAGGCCTTCGCCAACGGCTTCCTGGGAATCGGCAGTTTCGGCTGGACGACCCTGGTCACGGTGGCGGAAATCGACCAAACGGAGCTGGAGCAGGTGACGCATGCGCTCGCGGAACATCTGGTGGAAGCCTTCGGCGCACCGGACGTAGCCGCCGCGCTGCCGGCAGCCCGCGAGGAGGTGGCCTTTGCGCAGGGGCTTTGCGAGCACCCCGCCGGCAGCGTGATCGCGGTGAGCCGCAGCTTCGATGGCCGCGAATTCAGCGAGGACTTCCGGCGCTGGACGGCACCCACGGAGATCGACCATGACCATTTCAAGATCTTCGGTGTCGATATTCAGGACCCCTGACCCCTGCTCCCGGCGCAGAGACGGCGTCGCAGGTCTTCAGTCTCGATCGCGGGATTGACCCCATTGCTGTAGCTTTCGATCCAGCGTCTTGCGGGAGACCTCCAGCTTGCGCGCCGCCTCGGACTTGTTGCCGCCACAGGTATCGAGCACCGCCAGGATGTGTTGCTTTTCCAAGCCAGCGAGCGTCAGCGGCGCACCGGGAACCGCAGCGCCCACCCCCGTGGATTCATCCGCGGGCGCGCCCTCCTGGCCGAGGTCCTGCAGGCAACGGGACGGTGACTGACCGAGCAGCACTGCCCGCTCGATCACGTTGCGGAACTCGCGCACGTTGCCGGGCCAGGGATAGGCCCTGAGCGCCCGGATATCGTCCTCGTCCAGCGGGATCGGGGGCAGTGACAACTCGTCGGCAAGGTTTCTGATGAAGTAGCTCGCTAGGGTCGGGATATCCTCCTGCCGTTCACGTAGTCCCGGCATGCGAATGGTCAGCACGTTGATCCGGTAGAACAGATCTTCCCGAAACCTTCCGGCCCGCACCGCCTCCGCCAGATCCCGATGCGTGGCGGCGACGATCCGCACATCGACGGGCACTTCGCGGTTGCTGCCCACGGGCCGGATCTTCTGATCATCGAGGACCCGCAGGAGCTTGCTTTGCATGCTCAGCGGCATCTCCGCAATCTCGTCCAGAAACAGGGTCCCGCCATTGGCATAGGTGAACAGGCCCTCGCGCGCCTGGTGCGCCCCCGTGAAGGCCCCCTTGGCGTGTCCGAAGAGTTCGCTCTCCAACAGCTCGGGCGAGATCGCGCCGCAATTGATGGGCACGAAGCTCCCGCTCCGGCCGCTGAAGGCATGTAGCGCACGCGCCGCCACCTCCTTTCCGGTACCCGATTCACCCAGCACCAGCACGGTCGCGGGGGTCGGCCCGACGCGCCTGATCACGGCACAGACGGACTTCACCATCTCGCAATAGGCGAGCACCGCGTCCTGCGCCGGCTCCATGCTCGCCGACCCCGCGGTCGCGACATCGCTGCGTGCGGCGATGCGGCGAGTCAGGCAACGGTCCACCGTCGAATCCAGTTGCCCCATGTCGAGCGGCTTCAGCAGAAAATCCGCGGCGCCGGCGCGTACCGCTGCAATGGCCGTCTCCACGTCGGCATCCGCTGCCATTAGGATGACCTCGGCCCCGACGCCCTGCTCGCGCAACGACTCGACCCATGCCATGCCGGAGCCGTCGGGCAAGCGCGTATCGATGATCAGCAAGTCGAATTCACACCGCTGGCGGAGCCTCTCGGCCTGCTCGATAGAGCCCCCGAGTTCCACCAGTGCGAAACGGCGGCTCAGTCTACGCGCGATGTTCTGGACCAGGACGTTTTCGTGGCTCACGATCAGGATGGAACCGAGCGCCGGGCCGGCTGCCTGCGCTTGCCCGCCCGGGGGCAGCGCTTGCCGTGCGTGCGGGTTACCGCTCATTTACAGGTCCCTCGCTTCGCGGTGGGTACATCGGTGCCTCCTGGCAGGGACGGTCGATCGTCCAAACGACGCGTCATTGTATCATTTTGGCCCATTCCTCACGAAAAGGCCGCGTCAAAATGTCCTATTCGGGTTGGACCCGGACCGGCTTTATGGCCTATGACGGTGCAAAAATCCAGTCACAATCGCTCGTTCTGCCCCGCTTCCGTTTCCACCCTCCCCCGTGAGAATGTGGCACAGAGGATCTACGGGCCGTGCGGCCCGAGCCCGGAGACTGTGACGGAAATGGATCAGCAGTTGCCGCAGGGTTAAAGTGACAATGTTCGCCCGAGTCACCTTGACGCAGCCGGGATTACGACACACGTGGCTACGGCTACTGGAGGCGTGGATGGAAGCGGAACTGGCTGGCGGCAGGCGTGACGCGGTCGCGGGTTTGATCCTTGCGGGGGGCCGTGCCCGCCGGATGGGGGGAGAGGACAAGGGCCTGATCTCTCTCGCCGGCCGTCCGATGGTGGAGCACGTACTGGAGCGGATCCAGCCTCAGGTCGATGAGGTCCTGATCAATGCGAACCGCAACGCAGAACGCTATGGGCGCTACGGGCACCGGGTGATTCCCGACGTGATTGGCGACTACTCCGGACCACTCGCCGGCATGCTCACTGCCATGATGGCCGTGGAGCAACCCTGGCTTGCCGTGGTGCCCTGCGACAGCCCGTTGCTGCCCCACGACCTCGTGGACCGCCTGTATCAGTCCGTTCTCGCCGAATCCGCCGAGATTGCCGTCGCGCATGACGGCCAACGCCTGCAGCCGGTGATCGCGCTGCTCAGCTGCTCGCTGCTCCCCTATCTGCGCGCCTTCGTGGATCGGGGCGGCCGCAAGATCGACACCTGGTATGCGGAACACCGGATGATTGCAACGGATCTCTCCGATCACCCGGAGGCCTTCGTCAACGTCAACACCCCCGAAGAGCGCCTGGAACTCGAGCAGCGGGTGATCACGGATACCCGGTCATGAAGCGCACGCGGATCATGGTGCGACTCGGACGTGGGCGCCCATACGCCCAGCGCGCCGCCCACAAGAAGCATCCTTAGGCCAGGTCCTGCCATGCCCGGAACCATAGAAACCACGCCCAGTTGTCTCGATGCCCGAGAGCCCGGCCTGCTCCACGAGGCAACCGCGCTGTCGCGAATCCTCGCCGAGTGCGTGTGCGTCTCAGAAGTGGATCACGTCCCGCTGACAACCGCTCACGGACGCGTCCTCGCGGAGGACGTCATCGCGCCGCTGGATGTACCGTCCGGGGACAATTCGGCCATGGATGGCTATGCGTTGCGCCTGCAGGACGTGTCGGAAACCGAAGCCACGGTGTTGCGTCTGGCGGGACGCGCATTGGCGGGAAGCCCCTACGGCCATGCTCTCCAGACGGGAGAGTGCGTTAGGATCATGACCGGTGCCCCGGTCCCCGAAGGCGCCGATACCGTCGTGATCCAGGAGCAGGCCTCGGAACGGGAGGGCCTCGTATACCTGAACACGGGACACCGGCAAGGGCAGAACATCCGCCGCCGTGGCGAGGACCTGACGAACGGATCCGTAGTCCTGGAACGGGGTCGTCGCATCAAGGCCGCCGATCTCGGTCTCATCGCATCTTTGGGTATCGCCGAAACGCCCGTCTTTCGTCGTCCACGCGTGGTCCTCTTTTCCACCGGCGACGAGTTGTGCCCGTTGGGAGACAAGCCCCGTAGCGGACAGATCTACGACAGCAACCGTTACAGCCTGAGAGGCCTGCTGGACGGTCATCCGGTCGACACGCTGGACCTCGGCATCGTCCCGGACGATCCGAAACGGCTGCGGCAGATTCTCGAAGAATCGACGCGCAACGGGGACATCGTGCTCAGCACCGGTGGTGTCTCCGTCGGCGAGGCCGACCATGTGAAGCAGGTTCTGGCGGAACTGGGCGAGGTGAGCTTCTGGAAGATCGCGATCAAGCCCGGCCGCCCGCTGGCCTTTGGCAAGCTGGGGCCAGGAACCCTGTTCTTCGGCTTGCCGGGCAACCCGGTCGCCGCGATGGTGACCTTCGTCCGCTTCGTCGGCCCTGCGCTGGAGCGCATCGCAGGGAGGACTCCCCGGGACCCCCTGACCTTCGAAGTGCCCTGTGTCCAGGCGCTGCGGAAGGTCCCGGGGCGCACCGAATTCCAGCGAGGGCGACTGCAGCCAGACGCCCAGGGCAGGCTTCGT
Source organism: Thioalkalivibrio sp. (assembly GCA_007116035.1). GTDB lineage: Bacteria > Pseudomonadota > Gammaproteobacteria > Ectothiorhodospirales > Ectothiorhodospiraceae > Thioalkalivibrio. Next base: position 22,571 of record SKJG01000156.1, read on the forward strand.
GTGGAGGTCACCGGTCGCCAGGGCTCGGGCATCCTGCACTCCATGAGCCAGGCTGACTGCCTCATCGTGCTGGAACACGACCGGGGCCCGGTCGCCGAGGGCGAGATGGTGACGGTGCAGCCCTTGCCGGGCTGGACCTGACCTCGCGGTTAGAGAACCAGTGGATGGGTCTGACTGTCATGGCCCTGCGCCACCCCGGACGCTGAACAAGCCGCAAACCGTAGGTCGGGTTGGCCCAAAGGGCGTAACCCGACGGGTCTTGGACCCAAGCATGGCCGCAAAGCAGCGCCGTCCCCGGCACCCGGCACGTCGGGTTACGCTACGCTAACCCGACCTACAGCCTGGAGTCGGTCCGGCCGTGGGGCGGCATGATCAAGGGAGGCAGGCGCAGATGACACGCACCGTATTCTGGCGAACCCTGGTGACCGGGCTGATGCTTGTGGCGCTGATCCCGGCGGAGTCGTTGGCGTCCTCCACGGCTGACCATCTTCTGCACGCCGTGCGCACCGATGACACGAGCCGCATCGAAGACCTGCTGCGGCGCGGAGCCGATCCCGACGCCACCAGCCGCGAGCCGCCGTATGAGGGCAAAACGGCCCTGATGTGGGCCGCTGACCTGGGCCGCGAGCACGCCGTGGAGAGCCTGCTGCGCCACGGCGCGCAGGTCGATGCCAGGCACCCGAAGGGCAGCACGGCGCTGATGTATGCGGTCCTCAGGGACCAGCCAGACACTGTCGAACGCCTGCTACGCGCGGGCGCCGACCCCAATATCCGCGTGCGCCACGGGTGGACCCCGGTGCTGCTGGCCACGGTCAAGGGCCAGCGTGGCAATCTGCGCGTCCTCTCGCGGTACGGCGCCGACTTCGGGGTGCAGGATCTCTACGGGTGGACACCCCTGATGCGGGCCTCCGAACGGGGCGACCCCGGGCTCGTCAAGCTGCTGCTGGAACTCGGCTGCAAGCCGGACCAGCGCGAGAGCACCGGCCAGACGGCCCTGGACATTGCCGAGGCATTGGGGCACCACGACGTTGCAGGGGTATTGAGGGCCGCCAGCCCAGGCCGCTGAGGGTCTTCCTATGGAGTGCGGGAGCTTGCTCCCGCTATTCGGGGGCCGGGTGAAGTCGATATCCAAAGCGGCGGCAAGCCGCCGCGCTGCATAAGGCGCTGAGCACCCGGTCGGCCCGCCCGGCAGTCTACGTCTCCAGGGACACACCGCAGTGGACGACCGAGCGGGTGAAGCTCTCCAGGGTCTGAACGTGGGCGACGTCTTCCACCTGACTGTCAGGGGTCTGATTCGGGTACTCGAGCATCAGCCGGTATCCGAATTCCCGGAAGAACCGCTCGAACATTTCGCCACCCAGCGTACCCGTCGCAAACAATGCGTCTTCCTCCGCATCGTGTTCCAGGATGATCGCAGCCAGCGGCTGCTCCGCAGGCCCGGCCAACACCCGCCCGCCACGCCGCGGATCGTAGGCACTGCCCTCCGCACAGCAGGCAATCATCCCCGACTGGGCGCCCCCTTCCTTCAGC
>SKJG01000161.1 GCA_007116035.1 Thioalkalivibrio sp.
GCGGCACGCAAGATGGATCCGCCTCGTTATCGCGACATACGCGCTGCCGAGATGGTCACCGCAGAGGGGGAGGGAACAACCCTCAAGGCCATCGCCGGACCATGGCAGACGAGTACCGGCAGGGCCGAAGGGCCGCTCGCGCGCCTGGGCGACGATGCCGCCATGGCGGACGTCAGGATGGAGCCCGGTGCCCGCCTGATGGTGGAACTCGAACCTGGTATACGGCTGATCGCCTATGCCTACACAGGCAGTCTCGGTGACGGGCTGGATGCGGGACGCCTGGCCGTCTGGTCCGGCCAGACGCAGGTTGAACTGGCCTCCAGCGAAGGTGCCAGGCTGCTGCTCCTGCGCGGGCGCCCTCTGCGCGAACCCATCCGGCATCATGGCCCCTTCGTGATGAACACGGACGCGGAGATCCGTCAGGCCATCGCGGATTTCGAGGCCGGCCGTCTCGCGACACCGCCCGCCAGCGTGGCGTAGCCGGACCCGAATCGCCAGCCGGATCGCGGCCAGAGGCCGTTCCACGACCAACCGGCGCTGTCCGCGTAGGAGCGACCTCTGGTCGCGATCGCAGGATTGTAACGGGCCCGGCACCCTGATCGCGGCCAGAGGCCGCTCCTACAGGCTCTCCGGTACAGATCCCTTGGGAAGCCGGGGCGTTAGGACGGGGGCACCACCACCACCGGGCATTTCGCGTGGTGGAGCACCTGCTGGCTCACCGAGCCCAGCAGCAGACCCTGGAAGCCTCCGCGCCCGCGCGATCCCACGACGAGCATATCGGCGTCGCTCGCGGCATCCAGCAGCGCCTTCGCCGGTCCGTGCCCCTCACCGATCAGCACCTCCTGGCGCACGTCTTCGCCACCTTCCACCTTAGTGACCGCGCTGGCAAGGAGCCGCTTGCCCTCCCGCAGCAGTTCGTCCGCCGAGGGGATGATCAACGAGGCCCATTCGGGCTCGGTATAGATCCTGTCCACCACAAAGCAGGCTCGCACCTCGGTTCCACGCAGCCTGGCCTCCTCCAGCGCCCACCGCAGTGCCTGCGCCGATCCCTTCGAACCGTCCATACCCACAACAATACCACCCATGACCGACCTCCTCTTTTCGCCCCGTTCGATAGCGACGGGATCCTGTCCGAACCTTGCCCGCGCACGGTGGCAACGCTGACGATCTGCCGCCACGCGGCTCGCGGGACCGAACCCATACGGTCTCGAAACAGCACTACCGCCGTTACCCGCATTCCACTTACTAATGTAGTTCAACCGGCGGCCCCGCGTGTCCTCTTCAAGCCCGGTGGACGGAGCCTTGGGCGGGAACCCGCGTTGATACGGTACCGGCCCGGCCCCGAATCAAGTGCCAGATCATCTATACTTCCACGGATCGGTGATGTCATGCGCGGTCGTTCGACACCGCCCACCGGGTATTTTTAAAGCCGCAGGGGCAGATTCATGGGCGAGCCGCCCCGCTTCGAGCGCTACACCTATTGGGAGAAGTTCGATTACTGGGCCGTTTTCTGGGGCATGGCCATCATCGGCGGTTCGGGTCTGATCCTTTGGTTCCCCGAGTTCTTCACCCGCTTCCTACCCGGCTGGACCCTGAACCTGGCTTCAGTCATTCACGGCCTCGAGGCCGTGCTCGCGGTGGGCTTCATCTTTACCATCCACCTGTTTCACAACAATCTGCGCGCGGAGAAATTCCCGATGGACACGGTGATGTTCACGGGGTACGTCACCGAGGAGGAGTTGCGCACGGAACGCCCGGATGAGTACGAAAGACTCCAGCGCGAGGGCAAGCTCAAGGAACTGGAAACGGAGCCAGTCCAGCCCGGACTGGTCAACGCAGGCCGTGCATACGGAGTGGTGGTGAACGCCCTGGGCCTGATCCTGGTCGGCCTGATGCTCTACGCCCTGCTCGGATAGCGCGCGCACTCCCCGCAAACCATCGCCCAGAGGGCTGGCCTCCCACAAGAAATGATGGCCGCCCCCTGTGGGAGGCGAGCCCCCTCGGCGACCTTCAGCCTCGGGAAATTGCAAACCATCGCCCAGAGGGCTGGCCTCCCACGGGCAATACATGCCGGCCGCTCGACCCGGATTGCCTGGACCGTTACCCTTGCTGCAGGCCAACAAAGCCTCCAATGCCCCGTTGCAGCGACAAGAGGGCGGGTAAGCCCTCCGGGTGGTATCCAGATGGACCAGGGAGGTCTATGCGATGAATCTCGATCAACTCTTCGTGGCCATGGTCCTGCTCGGGCTGCTAATGCTGGCGGGCAAGTGGCTGCGCGTGAACGTCGCCGTATTCGGGCGCCTGTTCCTGCCCAGCGCGATCCTTGGCGGCGCGCTGGCACTGCTGCTCGGCCCGCAAGGCCTGGGCACGCTGGCAGAACTCGTCCTGGGCGATGAGGCGGCGCTGGCGGGCGGGCTCTTCCCGGAATCCACGCTGGAGATCTGGTCCGGACTGCCGGGCCTGCTGATCAGCGTTGTATTTGCCGGTCTGTTCCTGGGCAAGATCATCCCCTCGCCCCGGGCGATCTGGCGCCGCGCCGGCCCCATGGTCGCGCACGGCCAGACCCTCGCATGGGGTCAGTACGTGGTCGGCCTGACCCTGGCCCTGCTCCTGTTGACACCCCTGTTTGGCATCAGTCCCATGTCCGGGGCACTCATCGAGATCGGCTTCGAGGGCGGACACGGTACGGCGGCGGGCCTGGCCGATACCTTCCGCGAACTGGGCTTCGAGAATGGGGCGGACCTGGCCCTGGCCCTCGCCACCGTGGGCGTGGTCGCCGGCGTCCTGCTCGGCACGGCCCTGGTGAACTGGGGGGTGCGCACCGGACGTCTCAAAATCGATGCCAGCGAAGAGCTGGATACCGAGCGCATGGCCGAGCACGACGAGCGTGAGAAGGCCCCGCGACTGGCCAACACCCGTTCCATCGATCCCCTGTCGGTGCACCTGGGCTTCTTCGCGCTGGCCATCGCGATCGGCTGGCTGATCCTGCAGGGTCTGATCTGGGTCGAGTCGGTCACCTGGAACGCCGGCGACGACGGCGTCGCCCTGATGGTGCATATCCCCCTGTTCCCGCTGGCGATGATCGGCGGAGTGCTGGTGCAGGTGGCCCTGATGCGCCTGGGCCACGCGCGTGCCCTGGACCGGCGCCTGATCAACCGCATTTCCGGTGCGGCGCTCGACGTGCTGATCGTCACCGCGCTCGCCACGCTCTCACTGCAGGCGGTCGGCGCGTACATCGGGCCCTTCCTGATCCTGGCCGCCGCGGGCATCGCCTGGAACCTGTTCGGATTCCTGGTCCTGGCGCCGCGCATCTTCCCCAAGGACTGGTTCCCGATGGGCCTGGCCAATTTCGGCCAGGGCATCGGGATGACCGTCATCGGTCTGCTGCTCGTGCGCATGGCCGATCCGGACAACCGCACCGGTACCATGGAGAGCTTCGGCTACAAGCAGCTGCTGTTCGAACCCGTGGTCGGCGGCGGACTGTTCACGGCCCTGTCCCTGCCGCTGATCTTCCACTTCGGCGCCCTGCCCGTACTGATCGGCTGCACGGTCCTCATGCTTGGCTGGCTGGCGTTCGGCCTGCTTGCATTTGGCCCCGAACGGAAGCATTGAACGTCTACACTGTCATCTGGACCTCCCGATGAAACCGGCGGCACGCGAGACCATGGACAAGGACAGAGAACACGAGTTGTGGTTTACGCGGAAGGATGGCGTGGTACGTGGTCCTCACCCCAGCGGCCTCATCTCCCGGTTCCTTCTGCTGGGGCGGCTGACCCTCGACGACGAGATCAGCCCGGATCGGGAGAATTGGCGGCCCGTCCGCGAATTCCCCAGGCTGATCCCGGAGGAGCTGCATCCGGGCGGCACGCCGGAAAGCCGCGAGCGACTGCTGCAGGCGCGGCTGCGCGAGGATGAGCGCCTGCGCGAGCGGCGCGGCAGCGGTCCGGTGCCCCCGGAGGTGCAGGACATGCGGGTTGGGGAGCGGCGCCAACCCGAGCCAGAGGCGGTGATCCGGCATCGGCGGCAGCGGGCCGAGTGGCTCGCGCGTCCGCGGGAGTCGCTGGATGCGGCCATGCGCGGCCCGATCCCCTGGGTGGGGGCCGGCGCCGCGGTTCTGGTGGCTGTGATCCTGTTGGTCTGGTCCATGGACGGTGTCGAGCCAGGCACCCTGCCCGAATGCCACCTGCCGGCAGCACCCGAGGTGAACTGGAGTTACTGCCGCATGGCCAGCCTCGACCTACGCGGGGTGGACCTGAGTCGGGCCAACCTTCGCAACACCGACTTCCTCGAGACGCGTCTGGACGGCGCCAGGCTGCGCGACGCCGACCTGAGCTATGCCGACCTGCGCCGGGCGCGCCTTGACGACGCTGACCTGCGCGGAACGGCCCTGACCGGCGCCACAATGCAGGCCGCGGTCCTGGCCCGCGCCGACCTGGTCGATGCGGATCTCAGCTATGTGAACGTGCTCGGCGCCGACCTCACTGGATCCCGCCTCGACGGCGCGATCCTGGACCGCGCCATCTGGACCGACGGCCGGATCTGCGCGACCGGCTCCATTGGAACCTGCGACTGAGGCTTTGCCAGGGGCTGGCAGCGGTAGCGTCAAGTTCTGTAGATGACCCGTCGGGTTACGCCCGTTGGGCTAACCCGACCTACGCCTGCATCAAACCTAGCGCGTCCAGAGGCTTCAGGGCAGATGCAGGGTGGCGATCTCGCCGAAGATCGCCCGCAGGTCGTCGAGACCGGGGGGGCGCGCCTCCCATGCAGGCGCAAACGCGCCCTTACAGGTCATCCGCAACACGTCGGGCTGTTCCTGACTCTCCAGCCAGAGATGGTACCCGCGCCACACGCCCATCACTCCACCGTCATCGTAACCGCCCGCCCGCAAGCCAACACCGAACCCCACCGCCGCGAGCTGCACTTCCGGTCGTGGAAGCTCGACCCATTCCTCCATCTGCTGCACCCGCCGGATCACGAAGGTTCCGGGCTGCACCGTCTGGCTGCGTTCACGATCCAGCGTGCGAATCTCCAGGTTGCAGCTGGGCACATACCAGTCATGACCCGCCGCGACCCGACCGCGCTGCAACCAGACCCGCGCAGTGCCAGGCCGGATCTCCAGCGGCTGATGGAGATCGAGCACGGAACCCTCGGGAATCACGAAAAACGGGGACGCGGGGTCCCTGGTCGCTTCCAGGGCCGCGCAGCCCAGCAGTGTGGCAGTCATAAGAACCGCGAGCAGTTTGGTCATCGTGACATCCCTCCTGGCCAGTGAGCTGCCGCTGAGAAACAGCAATCCGTCTAGGATTCGACAATCTCACCACGAATCGTGCGTCTCGAGCCACCCCGGCGCCGCGCGTCGGATGACGTCGTACGGCCTTTTCCACCCGCCAGCGTATGGAGTGCGGGAGCTTGCTCCCGCTGTCCGGCGCCGGGACCAGCCCGACCCCCAAAGCGGCGGCAAGCCGCCGCACTCCATGGACGCCAAGGCTTTCAGGATTTCGGGATGGCACGCTCCGAGGCCGTGGGAGTTGACCGGGCAATCCCCATAAGAATCCCCCATAAGAATCCGGTGGCGTTATCGGCGGCGAAGTCATAAGCTCTGCCCGGATACCATGACACAGACTCTGACCAGCAACTATCTCGATCTCTTCCTCCGCGACGTTCCGTTGCTGGATGTGCGTGCGCCCGTGGAATTCGCACAGGGTGCCTTTCCCAATGCCGACAATCTGCCACTGCTGACCGACACCGAGCGCCACGAGGTCGGCCTTCGATACAACGACGAGGGGCAGCCAGCCGCGATCGAACTCGGTCATGCCCTGGTCGGCGGCAGGGTCCGCGAGGCCCGCCTGCAAAGCTGGCTGCGCTGGTGTGAACGGCACCCGGACGGCCAGCTCTACTGTTTCCGGGGCGGCATGCGCTCGGGCACCGTGCAGGATTGGCTGGCGCAGGCCGGCCGCCCGATCCCGCGGATTCGGGGCGGCTACAAGGCCATGCGCCGATTCCTTCTCGACAGCCTCGAGCAGACCTCGGCCGCCCTGCCGCTGCTCCTCCTGTCGGGACGCAGCGGCACCGGCAAAACCCGCGTGATCGAAGCCATCGATCACGCCGTGGACTTGGAGGGACTGGCCCGCCACCGCGGCTCGGCATTCGGGCGCCGCCCCGGAGGACAGCCTACCCAACCCGATTTCGAAAACCGGCTCGCGATCGCCCTGCTGCGCCTGCATGCCCTGCAGGAAACGGGCGGACGGCGACCCGTGGTTGTCGAGGACGAGAGCAAGCTGGTCGGTCATCGGCTGGTTCCGCCGTCGCTGTACCTGCGGATGAAGGCGTCGCCCCGCGTGTTCATCGAGGAGCCGCTGGAGAGCCGCGTCCAGGTGACTCTGGACGACTACGTTTCCGGGCCGCTCGCCGAGTACGTGCAGTTCCACGGCGAGGCCGACGCGCTGGACCGGCTCGGGGCCGAACTCCTGGCCTCGCTCGACCGGATCCGCAACCGCCTCGGCGACGCCCGTCACCACGAGCTGCGCCAGGCCCTCCAGTCCGCCCTCGACGAGCAGGCCCGCAGCGGCGCGGTCGAGGGCCACCGGGGCTGGATCCGCGCCCTGCTGGCGGAGTACTACGACCCGCTGTACGACCACGCCCTGAAACGCCAGGGCGACATCGACGCCCCGCTGTTCGTCGGCAGCCGCGCCGACGTCACGGCCTTCCTGCGTGACGCCGTGCGCCGGCCCGTGGCACCGGGCCGCTGAGCCGATGCAGCGCTCGCTCCTGCTGACTGCGGTCTTCCTGGTCCTGGGCTACGGCTTCTGGGTCAGCCCCGATCTGAAGGAGATCGCGGCGGGCATCGCCCTGTTCCTGTTCGGCATGATCTCTCTGGAATCGGGTTTCAAGGCCTTCACCGGCGGTGCGCTGGAGATCGTGCTGCGCCGCTCCACCGACCGCCTATGGAAAAGCGTCGCCTTCGGCCTCGGCAGCACCACGCTGATGCAGTCCAGCACCCTGGTGTCGCTGATCACCATCTCCTTCGTCAGTGCCGAGATGATCTCCCTGGCGGCCGGGATCGGCATCATCATGGGCGCCAATCTGGGCACCACCACCGGGGCCTGGCTGATCGCCGGCCTGGGGCTGCGGGTCGACATCGCCGCCTACGCAATGCCCATGCTGGTCTTTGGGGTCATTCTGCTGCTCAACAGGAGCCGGGAACTCAAGGGCGTTGGCTACCTGCTCCTCGGCATTGGCTTCCTGTTCCTCGGCATCGCCTACATGAAGGAGGGGTTCGACGCGCTGCAGGAGGGATTTGATCTCTCCGCCTACGCGGTCCCGGGGCTGGCCGGCTTGCTGCTCTTCACCGCGATCGGCATGGCCGTCACCGTGATCATGCAGTCCAGCCATGCCACCCTGCTGGTGATCATCGCAGCGCTGGCGGCCGGACAGGTGACCTACGACAATGCCCTGGCGCTGGCCATCGGCGCCAACCTCGGCAGCGCCTTCACCACCGCTCTCGGGGGCCTGACCGCCAACCTGGGTGGCAAGCGCCTCGCGGTGGCCCACGTCCTTTTCA
>SKJG01000116.1 GCA_007116035.1 Thioalkalivibrio sp.
CGGTACGCACCCTCACCTTGTAGAACGTGTTGCCATCATCATCGGTGATGGTATCGGCACTGATATGCTCAAGGACGGCATCGAGCCCCCCATAGATGGCAAAGTCATAGGCGGTGATTTTTACCTTGGCGTCCAGCCCGGGGCGCAGATAGGCGATGTCCCGAGGCGACATGCGGGCCTCGATCAGCAACTGGTCATCCAGCGGCACGATCTCCGCGACCTCCCGTCCCGGCGAGATCACGCCGCCACGGGTGGTCACGAACAGGCGCTGGACGATACCGCGCATCGGCGCGCGCACCTCCGACAGCCGCACCCGGTCCACCAACGCCGTGCTGCCTTCCTCCAGCTGTTCGATCTGACCCAGCGTGTCCGAGAGTTCGCGTCGCCACTCGTTTCGGAAATTCAGCCGGACCTCGCTGATCTTGGCCTCCGCCTCGTTGATCGCCGCCGTCAGGCGACTGATCTGGGCGCCGGCCTGGTCGCGCTGACCCTGCAGGTTGGAGACGTCGCGGCGGAGCCGCAGCACCTCGACCTCGGAGACCGCGCCGCTGCGTACCAGCGGTTCGGTCACATTGAGCTCCTGCTGCGACAGTTCCAGGGCGCGCACCGCCTGCGTCCTGCGCGCGCGCGCCTCGTTGAGTTCCTCGCGCCGCTGTTCCACCTGCTTCTCGGCAATCCGGATCCGGGCCTGCAATTCCTGCAGGTTTTCTTCGTACAGCCGCTCCTCCTGCTCGAGGATCGAAGGGCGGACGCTCTGCAGGTCGGGCGTGATCAGGAACGGGGTATCGGTCAACAGGGCCGTCAGCCGCGCTTGGCGCGCGCGCAATGCCGATTCACTGGCCCGCGCCTCACCCAGTTCCGACAGGAAACGGGTGGGATCCACCCGGAGCAGAACCTGATCCTGCTCCACCACGTCCCCTTCGCGGACTAGCAGATCGGACACGACGCCCCCGTCCATCGACTGAATGATTTGCAGCTGCTGCGAGGGGATCACGCGGCCTTCACCCCGCGCCACTTCGTCGATCTCGGCCACCGCGGCCCAGTAAATCAACAGCACGACGGCGAAGAGCATCGCGTAGAGCAGTGCGCGCGCCCGCAGGGGCTGCTGCTGTATTTCGGCCCAGTCGGCGTCCGCGGCCCAGTTCCGGTGGTCACCACCGCCCCGCGTCAGCCAGGGCCGAAAGATCCGGTCGAAAAGGGGTGCGCGCGGAGGCCGGTCCGCGACCGCGCCGTCCTGCACATCCTGGCTGGAAGGTCTGGAAACGGTCATCCTCTGGCCTTCCCGACCCGCCCTTCGCGCAGCGCCTTGATGACGTTCTCCCTGGGCCCATCCGCCACGACCCTTCCCTGGTCCATCACGATGATGCGGTCGACGAGTTCGAGCAGCGATGTCCGGTGCGTGACCAGGATCGTCGTGCGTCCCTTGATGAACTGGCCCAGGCGCCGCTTCATCGCCTGTTCGGTCGCGTTGTCCATCGCGCTGCTCGGCTCATCGAGGACCAGGATTCCGGGCTCGTGCAGCACGGCACGGGCGATGCCCACCGCCTGCTTCTGCCCGCCCGACAGGCGCGCGCCCCGCTCGCCGACCTGCATGTCGATCCCCTCGGGGTGGCGGTTGATCAGGTCCTCGATCCCGCTGATCTCGATCGCGCGGATGATGGCCTCGTCGCTGGCCAGGGCGTCGCTAGCGACCAGGTTCTCGCGCAGACTTCCATAGAAGAGGGTGACGTCCTGACCCACGTAGCCAATCCCCCGACGCAGCTCGGCAGGGTCCAGCTGGCGCACGTCGATGCCATCGACGAGCACCGCACCCGAGCTGGGCTGGTAAAGCCCCAGGATGAGCCTGGCCAGCGTGCTCTTGCCCGATCCCACGCGACCCAGCACGGCCACATGCTCGCCCGGCTCGATCCGGAAGGAGACGCCATGCAGGGCCTGCTGGGGTTGCTCCGGGTAGGCGAAGTTGACGTCGCGGAACTGGACCGCGCCCTGGAACGCCTCCCGGCTGAGGAAGTGCGAGCCCGGCGGGCGCTCCACCGGCAGAGCCATGATCCTGTTCAGGGCCTCCAGCGCGGTGGACGCCTGGTGATATTGCATCAGCAGCCCGGCGGTCTGACTGATGGGTGCCATCGCCCGCGACGAGATCAGATAGGCCGCGATGAGCCCGCCCATGCTGAGCATGCCATCCATCAACAGGAACACGCCCAGCACGATGATCGACACACCCACGGTGTGCTGCGCCCACTGCGCGGTGTGGGTGACGCTCGCGGTCATGAAACGGTTCCTGGCATTGATGCGCGCCAGATTGGTCGTGGCCCGTTCCCAGATGGACTGGATCCGGTTCTCCGCCCCCAGTGTCTTGACCGTCTCCGCCGCGGTCAGGCTCTCGACCAGCGTGGCATTGCGTTGCGCCGCAATCCGGTAGCTGGTCTCGGCCAACGCATGCAGCCGGCGATGGATCACGGCGGCATAGAGGAGCAGCAGCGTTGCGCCGATCACCACCGGGATCGCCAGCGGCCAGGCAATCAGCGCGATGATGGCGATGAACAGCAGCGCAAACGGCAGATCGACGAAGGCGACGACGGTGGCCGAGGAGATGAAGTTGCGCACGGACTCGAAGGCCCCAAGGCTGGACGCGAACGATCCGACCGACTGCGGCCGGTGTTCCATCCGCATCCCCAGCACCCGCTCCATGATGTGCGCGGAAAGCTTCACATCCGCGCGCATCGCGGCCTTGTCGACAAAATGACTGCGCATCGTGCGCAGGATCAGGTCTGCGACGAGGACGCCGAGCACGGCCACCGCAAAGACGAACAGCGTCTCCGTGGCGTGATTGGGCACGACGCGGTCGTAGACGTTGAGCACAAACAGCGGCATGGCCAGCGCGAACAGGTTGATCATCACCGCCGCGACCAGCACGTCGCGGTAGAGGGGACGGTTCTCCCCGATCACCCGCCAGAACCAGTGGCCCTCGCGCTCCCTGGACACCCTCGGGCCGCGTGCGTCGAGGCGAAACTCGGGGCGCACATAGATCGCGCGTCCGGCGTAGCGCTCCTTCAGGCGCTTGAGCGGCACCTCGATCAACGCGTCGCCCAACTCAGGGTCGATGACCTTCGCCACGCTCCTGTCGGCGTTCCAGCCGGCCAGAACCCAGGCCTCGTTGTCCTTCAGCAGCAGAATGGCGGGCAACAGATCATCCTTGAGCGCCCGCGGGTCGTGGCGGACGATGCGGGTGGTCAGCCCCGCACGCTGGGCGGCACGGCCGACCAGCGCGGGCGTGAGGCGTCCGTCCGCCACCGGCAGCCCCGCCATGGCCGCATCGCGGGTGAACTGTAGCCCGTGGGTCCGGGCGATCAGGATCAGGCTCTCGACCAGGGAATCCGAAGGCTCGCGCTCACGCGGCAGGTCGGGATGTTCATCCTTCGATGCGGCAGGATCGGGAGCCGGGGTGAGGACCTCCAGCGGAGGGGCCTTCTGCCCGGGCAGCGCGCGCTCGCCACCAGCGGGCGCCCCCGACTCGCCGCGGACGACCGATACCGACCCTTCCTTTCGCTCGATTTTGGCCACGCGCCTGCCTACTCCAGTCCCGGGGTTTGTTCGGCCGGGGCATCATGAATTATCGACTTGGAAGAACAGAACTTGAGGTCCGTCTACGGACGGATCACGCGGATCGGCGCAATGCTGCTCCCACCCCTCAAGGGTGGGCTAGTGCGCGTGAGGGTCACCGGAAAGGCGACATCGGCATCAGGCTCTCCGGCCGGGTGAACCGGTTGATGTCGACGGACATGCGTCCCATCGTTCCGGTCATCTCCGCCATGGAACGATTCATATGCGACATCGAAGTGTTCATCGTCCCGATGTTGCCCGCCATGCCGCGAATGTTCACCGCGAGGTCGCCCATGTTCTCGCTCATGCTGCGCACGTCGGTCGCCATCAACTCCATGCCCACGCGCACCCGGTTGAAGTCCGCCGACATCCCTGCCTGGCCCTCGACCATGCTATCCGCCATCACTTCCATGCGCCCGGCCATGAAGGTCATATCCGCAGCCATCGTCGACACGTCCAGGCCCATCTGCGTCACCGCCTTGGTCATCGTGCTCATGTCGCGACCCATGTTGAACATGAACAGGCCCATACCCAGAAAGGCCAAGGCCACCCCCACCAACAATACCCCCACCCCGGTCACCCGGGCCGCCGCGATCATCTTCGGATTGGGCGGTTGCCCGGTCTTCTGGTCGGACATCGTGCTCCTCCTTCGAGGCCTCGTTATCGTGATGGCTCCTGCGGCACCGGGGACCCGCCTGCCCACGTTCCGCGGCAATCCCCTCGACCTGATCGCCGGTCCGGTCGTGGCCGGCTCGAGGCCGGCCAGCCCCCCGGAACCCGTTGGCCAGCATCCGCATCCAGCGGCAAGCAGGAAACCCCGAGAGTGTAGAGGAGTTTGCCCCCAACCGAGAGGATTTCGGGCAACAGCGAACCTGAGCATCACGAAAGCTCCGCCTGTGGTCCGACCGGTGTTGATTCAAGGGGCGCGGATGTAGGAGGCCAGCCCTTGGCCGATGGGTTTCCCGGCGCCAGATCGACGAGAGGGCTCGCCTCCTGCGGGGGAAGGCGCATGCGGAGAGTGCGTTGTGCACGACAGGACCGCCTGTGGAGCTTTCGTGATACTCAGGGCAGCGAAAGAGCCTCTGGAGTGCGGCGGCTTGCCGCCGCTTTCGCCCCCGCCAGCGGCTGAGCCCAACAGCGGGAGCAAGCTCCGGCACCCCAGAGGCGCTGCGTGACCCACAGGGGCTCTGGCAACACTCGCAACGCGATCGGCGATCGGACACACTTGCGCGGGCTTCCGACACGGATCGCCGGCTGAACCCCGAGGCGCATCATCTTGGACCTGTTGTGGCAATACACGCTGGTTTTTTTGGCCGCGGCGACCCCGTGGCTCGAGATCGTGCTCGTGATCCCGGTCGCCATCGGCCTGGGGCTCTCCCCGATCCCGGTGACCGTGGTCAGCTTCGCCGGCAACGCGCTGCCCGTGTTCGGCATCGTGGCACTGTTCCGCGCGTGGGAGCGGCGGCGGGGTCCGGTGCGCAGGAGCTGGACTCCGCGCGCGCGTCGCGTCTGGGACCGCTACGGGCTGCCGGGTATCGCGCTCGCCGGACCGGCCGTCACCGGCATCCATCTGGCCGCCGTGATGGCACTGGCGCTGCAGGCCGACCGCCGGCGCACGGCCGTGTGGATGACCCTGAGCCTCGCCATCTGGTCTGTGGTCACCCTGCTCGTCACACTCGCCGGCTTCGAAGGGTTCCGTTGGCTCTTCGGAGGCCACTGAGCTACCCTGCCGATGTTGATTCGAAGCGTCCGGCCCCGGGATTGCGTTGGCGATCGCGGCCGGAGGCCGCTCCTACCGGGAGGCTGTCTTGACCGGGAGCCCGGGCGCGAAATGTGCATTCCCTGGTGGCATCAATGGGGCGGGTAGCCCTGAGACCTGAAACATTGCCGCCCGCTGGTGCAGCGACCGCTTCGTTCTGGTGCGGCCCGCACCAGAACGGTTCACTGCTGGGCGGCCTTACCCCTCACCGGGGTACCTGCGCGCGTCGGGCATTTGCGGCCCGTACGCCCCTGTAGAGCCCACTGCGCGATCGAACCGATTCCCGTTTCTCGCTCCTCCACTTCCGATACGAGGTAAAGCATGAACCGACCCGAGACCCAGAACCCCGAGCTCTGCGCCTGGGTGGATGAAATCGCCACCCTCTGCGAACCCGATCGCGTCCAGTGGTGCGACGGTTCCCAGGAGGAATACGACCGGCTGACGGCGGAACTGGTGGAGGCCGGAACGTTTAGGCCACTGGATCCCGAAAAATGGCCGGGTTGCTTCGCCGCGCGCAGCGACCCCAGCGACGTCGCCCGCGTCGAGGATCGCACCTACGTCTGCAGCGTGAACAAGAAGGACGCCGGCCCGACCAACAACTGGGTCCCACCGCGCGAGATGAAGAACACCCTGAAGGGCCTGTTCGCAGGCTGCATGCGCGGCCGGACGATGTACGTGATCCCGTTCAGCATGGGCCCGCTGGGCTCCCCGATCGCCCAGATCGGGGTCGAACTGACCGACTCTCCGTACGTGGTGGTGAACATGCGCATCATGACGCGCATGGGCAGCGCCGTGCTCGACGTGCTCGGCGACGGGCCGTTCGTGAAATGCCTGCACAGCGTCGGCGCGCCGCTGGAACAGGGTCAGAAGGACGTGTCCTGGCCGTGCAACCCCGATACCAAGTACATCGTCCACTACCCCGAGGAGAAGAGCATCGTCTCCTACGGCAGTGGCTACGGCGGTAACGCGCTGCTCGGCAAGAAGTGCTTCGCGCTGCGCATCGCCTCGACCATGGCCCGCAACGAGGGCTGGCTGGCCGAGCACATGCTGATCCTCGGCGCGGAGGCGCCGGACGGGACACGCACCTACATCGCCGCCGCCTTCCCCAGCGCCTGCGGCAAGACCAACCTGGCGATGCTGGTGCCGCCGGAGCCGTTCCGCGAGGACGGCTGGAAGATCACCACGGTGGGCGACGACATCGCCTGGATCAAACCCGGACCCGACGGGCACCTGCGCGCGATCAACCCGGAGGCCGGCTTCTTTGGGGTCGCCCCGGGAACCAACGAGCAGACCAACGCCAGCGCGATGGCCACCATCCGCAGCAACAGCATCTTCACCAACGTGGCGCAGACCGACGACGGTGACATCTGGTGGGAAGGCCTCACCAAGACACCGCCGGCAGGTCTGACCGACTGGCGCGGCGAGCCCTGGGATCCGGGCAGCGGCAAGCCCGCCGCCCACCCGAACGCGCGATTCACCGCGCCGGCCTCGCAGTGCCCGACCATCGACCCGGCCTGGGAGGATCCGGCCGGGGTGCCGATCCACGCCTTCGTCTTCGGCGGGCGGCGCAGCACCACGGTGCCGCTGGTGGTGCAGGCCTTCAACTGGAACTTCGGCGTCTACATGGCCGCGACCATGGGCTCGGAAACCACCGCCGCCGCGTTCGGCGAGCAGGGCAAGGTACGCCGCGACCCGTTCGCGATGCTGCCCTTCTGCGGCTACCACATGGCCGATTACTTCAACCACTGGCTGCAGATCGGCCGCGAACTCGCCTACCCGCCGAAAGTCTTCGGGGTGAACTGGTTCCGGCGCGGCGCGGACGGACAGTTCCTGTGGCCGGGATTCAGCGAGAACATGCGCGTGCTGAAGTGGGTGATCGACCGGGTGCACGGCAACCGCCCGGCCGTGGAAAGCTCGCTCGGACGCATGCCCAAGTACGAGGATCTCGACTGGCGCGGCCTGGAAGACTTCACCCGCGAGCAGTTCAACGAACTGATGTCCATCGACCGCGAGGCCTGGAAGAAAGAGGTGCACTCCCAGGACGAGCTCTTCTCCGAGCTCTACGACAAGCTGCCGAAGGAGTTCATTTTCATGCGCGAGCTGCTGCTCTCCAGCC
>SKJG01000001.1 GCA_007116035.1 Thioalkalivibrio sp.
CCGCCGAGGCCGTGGAAGCGCTTGGGGGCGGACAGGAGACGCATCTTGCCGACGCCGACGTCGGCGAGGATCTGGGCACCGATGCCGTACATGCGCCAATCGGCCGAGGTCTGCACCTGTGGACGCAGGTCCGCGTGACCGCCCGCGAGTTCATGCAGGCGACGGATCAGCACGTCCGACCCTTCCGGCTTGCGCAGGACCACGGCAACGCCGGCGCCCGCCTCGTCGATGCGACGCAGTGCGTCGTCGAGCGGCCAGCCGCAGTCGGGGCCAGCGAAGCCCAGGGTGTCGCAGATCGTCTGCTCGAGGTGTACACGCACCAGCGTAGGCTCGTTGGGCTTCGGGTGGCCACGGACCAGCGCGAAGTGCAGACCATGGTCGACCTCGTCCTGGAAGGCGATCAGCCGGAAGTCCCCGTGGGCGGTGGGGAGATCCACCTCGGCCGCGCGGCGCACGGTCTTCTCGTTCTCGATCCGGTAGCGGATCAGGGCCTCGATGGTGCCCATCTTCAGCCCGTGTTCGGCGCAGAAGCGCTCGAGGTCCGGGCGCCGGGCCATGCTGCCGTCCTCGTTCAGGATCTCGACGATCACGGCGGCCGGCTCGGCCCCCGCCAGGCGCGCCAGATCGCAACCCGCCTCGGTGTGACCGGCGCGCACGAGGACCCCGCCCGGCTGCGCCATAAGGGGAAACACGTGTCCCGGCTGCACGACATCGGCGGGCACCGCGTTCGGGGCCACCGCGGTGCGGATGGTGTGCGCGCGGTCGTAGGCCGAGATCCCGGTGGTCACCCCCTCCGCCGCCTCAATGGAAACGGTGAAGTTGGTCCCGTGGGAATCGTTGGTGTCGGTGACCATCAGCGGCAGGGCCAGCTGGCGGCAGCGCTCGCGGGTCAGCGTCAGGCAGATCAGTCCGCGGCCATACTTGGCCATGAAGTTGACGTCCTCGGGGCGTACGTGCGAGGCGAGCATCAGCAGGTCGCCCTCGTTCTCGCGGTCCTCGTCATCGACGATGACGACCATGCGTCCGGCACGCAGTTCGGCGAGGATCTCCTGGGTACTGGCAAATTCCATGTCTTGGTTCCGTCGGTGGCCCAGGCGGTTTCAGTCGCGCGTGCCGGAGTGATTGGGGAAGCCCTGCTCCGCGAGCCAGACCTCGGACAGGCCGCCGCCCGCGGCGGACTGCGCCGCGCGATCGCCCAGCATCAGGCGTTCCAGGTAGCGCGCCACCAGGTCCACCTCGAGGTTCACCCGGCTTCCGACCTTGTAGACGGAGAATCGGGTCAGGTCCCAGGTGTGGGGAATGATGTTCACGTCGAAGGTGGCGCCGTCGACACCGTTGACGGTCAGGCTGGCGCCGTCGATGGTGATCGAGCCCTTCGCGGCAATGTAACGGGCCAGCGCGTCCGGGGCCCGAAAGTGCACTCGTGTGGAGCGTGCATCCGGTCGCATCGACAGGACCTCGCCCACCCCGTCCACGTGACCGGAGACCAGGTGCCCGCCGAGGCGCGTGCTCAGCGTCAATGCCCGCTCCAGGTTCACCCGATCGCCGATGCCCAGATCGCCCAGCGTGGTCACGCTCAGGCTCTCGCGGCTGACATCGGCGGCAAACTGGTCGCCGTCGAGCGCGGTGACGGTCAGGCAGACGCCGTTGACGGCGATGGAATCGCCCAGCTGCGTGTCCGCGAGGTCCATGCCCGGCGCGCGCACCTTCAGGCGGAAGTCGCCACCGCGCGGTTCCATCGCGGCGATGGCACCCAGTGTCTCGATGATTCCGGTGAACATCCTGCTGACCACCTGTTCATGTTTATATTGAGCGGAAAAACCTGCAAACACTAAATGATACCGGGTCGTGGTGCGTGGGACCATGCGACAAGAGGGGTTGAAAAGCCCTGTCGCCAACACATCTGATGGAACACGTCCATGGCGTACGGCGGCTTGCCGCAGCCTTGGGAAGGCGGATTGGTCCCGGCGCCGGACAGTGGGAGCGAGCTCCCGCACTCCATTCACCGGCGTGGGCAGCGATAGGGCGGCCTTCCAGCCGTGATGCCCTTACTCCCCGCGGGATCGCGACCGGAGGTCGCTCCTACGAACAGCAACCTTCAAGTCAAACCGTGGCGGCGGGGAGCGGATAGGCGCGCAGGCGCAGGGTGTCCCCGACCCGGTCGCAGGCGAACACGTCCAGTTCCGCGCGCTCCGCCATCTGCTGCAGCGGCCAGTCCAGCAGCGGCCGGGCGCCCGAGCCCATCAGGCAGGGCGCGAGATAGAACAGCCACTCGTCGACCAGCCCGAAGCGGGCCAGCGCCCCGGCCAGGCCGGAACCGGCCTCGACGTGCAGCTCGTTCACCTCGCGCTGGCCCAGCAGATCCAGCACGGCGGGCAGATCGACCTGCCCGTCCGCCGCGGCAGGCACGGCGACGACCTCCGCACCGCGCGCGCGCAGGTCTGCCGCCTTGTCCGCGTCCGCCCGCTCGGCCGTGGTCAGGATCAATACCGCGCCGCCGTCGAACAGCCGCGCCGAACGCGGGATCTGCAGGCGCGAATCGATCACCACCCGCAGCGGCTGGCGGATGGGAGCCGCCATCAGTTCCGGGAAGCGGGACGGATCGGTACCCGTATCGGCGACCAGCTCGGCAGGGGTCAGGCGCACGGTCAGGTGCGGGTCATCTGCGAGCACGGTGCCGCTGCCGGTCAGGATCGCACCGGCCCGGGCGCGCCAGTGCTGCACGTCGCGGCGCGCGGCCGAACCGGTGATCCACTTCGACTCGCCGGAGGCCATCGCGGTCCGCCCATCGAGGCTGGACGCCAGCTTGACCCTGACCCAGGGCCGGCGGCCGTGCATGCGGCGCACGAAGCCCGGGTTCAGCGCCCGCGCCTCGAACTCCATGATGCCGGTCTCCACCGCGACGCCCGCCGCGCGCAGGCGCTGCAGCCCGCGTCCCGAAACCAGCGGGTTCGGATCCTGCATCGCGACCACGACCCGCGCGACCCCCGCGGCGATCAGCGCATCGGCGCAGGGCGGCGTGCGGCCGTGATGCGAGCAGGGTTCCAGGGTGATGTAGACGGTCGCGCCGCGCCCGCGATCCCCGGCGGCGCGCAGGGCGTGGATCTCGGCATGGGCCTCGCCGACGCGCCAGTGCGCGCCCTCGCCAACAATCGCCCCGTCGCGGACCACGACGCTGCCGACGCGCGGGTTCGGGTCCGTGGTGTACTGGCCCAACGCGGCGAGCTGCAGGGCCCTGCCCATGAAGGCCTGGTCGTTCACCCCTCGGACTCCGGGGGCGGCGGTTCGACGCCCTCGTCGATCAGGCGCAACTGCGAGCGGCGCATCTCCGGGGTGAGGTCCTGCTCGAGCCGCTCGATGGCCTCGCGGAAGGACTGTACGTTGGCGAAGCTGAGATAAATCGACGCGAACCGGATATAGGCGACCTGGTCGAGCCCGCGCAACTCCTCCATCACCCATTCGCCGATGCGGTCGGAGCGGATCTCGCGGGCGCCGTACGCAGCGAGGCGGCGTTTGATGCGGTCGATCGCGGCCTCGACCTCGTCGGTGCGGACCGGCCGCTTGTGCAGGGCCAGCCGCAGTCCGCCGCGCAGCTTGTCCTCGTCGAAGGCCACCCGCTCACCGCTGCGCTTCACCACCCGGGGCATGCTGAACTCGGCCCGCTCGAAGGTGGTGAAGCGGGCGCCGCAGGCCTGGCACTCGCGCCGGCGCCGGATCTGGTCCTGCTCCGGACCCGCGGCGCGCGAATCGACCACCCGGGTATCGTCAGCCCCGCAGGCCGGGCAGCGCATCGCCGTCGCCTATTCGCCGACGCCGTAGACCGGGAACCGGGCGCAGACCTCGAGCACCTTCGCGCGCACCGCGGCGATCACCTCAGGGTTCTCGTGGTGGTCCAGCACGTCGGCGATCCAGTTCGCGAGGTCGCGGCACTCCTGCTCGCCGAAGCCGCGTGTCGTCACCGCCGGGGTGCCGATGCGAATGCCGCTGGTCACGAACGGCGACTGCGGGTCGTTCGGGACGGCATTCTTGTTCACCGTGATGTTGGCCGCGCCCAGAGCGGCGTCGGCCGCCTTGCCGGTCATGCCCTTGTCGATCAGGCTGAGCAGGAACAGGTGGTTGTCGGTACCGCCGGAGACGATGCTGTAGCCACGCTCCATCAGAGTGCTTGCCATCGTCCGTGCGTTCGCGATCACCTGCTCCTGGTAGGTCCGGAACCCGGGTTCCAGCGCCTCCTTGAAGGCCACGGCCTTGCCGGCGATCACGTGCATCGCCGGGCCACCCTGGGTGCCAGGGAAGACCAGCGACTGGAATTTCTTCTCCAGCTCCGGGTTGGACTTGGCGAGGATGATGCCGCCGCGCGGGCCACGCAGGGTCTTGTGCGTGGTCGAGGTCACGACGTGCGCGTGCGGCACCGGATTCGGGTAGACACCCGCTGCAATCAGCCCGGAAACGTGGGCCATGTCCACCATCAGGTAGGCACCGACCTGGTCGGCGATGGCGCGAAAGCGCGCCCAGTCCATCACCCGCGAGTAGGCGGAGAAGCCGGCGACGATCATTTTCGGCTTGTGTTCCCGTGCCAGACGCTCGATTTCTTCGTAGTCGAGCAGACCCTGATCATCGATCCCGTACTGCACCGCGTGGTAAATCTTGCCGGAAAAGTTGACCTTGGCGCCGTGGGTCAGATGGCCGCCGTGGGCCAGGCTCATGCCGAGCACGGTGTCGCCCGGCTCGAGCAGAGCCATGTAGACCGCGGCGTTCGCCTGCGAGCCCGAGTGCGGCTGCACGTTGGCGTAGTCGGCGCCATAGAGCTGCTTCACGCGCTCGATCGCCAGGTTCTCGGCGATGTCGACGAACTCGCAGCCGCCGTAATAGCGCTTGCCGGGATAACCCTCGGCGTACTTGTTGGTGAGCACCGAGCCCTGTGCCTCGAGTACCCGCGGGCTTGCATAGTTCTCCGAGGCAATCAGTTCGATATGCTCTTCCTGACGGCGCGATTCGTTCTCGATGGCGGACCAGAGTTCTGGGTCGTAGCCGTTGATGCTCATATGGATGGAAAACATTGCGGGTACTCCGGGGAATCGGTGAATGCGAAAAAAGGGGGGACGAATATACTTTATTCTGCTCCTTCTGGCAGACACACCGTCTCGTTTGCGGGACAACCTGGCGCCTAGCAGCCAGTGTGACGGGGTTCCGGAATCGCGATTCGTCGCTGCACGAGGGGCAGCGCGTGTGGAGTGCGGCGGCTTGCCGCCGCTGTGGGAGCCGGGTTGGTCCCTGCGCCGGACAGCGGGAGCGTATGGAAGAGGCCGCAGCCCGTCATGCGTCATCGCTGCGTGGGTCCTCGTCCAGGACCGCATCCACCCTGGGCCGCAAGACCGCGTCGTTCCCGGCTCCCCGGCACGTCGGGTTACGCTGCGCTAACCCGACCTACAGGACTACAGGACTACAGGACTCGTTGCCAGACAGACCAACCCAGCCCTTCGCTGGAAAGCGGGGGATTTGCGCTGGACCCATGAAAGCAGGTTGAATTCAGAGTCCCTGACCCCCTCAGAACGGAGAAACCGCATGCGAGCATCACTCACTGGAATGGGCATTGGGCTGATCACGGGCTCCGCGCTCGTCCTGGGCCTGGCACTGACGGCCACCGCCGATCAACGTTTCATCACCATCGGAACGGGCGGCGTCACCGGCGTGTACTACCCGACGGGGCAGAACATCTGCCGGCTGGTCAACCGCGACCAGGCCACGCACGGAATGCGCTGCAACGCCGAGAGCACCGGCGGTTCCGTCTTCAACCTGAACTCCATCTCGGCCGGCGAAATGGACTTCGGGGTCGCACAGTCCGACTGGCAGCATCACGCCTATCACGGCACCGACCGCTTCGCGGAGCAGGGAGCCGACACCGAGCTGCGCGCAGTGTTCTCGCTGCATCCCGAACCCTTCACGGTCCTGGTACGCCCCGACAGTGGCATCGAGACGTTCGAGGACATCGTCGGCGAGCGGGTCAATGTCGGCAATCCGGGCTCCGGGCAGCGTGGCACCGCCGAGCGACTGATGGCGGAGTACGGTTGGAGCATGGGCGATTTCTCGCTGGCCTCGGAACTGCCCTCCCGCGAGCAGGGCCAGGCGCTTTGCGACAACCGCATCGACGTGATCCTGTTCACCGTCGGTCACCCCTCGGCCGCCATCCAGGAACCCATCGCCACCTGTGGGGCCCGCATCGTTTCCGTGTCCGGTCCGGTGGTGGACAAGCTGGTGGACGAGACGCCCTATTACTTCCGCGCGACGCTGCCCGCCGGGATGTACCCGGGGCAGGACGATGACGTGGAGACCTTCGGCGTCGGCGCGACGCTGGTCACCTCGACCCGGACCAGCGACAACGCCGTCTACCACCTGACCCGGGCGGTGTTCGAGAACTTCAGCACCTTCAAGGGCATGCACCCCGCCTTCGAGGTGCTGCAGCCCGAGAGCATGATCAGCCAGGGCCTGTCCGCGCCGATGCACGAGGGTGCGCTTCGTTACTACCGCGAGGCCGGGATGATTCAGGACTGACCACGCTCGGCAGACCCTGAGACATGGCCGGCGATCGCAGGGCCCGGGATATCAGCCCGACCGAGGCCGCGACGCTGGTCGAGCACATGGAAACCGGGGCACGCCGCCCCGGTTCTTCTACCCGGCTGCTGGTCTACCTGACCGCCCTGAGTTGGTCGCTGTTCCAGCTCTGGATCGTCTCCCCCCTGCCCTATTCGCTGGGCTTCGGGGTCGTCCCCGAGACCCAGGCGCGCTCGATCCATCTCGCGTTCGCGGTCTTCCTGGCCTTCCTGCTGTTCCCGGCGCGCCTGCCCTCGGCGCGTGGGCCGCACATCGCCGCCAGCTTCTACCTGTTCCTCGGCCTGGGACTCTGGCTGCTCGCCTGGCAGCAACACCAGGCCGAACAACCCTGGATACCGGTCTACCTGCTGATGGGGGCCGCCGCGCTAGCGCTGGCCTGGCCCGCTTGGCGGGTGGCGCCGCTGGAACGCATCCCGCCGGTGGACTGGTTGCTGGCGCTTGCCGCAGCCTTCGCGGCGGGCTACCTGTTCCTGTATCACCAGGAACTGGCGCAGCGCCCGGGCCGTCCGCAACTTGCGGACATGATCGCAGCCGGCCTGGGAATGATGCTGCTGCTGGAGGCCACCCGGCGCGTGCTGGGACCGGCGTTGATGATCATCGCCGGGGTCTTCCTGATCTACACCTTTGCGGGCCCCTGGATGCCGGACATGCTCGCACACCGCGGCGCGTCGTTCGGCCGGGCGATGTCGCAGCAGTGGCTGTCGAACGAGGGGGTGTTCGGCATCGCGCTCGGCGTGTCGACCAGCTTCGTGTTCCTGTTCGTGCTGTTCGGCGCCCTGCTGGAGCGGGCCGGCGCCGGTGGCTATTTCATCCGGGTCGCCTTCTCGCTGCTGGGGC
>SKJG01000144.1 GCA_007116035.1 Thioalkalivibrio sp.
AGACCGCAGGGACCGCCAGCCATGACCGCACCTGGGAGCTGCCGCTGTGGGAGGAGTACCAGGAACAACTGAAGAGCAACTTCGCCGACATGGCCAACATCGGTGGCCGCCCGGCGGGCACGATCACCGCCGCGTGCTTCCTGTCCCGCTTCGCGGAGAAATACCCCTGGGCACACCTGGACATCGCCGGGGTCGCCTGGAAGAGCGGCAAGGAAAAGGGCGCCACCGGCCGACCCGTCCCGCTGTTGATGCGTTACCTGCTGGACCAGGCTGCGCGCTGATCCCGGCGCGGCAACCAGCATGACCCGGATCACCTTCTACCTGCTGGAGGCGGCGGAAGACCGCGCCCGCCAGCGTTTTGCCTGCCGACTGGCGCGCAAGGCGCACGGCATGGGCCAACGGGTGCACATCCACACCCCGGATGCGGAGGCCACGCGGGAGATGGACCGCCTGCTTTGGACCTTCGAAGATACCGCCTTCCTGCCCCATGGTACCGACGTCGATGACCCGAACAGCCCGATCACCCTGCACGAGTCGGCCTCGCCGGCCGACCACTGCGATGTGCTGATCAACCTGGCCCCGGAAATTCCGAGGTTCTTCGGTCGTTTCCAACGGGTCGCCGACCTGGTCGGCGGCGACGAGGCTTCCAAAGCCCTGGGACGCGAGCGCTATCGCTTCCTGAAAGAACGCGGATACCCGCTGGAGCACCACGTGATCGGCGACTGATCCACCTGGATACCCGCAGCTGGCAGGCTTCCACAAGGGCAGGAAACCGTGGGAGCGCGCCTTGCGCGCGAAGGGATCGTCTGCGGAGCTTCCGAGACAATCAGGAAACATGATGCATATCGCCATCCTGCAACACGTCGCCCACGAGGGACCCGCCGCACTCGCCCACTGGGCCGCCGCGCGTGGGCACGACACAACGACGTACTCGCTGTACGCGGATCCGGCTCTGCCAGCCCCCGATGATTTCGACTGCCTGGTCGTGCTGGGTGGCGGGATGAGCGTGGACGATGGCGACCTCCATCCCTGGCTGGAACCCGAGCGCGCGCTGATCCGCGCCGCACTGGCCGCAGGACGGCCGGTGATCGGGATCTGCCTCGGGGCCCAGCAATTGGCCCGGGCGCTGGGCGCGTCGGTCTTCCCGAACGGTGAGCGCGAGGTCGGCTTCTGGCACATCCGGCGGGTGGACGACGCCCTGCCGCTACCGGCGACGCAGACCGTCTGCCACTGGCACGGCGACACCTTCAGCCTGCCCGAAGGCGCGGTCCTGCTGGCCGAGAGCGATGCCTGCCGCAACCAGGTCTTCGTCACCGGCGACGGCCTGGGCCTCGGCCTCCAATGCCACCTGGAGGCCACGCCACACTGGGTAGACGCCTGCTGCACCCACGACGCGGGCTACCTGATCCCAGGCCGCTGGATGCAGGACGCCGCTCGCCTGCGCGCCGAGCGCAGCGCCTATCCTCGCATGCACGCCGCGCTCTTCACGCTGCTCGACGCCTTCCTCGGAGTTCGAGCCGGCGATCCGCTATCATCGCAGCCACCCCACGGTACAGGCCTTCTTTGATGACGTTAGGTTCCCCGGGCGCCCCAGGCGCCATACGCCTGATGCTGCTTGGCTCGGGCGAACTCGGTAAGGAGGTCGCCATCGAAGCGCAGCGCTTCGGGATCGAGGTGATCGCGGTGGACCGGTATGCCGGTGCGCCCGCGATGCAGGTCGCACACCGCAGCCACGTGGTCAACATGCTCGACGGCGATGCCCTCTCGGCCCTGGTGGCACGCGAGGATCCGGCGCTGATCGTGCCTGAGATCGAGGCGATCGCCACCGCGACGCTGGTGGAACTCGAGCGCCAGGGCCGGCGCGTCATCCCCACCGCGCGCGCCGCGCACCTGACGATGAACCGGGAGGGCATCCGCCGCCTGGCCGCCGAGGAACTGGGGCTGCCGACCTCGCCCTTTCGCTTTGCCGACGATGAGGCGGGCTATCTCGAGGCGGTGGCAGAGATCGGACTGCCCTGCGTGGTCAAACCGGTGATGAGCTCATCCGGCAAGGGCCAGAGCCTGGTACGACAGCCGGAGGAGGTCTCATCCGCCTGGAAGCATTCCCAGCAGGGTGGCCGCGCCGGATCCGGGCGGGTGATTGTGGAGGGGTTCATCGCGTTCGACTACGAGATCACGCTGCTGACGCTGAGGCATGGCGATCACACGAGTTTCTGTGCGCCGATCGGTCACCTGCAGGTGGATGGCGACTACCGCGAGTCCTGGCAACCGCATCCCATGACCGAGACCGCGCTCCTGCGCGCGCAGCAGATCGCCCGCGCGGTCACCGACAACCTGGGCGGACACGGCATCTTCGGCGTGGAGCTGTTCGTGCGCGGCGACGATGTGTGGTTCAGCGAGGTTTCCCCGCGCCCGCACGACACCGGCATGGTGACCCTGATCTCGCAGGAACTCTCGGAGTTCTCCCTGCATGCGCGCGCGATCCTCGGCCTGCCGGTTCCGGAGATCCGCAACCTCGGTCCCTCCGCCTCGGTCGCGCTGCTTGCCGAAGGCCACTCGAAGGACGTTCGCTTCGATGGCGTCGAGCGCGCGCTTCAGAAATCCGATACTGGCCTCCGGCTATTCGGCAAACCCGAGGTCAGCGGGCGGCGCCGCGTCGGCGTCGCACTCGCCCGCGGCGATACGCTCGACCAGGCGCGGGAGAAGGCCCGGCGGGTTGCGACTGCAGTACGGATCGTCCTCTAGTGGTCCAGGCGGGGTTCCCCGGCGGGAAGCCCTGCGGCGCAGACGAACATCACCACGGGCTGTCCGGCGCGCAAAAAGAACCTGATGAGCACGGAAGGTCCGCAGAGGATCCCTTCGCGCGCAAGGCGCGCTCCCACGGGTTCTTGCCCTTGTAGGAGCCTGCCTTGCAGGCGAAGGTTTTGGCGGTTTTGCTGCGGTCAATGCGATTTTCCCTGCCTGCGGAGCGGAGGATTCCTGATCATCAGAAAAAAGGAAGCCCCGGGAGAACCGGGGCCAAGAGGACTCACCACCTAGAGGAGATTACCCTGCCACTTCCAACCACCTGTGATGAAATATAGACGTTCGATTTAATTTTTACAACCTCCCGACTTATATCTTTCAAATATTTTCACCGAACGGACCGCGAAGCTCGATGCACCAGGCACCCAAAACGTCGGACCGGAGCGAGGTCTTCGCGGCACGGCAATCCACAACCGGGCTACCCGCAGGGACTCGCCACCACGCCCGCTCCCCGCAGCCGCTATAATGCGCGGCTGATTCCAAGCCCCCGGCCCGTCATGGACAAGAGTTTCGACCCCCGCGCGATCGAGCAGGCCCTGTACCGGCAGTGGGAGGAAAGCGGCTGCTTCGCAAACCGTGACGAAGATGCCCCGCCCTACTGCATCCTGCTGCCACCGCCGAACGTCACCGGCACGCTGCACATGGGGCACGCCTTTCAGCACACGTTGATGGACGCGCTGATCCGCCACCGGCGCATGCGCGGCGACGCAACGCTCTGGCAAGGGGGCACCGACCACGCCGGTATCGCCACGCAGATGGTGGTGGAACGCCGGCTCGCGGCCGAGGGCAGGAGCCGCCACGACCTCGGGCGCGAGGATTTCCTCAAGGCCGTCTGGGAGTGGAAGGAGCATTCCGGCGGATCGATCTCCAGCCAGATGCGTCGGCTTGGCAACTCCATCGACTGGTCGCGCGAGCGCTTCACGATGGACGCGGGGCTGTCGAACGCGGTCACCGAGGTCTTCGTGCGCCTGCACGAGGAAGGCCTGATCTACCGCGGCAAGCGGCTGGTCAACTGGGACCCGGTGCTGCACACCGCGGTCTCCGATCTCGAGGTGCTGTCCGAGGAGGAACAGGGCTCGCTCTGGCACTTCCGCTACCCGCTGGCCGACGGCTCCGAGCACCTGGTGGTGGCGACGACCCGGCCCGAGACCATGCTCGGCGACACCGCCGTCGCGGTCCACCCCGACGACGAACGCTATCGGCACCTGATTGGGCAGCAGGTCGAACTGCCGCTGACCGGGCGCAGCATCCCGGTGATCGCCGACGACTACGTCGACCCCGCGTTCGGCACCGGCTGCGTGAAGATCACCCCCGCGCACGACTTCAACGACAACGCTGTCGGCGCACGGCATGACCTGCCGTTGATCAACATCTTCACCATCGACGCCCGGCTGAACGAGAACACGCCGGAGGCCTACCAGGGGCTGGATCGCTTCGAGGCGCGCAAGCGGATCGTCGCCGACCTCGACGCGCTGGGGCTGGTTGAGAGGATTGTCGATCACAAACTGATGGTCCCGCGCGGCGACCGCAGCGGCGCGGTGATCGAGCCCTACCTGACCGACCAGTGGTACGTGAAGGTTGGCCCACTGGCCGAGCCCGCGATGCGAGCGGTCGAGGACGGACGCATCCGCTTCGTGCCGGAGAACTGGTCGAAGACCTATTTCGAGTGGATGCGCAACATCGAGGACTGGTGCATCTCGCGCCAGATCTGGTGGGGCCATCGCATTCCGGCCTGGTACGACGACGACGGCAACATCTACGTCGGCCGCTCGGAGGCCGAGGTGCGCGAGCGTCACGGCCTGTGGCCGCAGGTCGTGCTGCGCCAGGACGAGGACGTGCTCGACACCTGGTTCAGCTCCGCGCTGTGGCCGTTCTCGACGCTGGGTTGGCCGGAGGAGACCCCGGAACTGCGGCGTTTCTACCCGACCAGCGTGCTGGTCACCGGCTTCGACATCATCTTCTTCTGGGTCGCCCGGATGATCATGATGGGCCTGAAGTTCATGGACGACGTGCCCTTCCGCGAGATCTACATCACCGGCCTGATCCGCGACGCGGAGGGTCAGAAGATGTCCAAGTCCAAGGGCAACGTGCTCGACCCGATCGACCTGATCGACGGTATCACGCTGGACGCCCTGCTGGACAAGCGCACCACCGGCCTGATGCAGCCGCAGATGGCGAAAAAGATCGCCAAGGCCACGCGTGGCCAGTTCCCCGAGGGCATCCCCGCCTTCGGCACGGACGCACTGCGCTTCACGCTGTCGGCACTGGCCACCACCGGCCGCGACATCAAGTTCGATCTCGGACGTATCGAGGGCTACCGGAACTTCTGCAACAAGCTCTGGAACGCTGCGCGCTTCGTGCTGATGAATATCGAGGGGCAGGACACCGGCCTCGGCGAGGAGCTGCGCCTGCCAACGCTGGCCGACCGCTGGATCATGGACCGGCTGCGCGCCACCGCCGTCACGGTGACCGCACACTACGATGCCTACCGCTTCGATCTCGCCGCCCAGGCGCTGTACGACTTCACCTGGCATGACTACTGCGACTGGTACCTGGAACTGACCAAGCCGGTGCTGAACGGTGACGCCGACGGCGCGGCAAAGCGAGCGACCCGGCACACGCTGGTGCAGGTGCTCGAGGCCCTGTTGCGCCTGCTGCACCCGATGATGCCGTTCATCACCGAGGCGATCTGGAACGACGTGAAAGCGCCGGCCGGTGTCGAGGCCCGGTTCCTGGTCGAGCGGCCCTGGGTCGGCGCCGATGCGTTTCCGGCTGACGGCAATGCCGGGAAGGAACTGGAATGGGTACGCGGGTTCATTACCGGGCTGCGCCGGATCCGTGCCGAGATGGACATCGCCCCCGGCAAGCCGGTGCCGGTACTGATCCAGAACTGGTCGGAGATCGACCAGTCGCGCTACCTGGAGCACCGCGCGCTGCTCGACTTCCTGGCCAAGCCCGAGTCGGTGACCTGGCTCAACGCCGACGAGGAGGCTCCGGAATCGGCGCTGTCACTGGTCGGCGAGATGCGCCTGCTGATCCCGCTGGCCGGGCTGATCGACAAGGACGCGGAGATCGCGCGCCTGGAGAAGGAGATCGGCAAGCTGGACAGGAACCTCGAGCAGAGCGAGGCACGGCTCGGCAACGAGAGTTTCGTCGCCCGCGCGCCGGAGGAGGTGGTGACGAAGGAACGCACCCGGGTCGCGGAGATGCGCGCGGCGCGCGCCGACCTGAACGCCCAGCTCGACCGCATCCGTCGCCTGTAATGCCCCCCGGCAGCGATCCACGATCCGACGGATCGGCCTGCGGCCGCGCTGGTTTTTGGGGTCGCCGCCAGGGAATCGCGACCAGAGGTCGCTCCTACGGGGCGTGGGCGGACTGTAGGAGCGACCTCCGGCCGCGATCCGCCCTTGTGCAACCTCTCCTCGCCGAATCGCGGTCGGAGGCCGCGCCTACTTCAATCGGGGCGCGGCGGCTTCACGTCGATCTCGCGTTCGCTGCCCGCCGCTCCGGTCTTGCCTTCGCGGTTTTCGCGGACGGGAACGTTGGCCAGCAACCGCCCGGCGCGATCTTCGAGGCGCTCCCGGGTCGGTTTGTCGGCAAGTTCCTCGCAACTTTCGGCGAGGTGATGGTAAAGATCCCGGTAGGCCCCCGCCATGCCGGCGAACAGGGTCGCGGTGCGGTCGAAGTGCTGATTCACAGCGCTCCGATAACGGTTGAGTTCCTGCATGCGGTTGTCGAGTTCGGCCTCCAGCTCACGAATCAAGCGCCGCTCGTGGCTTGTGGTGCGCCCGATCCAGAACCCCAGCAGGCCCGCCAGCACCACCGCCAGCAAGATCATGAGCAACCAGAGACCCATCGTCATCTGCTCTTCCACCGCTTCGTTCCTCAGCGCATGTCCCCAAATCCTTATTGTGCCCGAGCCCGGGCGGGAACGCACAGCCACGAAGCAATCCCCGCCTCGCCCCAACCGACAATCTGCGTTATCGTCGGGGCCGAATACATGCCGATGATCCAGACAACGCCATGACCCTTTCTCCCCGGGATCAACAGATCCGCCTCGCCCATGCCGGCCTGATCCGGCTGGTCGTGCAGGCCGCTCAGAACGTCAGCGCCCGTGCCGAACTGAATCCTGTACTGACACAGGCCGAGCAGCAGGGTTGGACCGAACTGATTCCACGCATCCGCCGCGTGCTCGATGGCGCGCGGGACACATCCCTGCTGCACGGGCTGGACGAGGAAGACACGGTGATCCTCACGGCGATCCTTGCAGGGATCCAAGATCCCGCCACCTTACCCGACCCAGAGGCGGCTGCCGACCCCACGCAAGCCGC
Source organism: Thioalkalivibrio sp. (assembly GCA_007116035.1). GTDB lineage: Bacteria > Pseudomonadota > Gammaproteobacteria > Ectothiorhodospirales > Ectothiorhodospiraceae > Thioalkalivibrio. The sequence continues at coordinate 7,137 of SKJG01000144.1, forward strand.
GCCTGGCCTGGCGCAGATGATCCACGCGGCCAGTCATGGCGATGCGCAGTCGCTGCATTGGCTGTCGCAGATGGCCGAGCAGATGACACGGGCGGGCGGCGACATGGCCCGTCTCGGTGGCATCACCAAGCGGCTCGTCGATGGCGAACGGGATCCCGCAAGACTCTGCAAGGGGATGGGCGCCCAAGGCGAATCGCTGGTGCTGTCGCTGCTCGGCGAACTCGGCAAGCTCGAGCGGCACTGAAGGGAGCGTTTTCTTACAGAGCGTGGACCCAGCGCAGCACGGCCTCCTGCAGGTTGGCGCCGGCTCCCTGGTGGGCGGTGGGGTGGTTGACGAGCAGCACCACGATCACGTCCTCGTTACTGCGGTTGCGGACATAGCCCGCCACGGCCGAGACCTGGTTGAGATGACCCGTCTTCAGGTGCATGCGCCCCGTCTCCGGCCCGTTTCTGAAGCGCCGGCGCAGCGTGCCGTCGAGACCCGCAATGGCGAGAGAGGACACGAATTCGGGGCGCCAGGGGCTGTCCCACCCGGCCTGCAGCACCTGGGCCAGCTGTTCGGGCGTCATGCGGGCGTGCCGGCTGAGCCCGGAGCCGTTGTCCACGATCATCCCGCCGACATCGACACCGAGACCTGCGAGCACCTCGTAGATGGCCTCACGGGACTTCTCGACGGTGGCCGGCGGACCCGTGCGCTCCGCGCCCAACGTCAGCGCCAGGTGCCGCGTCACCACGTTCGAGCTCCACTTGTTCGCCACCCGGATGAGGTCGCCGAGGGGCCGGGATTCGTGCACCAACAGCGGCGGCTCATTCAGGGACCGGAGTACCCCATAGCGGACGTCGCCCCGAAGCTCCCCGCCCCACTGCCCCCAGTGCAGCCGAAAGAGTTCGCGATTATAGGATTCCGGCGCGATCGCGGTACGCAGCAGTTCATAGGCGCCGCAGTTGACAGGGTAGTCGCCGGAGAAGATCACCCGCGGTGGGGCGCTGCCGTTGTCGACCTCGTAACGGATGCCCCGCAGCCAGCCACCGCAACCACCCTGGACCCCGCGCAACCGGTTGACGATCTCCAGGCCGGGGAGCGGCGGATCCGACTCGATCCGGATACCCCCGCCGTCCGGGTCCGGGAGTACGTGAAAGCGCAGCGCGTTGGCGTTCACGTGCAGGGCATGGGGGGGCTGATTGTAGGCACGCAGGGGCTGGCCGTCGAAGGCGCCGGGATCTTCCAGCGGAAGGTGAAAGTGGCTGGTATCGAGGTAGACGTTGCCCTCGATGCGGCGCAGACCGGTGCGGCGCAGCGCCCCGAGCATGCGCCAGTGCTCCTCGCTGACCATCCCTGGATCGCCGGTACCGCGCAGCAGCAGGTCACCTTTGAGCACGCCATCGCGCACCGGAGCCGTCGCGTAGATCGTCGTGGTCCAGGTGTGACTGGGACCCAGCTCGGACAGCGCGGCCAGGGTGGTCGCCAGCTTGATCGTCGACGCCGGATTGAAGGGCTTGCCCGGGTTCAGCCGGGCCAGCGGCGCCGGATCGCCGACCCGCTGCACCCACAGCCCTACCGCGTCCGCAGGGAGATTCTCGGCGCGAATGGCCGCCTGCAGCGTCTCCGGGAGCAGCACGAAGGAGGCGGTCGCCGGACCCGCGGAAAGCAGGACCCAAAGCATCACCCCAATCGAGATCCCCGCGTTCCTCAATGACATCATCGACCTCGACCCGCAATCCTGAACTGTTATGGTGGAGGCGCCATGTTGCGCAACGGACTGCCCGGTTGGCAAGCAGGATTCGAGAAATCGGACTGCTTACCGAGGCATGGTAACGGGCAGCGGCACGGGAGTTGCCGGGACCGTCGCGCACGGCCCGACCAGGTCGCCCTGCCCATAATCCACGCCCAGATCCCGGCACAGACGCAGGTCCTCCAGGGTACGGAGTCCGTCGGCTACGGTGGCCGCGCCCAGATTGCGCGCAGTGCCCACCAGCCCCTGGAGCAGCAAGGCCCCGGTAACCGAAACCTGCGCCTCGCGGATGAGCCCGGTATCGAGCCGGACGAAATCGGGTTCCAGGCCGGCCATCAAGCCCACCTGGCCGAGCCCAGCACCGACGTCGGCCAGGGCGATGCGAAAACCCATGCTGCGGAGTGTACCGCAGCTATTCACCAGGCTGTCGATGTCCCCCAGCGGCCCCTGCTGCCGGACCTCGATCACGATGTCCGCGGGATCCAGACCCAGCCTTTCCAGGCAGGTATAGGAAGGATGGCGGTGCAGATCCTGCCGCAAGAGCGAATGCGGGAGGACGCTGATGAAGGCGGGAACGCCCTTCGGCAGTGATTCCGACTTTCGCACCAGCGCACTGATCTGGCATGCCTGTTCGACAGCCTCGAGACGCCGCGCATGACGGGCGATGCGGTAGAGGTCCTTTGCGGGGACCGGGCCGCGATCGGGGTGCTCCAGCCGGCAAGGCATCTGGTAACCGAGTAATTCGCCGGGGCCCTGCAAAGGCACGATGGCCTGGAAGCAGGGCGTGAGCATGTGCCCGAGATCCCCCATGATCCACGGCTCGTGCAGTCGGGTGTGCAGCACGCTCAGGGATTCCAGCTCATCGAGAACGGAGAGTGGCAGGCGGCCGTCAAAGTCCGGGTTGATCCACACCGCGAGGCAGTCGGACAGGAACTCCTGCGGCGTTTCCACCGCCAGCGCTTCGACCAGATCGGCGAGATCCATCATCTCAGGTAGAGGAAACGCCCAGATCCTGTGCGAATCCCGGCTGAGGGGACGGCCCCAGCGGTTCCAGCTCTTGGGCACGGCATCCCGTAACAAACGTACTACCAGCATGGATCAATATCCTCGGCTTCCGGCCCTGCCGATCTGATCTGCAAGTTGCGGACCAGATGCAAAGCCACGCAGACAGAGGGGTCCCTTTCGGACGCGCACCATGCTGGTGCAGCGGGCGACCGCCACGGACGGACCCGCCGCACCGCTTCAGTGCAATCAGGAAGAAGCCCCACCCGGCGCCGAACCGGGTCCTCAAGCCGCCTGGTAGGCGTCCTTCCAGCCGGCGTACTGCGCGACCATGTCGCTCATCACCGCAGCGTCATAGGGCCGCAGTCCGCTGAGCACGAGATGTTTGCTGCCAGTGGCAAAGGGTTCACCCTCGACACACAGCGCATAGTCGAGACGCACATCGCCGCGCTTGCCATCTACCTTCATCTCGGCGTCGGAGAGGGTCGGCTGGACGGTTTCGGTCAGGCTGCCTACGGGGGTCAGCACCTCCAGTGACATCCGCTCGTAGATCACCAGCGGTCGGGCGGGGTTGACCATAACGGCATGCTGCTCCATCAACGGCACCAGCACGTGCGGGAAGTTCTGGCCCGAGAAGGCGACGTAACTGCGGGTCAGAGCCTCGATGGTGTAGGGGTCGGTGACGACCGGACCCTCGCGCTCGACCTCGAGGTAATTCCTGCCCTGCGTGTCGCTGATCATGAAGCGGGGACCGGGATTCTCGGGAAAAACCAGCGGCACCCCTTCCCCGACCATGCCAAGGAAGCGGCAGCGCATGATGGCGTTGACGCCGTAGCGCGCGAGGACCAGCGCGAACAGCAGGTCACCGGGAACGCAAAACCTTCGGGAATCGGGATCGTGGATCGGGTTGAAATCACCCGCGATCTCCTTGGCGAATCGGCTGGCCTGCTCCGGCGAAATCAGCACGTGCCCGTCGCGCAGGTCGTGAAAGCCTTGCAGGAAGCTGTTTTCGTTCACTCGACGTCCCCGGATGCTGTCATAACGAAAGCACTATATATCCAACTGAAGACGGATGACCGCCAGGAATTCATCCCCGTAGCGCTCCAGCTTCGCCACACCCACCCCCGATACAGCCGCCATCTGCTCCCGCGTAGTCGGGGCGAGCTGCACCATCTCGCTCAAGGTGGCATCGTGAAAGATCACGTAGGGCGGCACTCCCTGGGCGTCGGCCAGTCGCCTGCGGCAAGCCCGCAAGGCTTCCCAGAGGGCCTGGTCGGCGATATCGAAGTCCTCCGCAACGATCCGGGTGTGGCTCGATGGCTTGCGGGCGGGCCGCACGGGCTTGACCTCCCGGCGCAAATGAACCGTGACCTCGCCCCGCAGCAGCGGGCGACTGGACGCATCCAGCTTCAGGCCCCCGTAACCTTCGACATCCGCCCGCAGCAGGCCGCGGGCGATCAGTTGCCGAAAGATCCCCCGCCACTCGTTGGTCTCGATGTCCGCGCCGATGCCGAAGGTGCTCAACTGATGATGGCCGAGGCCCCGGATGCGCTCATTGTCCCGGCCCCGCAGCACATCGACCAGGTGGTTCACGCCGAACCGCTCCCCGGTGCGGTAGACGCAGGAAAGTGCCTTCTGGGCCGGCACCGTTGCATCCCAGGTCGCGGGCGGCTCGAGGCAGGTATCGCAGTTGCCGCAGGGATCGGGGAGTTCATCGTCGAAATAGGCGAGCAGTGCCTGGCGTCGGCAGGTGGTGAGTTCACACAGGCCGAGCATCGCCTCCAGCTTGTGCCGCTCCACGCGCTTGTGCCCGTCGTCGGCGGTCGACTGCTCCAGCATCTGGCGCAGCGTGATCACGTCCTGCAGCCCGTAGAGCATCCAGGCGTCGGCCGGCAGGCCGTCGCGTCCCGCGCGGCCGGTCTCCTGGTAATAGGCCTCGACACTCTTGGGCAGGTTCAGATGCGCGACGAAGCGAACGTTGGGCTTGTCGATGCCCATGCCAAAGGCGATGGTCGCGACCATGATGACGCCCTCCTCCTTCAGGAAGCGGGTCTGGTTGCGCTCGCGTTCGGCCGATGCCAGCCCGGCGTGATAGGGCAACGCCACCAGCCCCTGGCTGCAGAGCCAGCCCGCGATGGCATCGACGCGCTTGCGCGAGAGGCAGTAGACGATGCCGGCCTCGCCCGGGTGCTCGTCCCGGATGAAGCGCAGCAGGCGGTTGCGGGCGCTGCCGCCCCCGGCGTCGGACTGGGCGATGCGGTAGCGGATGTTCGGCCGGTCGAACCGGCTGATGAACTGCCGCGCCTCGGACAATCCCAGCCGGGAGACAATCTCGCGGCGGGTCGGACCGTCGGCGGTGGCGGTCAGGGCAAGGCGGGGTACCGTGGGGAAGCGCTCTGCAAGCACCGAGAGCTGGATGTACTCGGGCCGGAAGTCATGCCCCCACTGGGAGACGCAGTGGGCCTCGTCGATCGCGAACAGGGCAATCGCGCATTGCTCCAGCAGTGCGAGCGTACGCGGCAACACCAGGCGCTCCGGCGCGATATAGACCAGGTCCAGTTCTCCGGCAACCAACGCGCTTTCCGTGGCACGGATGTCCGCCACCGGCTGGGCCGAGTTCAGTGCCGCCGCGCGCACGCCGCTCTGACGCAGGGCCGCCACCTGGTCCTGCATCAATGCAATCAGCGGGGAGACCACGACGCCGCAGCCCGCCCGGGCCAACGCCGGGATCTGGTAGCACAGCGATTTGCCGCCACCGGTGGGCATCAGCACCAGGGCATCGTCTCCTCCGATCACGCAGTCGATGATCGCACGCTGCGCCCCGCGGAAACTCGGATAGCCGAAGACCTCGGCGAGAATCCGCTGCGGATCGTCGCCCGCAGGCCTCGACCCCGCCGAGAGAGGTTCGGGGGGTAGCACGGACCCGTGTCCCGCTTTCATGCCGCCGTCCTGCGCTGGAAGGGTTTCTTCATCTGGATTCCACATCGTCGTTCTCCCGTCCCTGGTCGTTGTTGTTCGTCTCGTCGTGGATCCGGGGCCTCAAAACGTGCGGCCCGGGGGCACACTGGACCCGGCCGTCCACCCCGCCTAGAGTGAGCGGTCTCCATTCGCTCACAGACCCGGGGAATTCTGCCATGCGTGGGCACGCCTCGCTCGTCGACGCGCCCGAAGGGCCGCTGAACTGGCGCATCATTCGCAGCTTGCTGCCCTACCTGGCGGAATTTCGCGGACGCCTGTTCCTCGCGCTGGGTCTGATGGGGCTCGCCAAGCTCGCCAACGTGGCGGTGCCACTGGCGCTGAAGTACATCGTCGATCATTTCGAGGGCGCGGGTCCCGATGTCATTCTGACCGTTCCGCTGGCCCTGCTGGTTGCCTACGGTCTGCTGCGCTTCTCCAGCACCTTCTTCGGCGAACTGCGCGACGCCGTCTTCGTGCGTGTCGCCGAAAGGGCGATGCGGCGGGCCGCGCTCGCGGTCTTCCAGCACCTGCACCGATTGGAACTCGGCTTCCACCTGTCGCGCGAGACCGGTGGCCTGTCACGCGACATCGAGCGGGGTACCCGGGGGATCAGTTTCCTCCTCCGATTCATGGTCTTCAATATCCTGCCCACCCTGCTGGAAATCCTGATGGTGGCGGTGATCCTGCTGTTCGCCGTCGGCCCGATCTTCATGTTCACGATCTTCGTTGCGGTCGGCGTCTACGTCGCCTACTCGGTCGTGATCACCGAGTGGCGGACCCGCTTCGTCCGGGAGGCCAACCTGCGCGACAACGAGTCCAACACCCGCGCCATCGACAGCCTGCTCAACTACGAGACCGTGAAGTACTTCGGCAATGAGCGTTTCGAGGCGGAGAGTTACGACAAGGGACTGGCTTCCTGGGAACAGGCTCGCATGAAGAACGTGCTCTCGCTGGTGCTGCTGAACAGCGGCCAGGCGCTGATCATCGCTGCCACGATCACGGTGATGATGATCCTTGCCTCGCGCCAGGTCGCCGCCGGGACCATGACGCTCGGCGACCTGGTCATGGTCAACGCTTACATGATCCAGCTGTTCATCCCGCTGAACTTCCTTGGCTTCGTCTACCGCGAGATCCGCCAGTCCCTGGCCAACATCGAGCGCCTGTTCGGGCTGCTGGAGAAACCCGTGAAGGTGGAGGACCGGCCCGGCGCAAAGGACATCGAGGTCACCGCCGGCAAGGTACGGTTCGAGGGTGTCCACTTCCGCTACCATCCCGAGCGCTCGATTCTGGAGGGTGTCTCGCTCGAGATACCGGCCGGACACAAGGTCGCGGTCGTCGGTCCCAGCGGCGCCGGCAAGTCCACGTTGGCCCGACTGCTGTTCCGCTTCTATGACGTCGATCAGGGCCGCATCACGATCGACGGCCAGGACATCCGCGACGTCACGCAGCAGAGCCTGCGCCAGGCGATCGGCGTCGTGCCGCAGGACACCGTGCTGTTCAACGAGAGTATCGGCTACAACATTGCCTACGGCCGACCGGGAGCCAGCCCCGAGGAAATCCAGGAAGCCGTGCGCCTCGCCCACCTCGATGACTTCATCCAGCGCCTGCCCCGGGGACTGGACACCGTCGTTGGCGAGCGCGGGCTGAAGGTCTCGGGCGGTGAGAAGCAGCGCATCGCGATCGCCCGCATGCTGCTGAAGGATCCCCCGATCCTGGTCTTCGACGAGGCGACCTCGTCCCTGGACTCGGGTTCCGAGAAGGCGATCCTCGCGGCACTCAACGAGGTCGCGGCGCGGCGCACCACGCTGGTGATCGCGCACCGCCTTTCCACGGTGATGGATGCCGACAACATCGTGGTGCTGGAGCATGGCCGCGTGATCGAACAGGGCACGCACGATGCGCTGCTGGCCCGGGACGGCGCCTACCGCCGCCTGTGGCAGCATCAACTCGAGAGTGCCTCGAGGAACTCCCAACCGGCGGATGACCTGGACCTGGCAGGGAAAGAGGTCACCACGAAGGACACAGAGAGCACGAAAAAGACCTGATAAACCGCTAATTCACCAATATTATTTTTTTAACGCTAAGGTGGCTTAGCAACTCTTTTCCCGCCGAACCCTCGTGGTCGAGAGACAGGCAAAGCGCCCTCTACCGCCCGGGTCCCGCTCAAAACAAGACCTGATTATCACCAATACTCCGCAGGCCGGGAACATCGCATTGACCGCAGCGAAACCGCCAAGACCTTCGCCTGCAAGGCAGGCTCCTACAAGGGCAAGGACCCGTGGGAGCGCGCCTTGCGCCCGAAGGGGTCCTCTGCGGAGCTTCCGTGATCATCAGGAAACAAGCCCCCCCTTCGCGTCCTCCGTGCTGCCATTCGCCATTGAGCCCCTGCAGTCAGTCGCGCTTGAGCAGATCGGCGAGACCGGCGAAAGGATTATGGGTCGCACCCGCGCCGGTGGTCTTGTCCTTGCCCGGTGTGGCGTCGACGTAGCGCTGGTGTTCGTTGTCGTGGCAGTAGATGCACAACAGCTCCCAGTTGCTGCCGTCCAGCGGATTGTTGTCGTGGTTGTGGTCGCGGTGATGCACGGTCAGTTCACGCAGGTTGGCACCGCCGAATTCGCGGCCGCAGCGCCCACACACCCAGGGATAGAGCTTCAGCGCGCGCTCGCGATAGCCCTTTTCCCGCTCGGCCTTGTCGCGCTGCGAACGCGCCACGAGCGCATCCAGGCGACTGGGATCTTTCTGACTCATGGTTCGACTCCACGTTGACCTCCCATCAGGGTAGGCAATGCAGGCGAAAATGGGAATGGCGGGATGCCGACAGACCGCGACCGTTGCCCCGCGGTGGGGCCAGGCGGTGCTGCACTGCACCAAAGCGGTGCGGTCGCCAGCAGCCGCTCGAGGGCGAAGGCGCACCGGGAACGGCCACGCGGGGGTCAGGATGGGACAACACGCTCGAAGACCACCTGCGCGTCCTGTTGCCGGTCGAACCGGCTTTCCGCGAACAGGATGATCAGCAAAGCCACCGTCGCTCCGATGATCGTCGCCTCGATGATGACCCGGGTCTTCCTCCACCTCCATCTGCGTCGTTTCATGGCCCACCTCCGCGCGCGCCGTCCACGAACCTGTCTACGCGACTGCAGATATCTGCAAGATTCATTCCGCGCGATGACGGGATGATGACGGGTGGATGGTTACCTGCAGACGGACCAGCGACAGGCGACGCAGAACTAGAGAGGAACTCCGGCTACTGGAAGGAACCGCCGATGATTCGCTCCTGCGCGTCGAGGTCGGCGAAGTATCGGCTGTTGTCGGTACGGAATTCGCGGGTGGCGATGTCTCCGGGAAGAATCAGCACGACGTCGGGATAGACCTGCCGGAACTCCTCGGGCGTCGGGGCCAGGGCGATGAACTCCTCGAAGGCCGCCAGGTCGGTGACGACGCCCGGACGCGGCTCGGGCAGTTCCCGAAGCTCAGTCATGCTGCAGGCCGGGACCGCCAGCGCGAACAGCAGCCAGATCAGGACAAGCATCGGAAAACGCGTGTTCCGCTTCATGCACCACCCCCTCACGACCCGACCGTTGCGAGCCCGTTACGCCCGGCGGCGACGCGAGCCCATTGAACCGGGGAACCGGCGAGCTCCCGGCGTCAAACCTCGATACCATGCTCACGCGTTGAATGGAACTGTACCTCTGGCCACTTCTCCATCGCCATCTGCAGGTTGACCCGCGTCGGCGCGATGTAGACCAGGTCCCCGCCATGATCCACGGCCAGGTTGGTCGACGCCTTGTCCCGGAACTCGTCGAAGCGCTTGGCGTTGTCCGAGCTCACCCAGCGCGCGGTCTGCACGTTCACCTTCTCGAAGCGGCAGTCGACCTTGTACTCGGTCTTGAGCCGCTCGGCCACCACATCGAACTGCAGCACGCCGACGGCCCCCAGGATCAGGTCGTTGTTGGTCAGCGGCCGGTAGAGCTGCGTCGCGCCTTCCTCGCAGAGTTCCTGCAGCCCCTTGGCGAGCTGCTTCATCTTCAGCGGATCGCGCAGTTGCGCACGCCGGAACAGCTCGGGCGCGAAGTTGGGAATGCCGGTGAAGGCGAGATCCTCGCCCTCGGTGAAGGTGTCCCCGATGCGGATCGTGCCGTGGTTGTGGACGCCGATGATGTCGCCGGGATAGGCCGTCTCCACGTGCTCCCGATCGGAAGCCATGAAGGTCAACGCATCGGGGATCTTCACGTCGCGCCCAATGCGGACGTGGCGCAGCTTGGCGCCCTTGGTGAAGGTCCCGGAACAGATGCGCAGGAACGCGATGCGGTCGCGATGGTTCGGGTCCATGTTCGCCTGGATCTTGAACACGAAGCCGGTGAACGCGGGCTCGGTCGGATCGACCACCCGCGAGCGCGCCGGGCGCGGTAGCGGCGCCGGGGCGTGCTCGACGAAGTCGTCCAGCAGCTCCTGCACGCCGAAGTTGTTGATCGCCGACCCGAAGAAGACGGGGGTCTGCCGGCCGGCCAGATAGGCCTCGGCGTCGAACGCGTGCGAGGCGCCCTGCACCAGTTCCAGTTCCTCGCGCAGTTCCGCCGCCTGCGACCCCAGCAACTCGTCGAGGCGCGGGTTGTCGAGCCCCTGGATCACCTCGCCGTGTTGGATCTTGCCGCCGTGGGTCGGCGAATACATGTGCACGGCATCGCGCGCCAGGTGGTACACGCCCTTGAAGCGCTTGCCCATGCCGATCGGCCAGGTCACCGGCGCGCACTGGATCTTCAGCACGTCCTCGACCTCGTCCAGCAGTTCGATCGGCTCGCGGCCCTCGCGGTCGAGCTTGTTGATGAAGGTCATGATCGGCGTGTCGCGCAGCCGGCAGACCTCCATCAGCTTGATCGTGCGTTCCTCGACCCCCTTGGCCGCGTCGATCACCATCAGCGCCGAATCGACCGCCGTCAGGGTGCGGTAGGTGTCCTCGGAGAAGTCCTCGTGCCCCGGGGTGTCGAGCAGGTTCACGATGCGGCCGCGGTAGGGAAACTGCATCACCGACGAGGTGACCGAGATCCCGCGCTGCTTCTCCATCTCCATCCAGTCGGAGGTGGCGTGGCGCGAACTCTTGCGCCCCTTCACCGTGCCGGCGAGCTGGATCGCGCCGCCGAACAACAGCAGCTTCTCGGTGATGGTCGTCTTGCCCGCGTCCGGGTGCGAGATGATCGCGAAGGTGCGGCGGCGGGCGGTTTCCTGGCTGAAGGACATGTGGCTGGCTCGATCGGGAAAACTCTCCATTGTACCGATCGAGCCAGCTTTACGCAGTTTTGTGTTGGTTTACTGCTGCATGGCGACCGCCGCGTGGGCCCGCACCCGGTCCTCGGCCGCGGCCCGCTGACTGCGGTTGAGACGGCGTCCGATCTCCTCGACGCGCTCGTCGTTCTGCGCCAGGCTGTGCCAGAGGAACGCCTCTTCGAGATTCCGAGGCACCCCGCGGCCGGCGAGATAGAGATCCCCGAGCCGACCCTGCGCCAGCGGCTCGCCCTGGTTCGCGGCCGCCTTGTACCACTGCGCAGCAACGGCCGGATCGGCACGAACCCCCTGCCCGAACTCGTGCACCTGCCCGACATAGAACTGGGCACCCGGGACGCCCCTCTCGGCCGCCTGGGTCATCCATTTCAGCGCCTCGACCGGATTTCGCTCGATGCCCTGACCGGACGCGTACCGGCTACCGACCAGGTACTGCGCCTCCGCATGACCCAGTTCCGCAGCGTGCAGGTAATGCTGCATGCTGTTCTCCGGACTGGCCTCGAGGCCGACCCCGACCCCGTACATGTACCCGAGATAATAATGGGCACCCGCGTGCCCGCGGTCCGCCGCGCGCATGAACCACTGGGCCGCCTTGGGGTGATCCTGTACGGTGCCCCGCGCGACGAAGTTTGCGACCCCCACGTCGTACTTGGCCTCGGGATCACCGTTGGTCGCCGCCCCCTCACGAATCTCGTACCAGATGCGCAGGAGTTCCTGCTGCCGCTCCGCCCCGGTCAGGGCCTGCCCCAGCGCCGGCGCCACGAACCCACTGGCGAGGAAGAGAAATGCAATCAACAAAGCCGAACTGTTCCTGCACATGCCTTCACCCTCTTGGAGATTGCTTCGAGATGACGTTCTCAATTGACTGACTCGCAAACGAAGCATAGTGACGTCGGAGCCGAACCGCAAAGGCCCACGGCAAAAAGCCGCAGGCCCGCCCAAGCGTCGGCCAATACACGCGCAGACGGGTCAGGCCATTCGGCCACCGTCACAGGCGAAGGGAGAAGACCCAGGCATCCTCCCGCTCCTGCTCACCCGGATAGTACTTGGGCCGCGTACCGACATGCGCGAAACCCTCGGAGCGGTACAGGTGGAGCGCCGCGCGATTGGATGGCCTGGCCTCCAGAAAGAGCACCTCGACATCCAGGGCGCGCGCACGTTCCACGATCTGCCGCAGCAGGAAACGTCCCAGGCCGAGGCCCTGGCGGCCGGCATCGACGGTGAGGTTCAACAGGTGCGCCTCCCCGGCGGCCATCGACAGCACCGCATGCCCGACCACGGTGCCCTCCAACTCCAGAACCCAGCAGTCGTAACCGACACGGATGCAGTCCCGGAAGATTCCATCGGTCCAAGGGAAAGGATAGGCGCCGACCTCGACCACCATCACCCGCTCGACATCGTCGGAGCGCATCCGGCGCAGGACCGGCATGGGTTCAACGCGAGCATTCATGATGGAGCCTCCTCGGCGTCGGCTTGGCTTACGTCGATGACAGCGGATCGTACAGAGGACGCGCTGACGGCTCGCGAGGTTCCGTCAGCCTCACGCGCGAAGCATCAGCCCCCGGGCACGCAGCAGGTCCGCCCAGGCCTTGGCCTTGTCCGCCGGCGACCGCAACAGGTAGGCCGGATGATAGGTCACCACCAGCGGAATGCCACCGTAGGCACGATCCTCCCCGCGCAGTTGACCGAGCGGAACGGTGGTGTCCAGCAGTGCCTGCGCCGCCACCCGCCCCAGCGCGACCAACACCCGAGGCGCGATCAGCGCGATCTGGCGGTCCAGAAACGGTCGGCAGGCCGCCGCCTCTTCCGGCTTGGGATCCCGGTTTCCGGGCGGACGGCACTTCAGGATGTTGGCGATATAGACGTTCTCGCCACGGGCAAGGCCGAGCGTAGCCAGCATGTTGTCGAGCAGCTGCCCGGCACGGCCAACGAACGGCTCTCCGCGCCGGTCCTCCTCGGCACCGGGTGCCTCGCCGATGAACAGCCAGTCGGCATGGGGATCGCCGACACCGAAGACCGTTTGCGTGCGCCGCGGCGCAAGTTCCGAACAGGCGACGCAGGAGGCGACCCGGGTCCGCAGGGCCTCCCAATCCAGTTCCGCTACCGGTGGGGACACCCCCGCTGACGACATCACCGGGGTCGGTTCAACGGGTGCCGCGACACGCAAGCCTTCGGAAGGCGCCCGCGGAACGGAGTCCATGGCCTCGACCCCGGCTAGCCCGCGCCGCACCCAGACCGGGATCCCCATTTCGTGCAGGACCTCCCGCTGACGGCGGCTCAGGGGCATCGCGGGCGGTCAGACGCCGTCGTGCTGGGGATGCGCCCTGGCCGGGGGCACCGTCAGCCGGTTCAGGGCGTTCAGGTAGGCCTTCACCGAGGCGATCACGATGTCGGTATCGGCTCCCTGGCCGTTGACGATGCGTCCGGCGCGGGAAAGCCGCACCGTCACCTCGCCTTGCGCGTCGGTGCCGGAGGTGATGTTGTTCACCGAATACAGGAGGAGCTCGGTCCCGCTCTTCACCATGGACTCCACCGCCTGGAAGGAGGCATCGACCGGACCGCCGCCGTCGGCGGAGCCGCTGAGCAGCTCGCCGTCCACCTCCAGGTGCACCTCTGCATGCGGCGTGGTTCCGGTCTCGGAGCAGACGCGCAGGAACTTCAGCCGGTACCGGTCGGACGCCTCGGGGGCCGCCTCGGAGACCAGGGCCTGCAGGTCCTCGTCGAAGATGTCGTGCTTCTTGTCCGCGAGATCCTTGAACCGCGCGAACACCTCGTCGAGTTCCGCGGCCGTGTCGAACTGGATGCCGAGTTCGAGCAAGCGCGAGCGCAGGGCATTACGGCCCGAGTGCTTGCCGAGGACCATGCGGTTCGCGCTCCAGCCGACGTCCTCGGCACGCATGATCTCGTAGGTGTCCCGGTGCTTCAGCACGCCGTCCTGATGGATTCCGGACTCGTGCGCAAAGGCATTGGCGCCGACGATGGCCTTGTTCGGCTGCACCGGAAACCCGGTGACGTTGGACACCAGGCGCGAGCAGGGCACGATCTGGGTGGTGTCGATCCGGGTATCGACCGGGAAGATGTCCTGGCGGGTACGCACCGCCATCACGATTTCCTCGAGCGAGGCATTGCCGGCGCGCTCGCCCAGCGCGTTGATGGTGCACTCCACCTGCCTCGCCCCGTTCAGGACCGCTGCCAGGGAATTGGCCACGGCCAACCCGAGATCATTGTGGCAGTGCACCGAGAACACCGCCTTGTCGGCATTGGGAATCCGCTCCAACAGCGTCGCAATGGTCGCGCCGAACTGTTCCGGGATCGCGTAGCCGACGGTGTCCGGAATGTTAATGGTGCGCGCCCCCGCGTCGATCGCGGCCTCGATCACGCGGCAGAGAAAATCGATCTCGGACCGGCCGGCGTCTTCTGCGGAGAACTCCACGTCATCGGTATAATTGCGCGCGTGCCGAATCGCGGCCACCGCGTGTTCCACGACCTGATCCGGACTCATGCGCAGCTTGTGCTGCATGTGGATCGGACTGGTCGCGATGAAGGTGTGGATGCGCGGGGCGACGGCATCCTTCAACGCCTCGGCGGCACGGTCGATGTCCTCCGCGCGGGCCCGGGTCAGGCCACAGACCCGGCTGTCCTTGACCGCGCGAGCGACCCCGCGCACGGCCTCGAAATCACCGGGACTCGCGGCGGGAAAACCGGCCTCGATCACGTCCACCCGAAGCTTCTCGAGCAGGTGCGCGATGCGCAGCTTCTCCTCCCGGGTCATCGACGCGCCGGGGCTCTGCTCGCCGTCACGCAGGGTGGTGTCGAAGATGATCAGCGCGTCTCTACTCATGATCCTGTTCTTCCAGTCGTTGGGTATCGCCGGGGTCAGGAGCGGCGGCTGCGATGGCGGCGCCAGCGCTCCAGTGTCAACAGGGGCCCGGAGAGGGCATACAGGACGAAGCCGGCCAGCAGCACCTTCGGGGGATCCAGTGCGGCCAGCATCAGCACACCGACCACCGCCAGCATCGCGAAGAAGGGCACGCGGTGCCGGAAGTCCATGTCCTTGAAACTGAAATAGGCCAGGTTGCTGACCATCAGCACGCCCGCCAGCACGGTCACGACCAGGGCCAGCCCCATCAGTATCGTCGGCGAACCCGCGAACAGGCCCATGTCCTCGGCCACCCAGACCGTGCCCACGACGAAGGCCGCGCTGGCAGGACTCGGCAGTCCCTGGAAGAAGCGCTTGTCGGTCACCGCCAGCCGACTGTTGAATCGCGCGAGCCGCAGCGCCGTCGACGTCGCGTAAAAGAACGCCGCGACCCAGCCCAGATTGCCGAGCTCGTGCAACTGCCAGAGGTAGGCGATCAGCGCCGGCGCCAGACCGAAGGCGACCAGGTCCGAGAGGGAGTCGTACTGTGCACCGAACTCGCTCTGGGTGTTGGTCAGGCGCGCCACGCGCCCGTCCAGGCCGTCGAGCACCATCGCCACGAACACGGCGATGGCGGCGGTGATGAAATCGCCATTGATCGCCGAGACCACCGCGAAGAAGCCGGAGAAAAGGACTCCGGTCGTAAACAGGTTCGGCAGCAGGAACACGCCACGCCGCCGGGGCCGTGTCCGTTCCTCTGCGTCGGATGTCTCCTCGTTCATGCTGCGGGCGCCTCCGCGCTTGCCTTTTTCTGACCCGGAAGCTCCCCGAGCAGATCCGCCCCGGCGAGGACGAGCTGTCCCGGCCGCGCGGACACGTGTGCCGTGATGGGCACCCAGAGAGTGACGCTCCCGCCGAATCCCGCGAAGCCGAGACGCTTCCCGCGCCCGATCCGACCTCCCGTGATGACCGGGAGACGAACGAACCGGGGCCAGCGGCGCAGATCCAGCGCGAGCGACAGGGCGTGGCCCTCGTCCGTCTCGAAGGCCAGCCCGAGTTGCCCGGTCAACTGCGGATCGGGTTTCTCGTCGGATGCCTTTCCCGGCCAGACCCTGCGCACCAGCGTCGCCTCCTGCGGCGCGTTCAGATTGTATTCGCCGAGCGCCCGCTGCCGGATCACGATACGCCGGGCCGGTTTCCCGGTAAACGGATCCGCAGCCTCGTCCAGCGACTGCACCGTGCCGTCGGTCGGCGCCAGGATCCCCAGGGCCTGCGGCGGAATCGGGCGTACGAAGTCGCGAAACAGCAGCAGCAGTGCAATGGCCACGAAGACCAGCAGCGCCCCGGCCTGGGTGTACCCGAACAACAGGGTGATCACGGCCAGCCAGGCGGTACCGATGACGAAGATTCTGCCTTCAGGAGCAACGGGAAACATGAGGGTTCATCCGGGTCTGGCGGAAGCGCCGCCTCGCGCCTGGACGGCCCGGGGCCCGGCTCATGACCTGCCGGACCCCGGTGCGCGTCAGTTCCGGGTCTTGTCCACGAGCTTGTTCGCGGTGATCCAGGGCATCATCCCACGCAGGCGTTCACCCACCTGCTCGATCGGATGAGCCGCGTTTAGGCGCCGGTAGGCGGTCATCGACGGGTAGTTCGAGGCACCCTCCTGGATGAAGGCCTTCGCGTACTCACCGGTCTGAATCCGATGCAGGGCCTCCTGCATCGCGAAGCGGGACTCCTCGTTGATCACCTTCGGGCCGGTCACGTATTCGCCGTACTCGGCGTTGTTCGAGATCGAGTAGTTCATGTTCGCGATGCCGCCCTCGTACATCAGGTCGACGATCAGCTTCAGTTCGTGCAGGCACTCGAAGTAGGCCATCTCCGGCGCGTA